>NZ_SLTL01000012.1:0-168556 GCF_014858585.1 Paenibacillus sp. 23TSA30-6 | reverse complement strand
CTGGAGGCCGAAATTGCCCATAAGGGTGAGGAAGCAGAGCGTCATCTAGAGCAATATGGCGAGCTGATGGATGAGTATTGCCGCCCGTGCGCGTGCGCTGCCTGCAGAGGCGCACGCGTTACGCGAGGCGGACGCCGCCGGACAGCAGCGGCGTATTCGCGCAGCCGCCGAGCAAGAGGCGGCTGTTGCAGCGCTAACGCATGCGCGGAGCAAGCGCGAGGCGTGCACCACGCGCAGCGGGGCATTGCGCGCCGAATGGGCGGCGCAGCTGCCGGACGTCGCTCCGGGCGAAGCCGCGGAGCGCTACCGCGCCATGCAGGAGCGCGACGCGCGCGCGGAAGAGCTGCGGTCCCGGCTGGAGACGAGCGTGACTTTCCTCGAAGAGAAGGCGGCACGTGTTCAGCAGATTCAGCAGAACATCATCGAGGAAGACAAAGTTATCATCGCCCGCCGTACCGGACTCCAAAACAAAGATGATTCGCTGCGTGAAAAAATGGATCGCCTCCGGCAGTGGGTTGGAGAAGGCCATGCGTCTTCCTTGCTGGAAGAAGCAAACTCGCGTCTTCTGGGGCTGAAAAACGGAGCCGAGACCGCCGCACGCCGCCGCGCTGAAGCGGAGGAACGCAAGCAGCAAGCCGTTCATGCTTCGCTGATTGCCCGGCAGGCATCCGATTCGGCAGAAGAAAGACGGCAGGTATCGGAGTCCCGCTGGAGTAGTCGTTTGGAAGCCTCCCTCTTTGCTACGGAAGCAGAGGTCGTGGAATGCTGTCTCGGACCCGATGAATTGGCACGTTATGAACGTGAAGTGAGCCTGCATCGGGAACGTGAAAAAGAGCTGTCCTCCCGTTTAAAACATGTGGAAGAACAGCTGGATGGAGCAACAGTGACCGAGGAACAGTGGGAATCGGCCGCCGCGCAGCTGCGTGATTGCCGTGCACGCGACGAAGAGGCACTCCAGAATCGTGCCAAGGCTGAGCGTGATTTGGAGGATTTGCAGCATCGGCATGTCCGCTGGATGGAGCTGGAGTCCAATCGCGCTCATTTGCGCAGCGAGGCAGAAAAGATGTCCAAGCTCCAGTCCGTTTTCCGGGGCAACGCCTTCGTCGAATACATTGCCGAGGAACAGCTAATGCAGGTCAGTCAGTCGGCCTCACGCCGTTTACGTTTTCTGACCAAGCAGCGTTATGCGCTAGAGGTAGACTCCAGCGGTGGCTTTGTCATTAGTGACGATGCCAACGGCGGAGTCAAGCGTCCGGTATCGACCTTGTCCGGTGGCGAGACGTTCCTGACCTCCTTGTCGCTTGCGCTCGCGCTGTCGGCCCAGATTCAATTGCGCGGCCAATACCCGCTGCAATTTTTCTTTCTGGATGAAGGCTTTGGAACGTTGGACCCTGAACTGCTGGACACCGTCATCACCTCGCTGGAAAAACTGCATCACGATCAACTGTCAGTCGGCGTGATCAGCCATGTACCCGAGCTACGGGCTCGTCTGCCGCGTAAGCTGGTCGTTCTTCCCGCAGAGCAGGCCGGAGGCGGCTCCCGCGTGGTTATGGAAACATTTTGAAGCGACGTGATACAGATCACAGATACAGTTTCAAAGTATTGTTATAATACAGTTAAGCCGACAAGTTAATCATACAGCACCCCGGCGGACGTATGCTGCGGAAGGAAACTTCCCGTCATACGTCCGTTCAGAGGGGCTCTGCCAAGAGCCTCCGGGGTGCTTCTTTTTTTGTTTGCAAGCCGGAATTCGCCCAATTTGATGTAACACATAGCCCATTTTTGAATAACATACGGTATACATGCAAGAGCCTAGGAGGAAACAACCATGGAAAAAAGCCTGACGAACGTAAAAGGAATAGCACCGGAAAAAACGGATGCCAAAACGCTATGTCAACAGCATATGCACCGCTACGTATGCGTATGGGTGAAGGATGGAACGATGTATGACGGAATTGTGGAGCATGTGGATGATGAAAAAATATATTTGGCAGTTCCAATGGGCGAAGCGGAGAACGTAAATCTCCCTTATCCGCCTAACAATTGCGGCTGTGGTTCCCGTGCTTATGGCGGCTTTGCATCCTACCCACCATATCCGTACCCTGCTCCGGTACCAGGCTATGGATATGGATATGGATATGGATTCCCTTATAGACGTCGGCGCTTTAACCGTCTGATTCTGCCGCTTGCTGCGCTGACCGCGATCAGCCTACTGCCTTATTATTAAACCCCATTTCTTTAATCGCCCTAGTGTGTATCCTCTCAGTCCTCTTCTAACCATCCATAGTCACTTTCTTAGATGTGCAGCTATAGCACAAGCGGCTTACTGAAGCATTCATACATCATGACATACTTAAGGCTGCTTCTTCCGGTGAGAAGAAACAGCCTCTTTTTTTTACCTATGCCATTCCAAATCTAATCTCAACATGCGATCTACCTCATAACATGCTCTCTGCTATCTCGACAATCATTCTTTTCCAGCTCACTTCTCTAAGAGTGATTACGTCTTAAGCGTGTCTGCACGAAGCGGTACTGTCTTTTTCCGGCCCAAATAATTGGTTCCGATCACCCCGGCTATAATCAGTAGTGAGCCAATCAGATGATACACTGTTATCTTTTCTCCAATAAACAAAGCCCCGGCTGCGATAGACACGATGGTCGACAGATTGGTAAATACGCTCATTTTTGACGCCTCTATTTTCGACAAAGCATAATTTGCAGTCAGTGAAGTGATAAGCGAGGCCACCACGCCAAGATATATAATGGACAGTACGAAGGTACCGTTGCTGGACAAGGCTACAAATGTGCCCAGTGTCCCATTTTGAATATGGTTAGTGAGCGATATGGTCAGAAATGTAATAAATCCGATACCCATCATAAAATAACTGATTTCCGCCGGACTAAAATGCTTCGAAAGAGAGCGTGCCAAAACGCTGTATCCGGCAAACGCTACACACGTCAGGAAAAGCATGGAGAGCCCGCCCAAATTGGACAAGTTAAAGCTGCTTCCTTTCATGATAAAGATGAACACAACGCCGAAAACAGATAAAAAGATCGACAGCTTCTGTAAAAGGGTCGTTGTTTCTTTTAAAAATAGGGAAGCAATGATCATTGTTACAACGGGTGTGAAGGCATACATAATACCTCCCTCGGCGGAAGTTGCGTGCTGTAATCCAAATGCTTGTAGGGTGAAAAAACCCAATGGGTACATTAGAGCCAGCAGCAGTGCTTTAAATAAGGGTTTGCCCCGATAAGACAGCTTGATCCACCCCAAGGCCACCGGAATGGACAGGACTATAAAAGAAGCTGCAAATCGATAGGTCAGCGTATCGATGGGATGAGCATGCACTAACGCCATTTTAGTAAATAAAAACGAAAATCCAATAATTGCAGCATTCAGCACCGCAAAGAAATAAGCCAGTTTTAATCCTTTGGTTTGGGTGTCCATAAGTTGCCTACCTCTCTTTCATCCTTCGGGACCATGTTTGCGAACGTCCCCTCCGATGAACTAAAGGTACAACAATGGACGAGCCTGCGGGATATCAAATTATCGTAACTGTATCGGTACAATTTTATAAATTGGGGCATTCTGCTTACATATAAAGCATGTTAACATCAACCGTATAAAGAAGTAGCAGAAATAGAAAGTGAAATAAGCAGGCAGGAGGATCATTGTGAAAAAATATATTTCGATTCTATTGGATATAGAGCTTAAAATCTGTGAGGGGCAATACAGCTCGGGTCAAAAGCTGCCTTCTATCCGGGATGCTTCAGAATTGTACCAGTGCAGCAAAAGCACGATTTTGCGGGCATATGCCGAGCTTGAAAAGAAGCACGCCATCTATTCCATTCCGCAAAGCGGATATTATGTGGTGGAGAACTCCGGAGATTTGCGTCATAGCCGTAGCCATATTCAGGCCTCGATTGATTTTGCTTCGGCCTCCCCGGATTTAAACGTATTTCCGTATCTGGACTTTCAGCACTGTCTGAATCAGGCCATTGATACGTACAAATATCATCTGTTCACCTACGGAGATTCTCAAGGACTGGAGACATTGCGTCATACGCTTGTTTCTCACTTGGCCGATAATCAGGTATTTGCCAAAATGGAGCGGATTATCGTCACTTCTGGTGTTCAGCAGGCACTGGAAATCCTTGCAAAAATGCCGTTTCCAAACGGCAAAAAGACGGTTTTGGTGGAGCAGCCGAGCTACGATATTTATTTGCGTTTTCTGGAGGGAGAGAGTATACCCGTCAGCACTATCGCCAGAACAGCGGCAGGTATGGATTTGCAGGAATTGGAGCATCAATTTAAGAACGGTAGCATCAAGTTTTTTTATACCATGTCAAGATATCATAATCCCCTGGGGACCTCATACAACACAGAGGAACGCAAGGCTATAGCCGCATTAGCTGCCAAATACGATGTGTTCATCGTGGAGGATGATTACATGGCTGATTTGGGGATCGACCACCTGTTTGATCCTATATATGCGTACGATCAGACAGACCATGTTATTTATTTAAAAAGCTTCTCGAAAATCATTTTCCCAGGCTTGCGCTTAGGCGTGGTGGTTTTGCCGGAAATCCTGTTAAAGACGTTCAGCGCATACAAAAGATACGTCGATACCTCCATTTTATCTCAGGCCGCACTCGATATTTATATTAAAAATGGAATGTATGAACGCCACAAGCACACGATATGCAGCCTGTATGCGGAACGCATTCGCATTTTAAACCAGGCAGTAGAGCGATATAATCAGGACGGCGTGATTGAAGTGTCGGCTGTAAGCTCGGGAGTGTATATGCAGTTGAAGCTACCCCGGACGGTGAATATGGAGCGTTTGGTACAGCGTCTTGCCGTGAGGAAGGTGCTGGTGTTATCCGGTAAAGGATTTTATTTATCCGATTATAAGGAACACGAAAAGTTTTTACGCATCAGTATTTCGCGTGCCCAGCCGGATCAAATTGATGAAGGGGTAAAAGCTATTATAGAGGAAGCGGGGAGAGGGAACTGGTATTAAGCCCCTTTTTCCGTTATGATACATATAGAAACATAGGTATAACAAACCATAACTGTATATGTTCAATTCGGTTGTGGGGAAATACATAACTTTGAATGCCGAGAGCATGGGTTCTACACTTTCGAACCTGATGATCGGCTCACTGCCAAAGGAGGGTTTTGAATGGACGATCTGTTTTTGAAAATTGTGGATGGAACCATCCCCAGCAAAAAAGTGCTGGAAACCGACAATGTGCTCGCATTTCATGACATCCAGCCTGCGGCGCCAGTACACGTGCTCATTATTCCGAAGAAATATATTCCTTCAATGAATGCTGTGACAGAGGAGGATCTGCCTTTGATTGCGGAGATTCATCGTGTTGCGGTTGAGGTGGCGAAAAAACTGGGTGTTGCTGAATCGGGTTACCGGTTGATTAACAACTGCGGTCCGGATAGCGGGCAAGCGGTTGGACATCTACATTATCATCTGTTGGGCGGTGCCCCATTGGGTGCCTTGACGGGTATTTCGGACTCACATTCTTAAAAATGACAGTGCTTGTCTTTCAGTAATACGGCGTGAATGGAGAAATATGTATCCATTATTTATTCATTTTTTCTTATAGGTTGACACCCGGTTTCCGTTTCACCTATAATAAAATTTGATGAACCGTGTTATTGCTCTTGGACGGTCTGGTCGGAGGGAGGGAAAACTGGTGTCTGAAACTAAAGTTCGCAAAAACGAGACAATTGATGCTGCACTTCGTCGCTTTAAACGTTCCATTGCTAAGGATGGCGTATTGGCTGAGGTGAAGAAACGCAAGCATTATGAAAAGCCAAGCGTAAAGCGCAAGAAAAAGTCCGAGGCTGCTCGTAAGAGAAAGTTCTAGGAGGATCTAAGCAATCATGAATTTGAGCGAACGATTGAACGAAGATATGAAGCAAGCAATGAAGAGTAAGGACAAGTTCAAACTCTCCACCATTCGAATGGTTCGTTCTACGATTAAAAATCTTGAAATAGATTTGAAACGGGATTTGGACGACAACGAAGTGCTTGATATTCTGAGTCGTGAGATCAAACAGCGAAAAGATGCCCTCCATGAATTTGAAAAAGCCGGTCGTGATGAACTTGCGACAAGCACTAAAGCAGAAATAGAGATCATCGCTCAGTACCTTCCCGAACAACTTTCTGAAGAAGAAATTAAAGTTATTGTACAGCAGACCATCCAGGAAACCGGTGCTTCTTCGAAAGCCGAGATGGGGAAAGTAATGACGGCCTTGATGCCTAAGGTAAAAGGCCGCGCTGACGGTAAGCTCGTGAACCAAGCGGTTCAGCAATTTCTGCAATAAACCTGCGACAAACAGGAAAGCGCAACACCCTCTGTTTACAGAGGGTGTTATTTCTGTATCTGCCTCGTTTGTCATAGGCTGATAGTATAAGGAGAACTTTTTTTGTAAGCGTTATCTATAATCATTTGAAACGTGATGTCCATCGGGTGCGTAAAGTACATGACAGCCATCAGGATAGAAGCATACTCAAGAATTTCACAATAAATCCTGAAAATTGTATGGTTTACCTGACAAAATTTGATATGCTGTAACATAGAAAGATCGAAAGGGGGGAGAGTAATGCATAGAGAACATCACCACTCCAGCCGCAAAATGATCTTTTGGACCATGTGGATCATGATATCCGTTTTGCTGTTGCCATTATTCCATTCGGGATCAGCGGCGGCCGCTGTGAAAGGCGGTGCTGTGTTCGTTATACCGGTGGATCAGGAAATTGAACAGGGACTGGGCAGCTTTATGGAACGCGGCTTTGCAGAAGCGGCGGAGTCCAAAGCGGGCCTCATTGTGCTGGATATTAATACGCCAGGCGGACGGGTAGACACAGCGGAAAAGCTGGGCAAGCTGATTAAAGACAGCACGATTCCGACGGTTGCCTATGTAAGAGGCGAAGCGGCCTCTGCGGGAAGCTATATTGCGTTAAGCGCAGACAAAATTGTCATGAAGCCGGGCAGCATTATTGGAGCAGCAGCGCTGGTAGACGGCAGTGGGCAGGCTATCACTGACCCGAAAACAGTGGCTTGGTGGAAGAGCAGCATGGCATCTGCCGCAGAATCCGGCGGACGTAACCCGGATATTGCGAGAGGTATGGTAGACTCCAAAATTGCTGTAGCTATACCGGAGCTGAACTTTAATAAAGAAAAAGGTCAGATCATTTCTTTAACCAGTGAGGAAGCGCTTAAGCTGGGTTATGCGGATCACATTGCCTCTTCAGAACAAGAAGTTATTCAATGGATGGGTTATAGCACGGATGATGTATTTCATGTGGAGCGGACATGGGCTGAAAAAGCAGCCGAGATATTGACCAACCCGATTGTGCAGACATTGCTTTTATTTATCGGTATCGCGGGGGTTGTCATTGAACTAATCGTACCGGGCTTTGGAGTGCCGGGAATTTTAGGCGTGCTCGGATTTGGATTGTACTTTTTCGGCAATTATATTGCTGGCT
Source organism: Paenibacillus sp. 23TSA30-6 (assembly GCF_014858585.1). Taxonomy (NCBI): domain Bacteria; kingdom Bacillati; phylum Bacillota; class Bacilli; order Caryophanales; family Paenibacillaceae; genus Paenibacillus; species Paenibacillus sp. 23TSA30-6. Next base: position 161,042 of record NZ_SLTL01000012.1, on the reverse strand, counting down.
TTGCAGGCTCCGAGACGTGGCTGTTGTTTATCATCGGTCTGGCTTTGCTTATACTTGAAATGTTCATTCCAAGCTTTGGTATTTTGGGTATTTTGGGTTCCATCAGTCTTGTCGCCGGAGTTGTTCGCGCGGCCTACAACATGCAGCATGCTTTTATATCATTGGGTATAGCCTTTGCTGCTGCCGTTGCTGTGGTGGCGATCATAGGGATTGCTTTCAAGGATCGGGGAATATGGAACCGTTTTATACTTAAAGAAAGCTTGACGGCTGACCAGGGCTTTTCTTCGGTAGTGAATCGGGAATTGCTATTGGGACAAAGAGGTGTGAGTCTGACACCGCTTCGTCCAGCAGGAACCGTGCTTATCGCTGACGAACGTGTGGACGTCGTGACGAACGGCGAGTTTATCGCTACGGATATGCCCATTATCGTATCCAAAGTAGAAGGTGGACGCATTGTGGTCAAGGCGGACACCAGCGTCTAAAACGCGAAAACAAACGAAGAATTAGATTAATGGAGGATGATGTGAGTGTTCGAATCGGGTATTGTCAGCGTTTTGCTGATTGCCGTTGTAGTGATTATTGTGTTAAGCGTATTTTTCAGTTTTTTCCCGGTGATGCTGTGGATTTCAGCGTTGGCGTCAGGGGTGCGGATTAGTATCATTACACTGGTAGCTATGCGGTTACGTCGTGTAACGCCAAGCCGGATTGTGAATCCGCTGATTAAGGCAACCAAGGCTGGTCTGGGCTTAAATATCAACCAACTGGAAAGTCATTTTCTGGCGGGTGGTAATGTAGACCGAGTGATCAATGCGCTGATTGCTGCGCAGCGTGCCAACATTCCGCTTGAATTTGAACGCGCTGCTGCGATTGATCTTGCGGGTCGGGATGTTCTGCAAGCGGTCCAAATGAGCGTTAATCCGCGTGTCATCGAGACACCTACTGTCGCTGCGGTAGCCAAGGATGGTATCGAAGTAAAGGTTAAGGCTCGTGTTACAGTGCGTGCCAACATTGATCGACTCGTCGGGGGTGCCGGAGAAGAAACGATTATTGCGCGGGTCGGTGAAGGTATCGTTACGACTGTCGGCTCCAGTAATTCGCATAAGGATGTGCTGGAGAACCCGGATTCCATTTCGAAAACGGTGCTGTCCAAAGGTCTGGATGCCGGAACGGCGTTTGAAATCTTGTCCATCGATATTGCGGACATTGATGTAGGCAAGAATATTGGTGCCTTCCTGCAAACCGAGCAGGCGGAAGCCGATAAACGGATTGCGCAGGCGAAAGCGGAAGAACGCCGTGCAATGGCCGTGGCGCAGGAGCAGGAAATGAAGGCGCGTGTCGTAGAGATGAGAGCGCGCGTTGTGGAATCCGAATCCGAAGTGCCGCTGGCGATGGCTGAGGCGCTGCGTGGCGGAAAACTTGGCGTTATGGACTATATGAATTTGAAAAATATTGAGGCAGATACGCAAATGCGCGGCTCCTTGGGCAAACCAAATGAAAACTCGGGAAATGACAACAAAAACCGGGACTAACAACGGGATATAGCCGATGAATTACGGCAGCAAGGCGGTGAGTTATGAACTTTATGAGCTGGATTTTTGAGCATTTGTATATCCTGATTGTGATCGGCTTTGCGTTGGTGTCTTTTTTGGGCAAAAGCATGAAAAGCACAGAGAGAAAAGCGCCGCCGGGAAAGGGTATGCCTACGTTTGGTGGCGACCACGGCTCTCGCGGTCCTTCATCACCCTCCGGACCTTTCTCTACGGAACACAGACAGGAGCAACGTCAGCCGCAAAGGCAAGATACTGCTGGAGAATTGCAGCGTCAGTTTCCTGATGAACGGCGTGTAGTTATGGAAGCTCGGCGTATGGAAGAACAAATGAATGATTGGACGGAAACAGAGCAACAGACGAATCGGGATTCCCTGGATAACGGTTCTACTCTGGAGGATCGAATCCGGGCCATGGAAGAAGAGCGTAGATCGGTTTTGGCACGTCTCGACCGCATATCCAATGCGAGGGAGTCGGGAGAGATTACAGATGCCTCAGAGGGAGCTTCGCAGGAGCGTAGTACAGTAACTGCGGCTGACCTGCGCAGAGGCGTGATCTGGGCAGAAATACTGGGTCCTCCGCGTTCCAAGCGTTATATGGGTGGAGGAAGACGTTAAAAAGACAAGAGCTGTTATCGTTCTATTTGAGCAGTTTGCATGAATGGTTTAGTCCGCCCTGGCTTTAGCTGGTGGCGGACTATTTTTTTGCTAATACATAGGCCAGTCCAGAATAGAAATCAGTTTAGCAGAAAATACCCTTATGAACTTACATAAGATGTCATAAACCCAGTAGTAGCAAGGTTTTCTTACGTCATTTGTAAGCAAAAAATCTGCCATTGTGTCTAGTTTAATACTGAACTTTCGAAAAAAATACAGAGGCAAAATGATCAAATGTAAGAAAATGAATGGAACTTTCCGAAAACAGTTTTCATTTTTTCGTTTTTATATATAATGTTATCAAAGATAGTGTTTCTGAAAATTTACTCCAAATTTAGAGAAAATAAACGTAATTTCGAGGTGAGGTGACCCAGGTATAAAAGTATATATTACATGTCTAGGGAGATGGGATGGATGAATAATAGCTTATTCAGAAAAAAGAGCATTGATCAGCTACTTGCTGCAACGCGGGGTGAAAAAGCACTTAAAAAAGAGCTTGGTGCCTTTGATTTAACGATGCTTGGCATTGGAGCTATTATCGGAACGGGGATTTTTGTGTTGACTGGCACGGGAGCGGTTACGGCTGGTCCGGGTTTGATTATTTCTTTTGTGGTTGCGGGGCTTGCCTGTCTATTTGCAGCACTGGCTTATGCAGAGTTTGCATCCACCGTTCCGGTATCCGGATCTGTTTATACTTTTACATATGCAACGATGGGAGAACTTCTGGCTTTTATTATCGGATGGGATTTGATTTTGGAATATATGCTTGCTGCAAGTGCAGTTTCCGCAGGCTGGTCGGGTTATTTTGTATCATTTTTGAATGGACTTGGTATCCATATCCCCCTTGAATTCACTGCGGCACCAGGCGCTTTAAAAGATCAAGCCACCTATTTTAATCTTCCTGCTTTTTTGATTTTGATGGGGATTACCTTCTTGCTCTACTTTGGAATCAAAGAATCGAAACGTATGAACAACATTATGGTTATTGTAAAAATTGCTGTGATTTTATTATTTATTTTCGTTGCTTTTCAATATGTAAAACCGGATAACTGGACACCTTTTATGCCATTTGGGTTCAGTGGAGTGCTTGGAGCCGCAGCGCTGGTATTCTTTGCTTTTATCGGCTTTGATGCTGTTTCGTCTGCCGCAGAAGAAACCAAAAATCCGGCTCGTGATTTACCGCGCGGCATTATTTTTTCACTGATTATATGTACGCTTCTATACGTCATTGTCAGCGGGATTATGACAGGGATTGTCCCGTTTATGCAGTTTGAAGGTATTTCCCATCCGGTGTCACTTGTCTTGCAGGTTGCAGGTCAGAACTGGGTTGCGGGGATTGTGGATGTGGGGGCCATTTTAGGGATGACCACAGTTATGCTGGTCATGCTTTATGGCCAAACCCGTATTATGTTTGCCATGTCACGTGATGGTCTGGTACCAAAAGTCTTGTCCAAGGTTCATCCTAAATACAAAACTCCGTATATTAACACATTGTTTTTTGGTACATTATCTGCATTAATGGGCGGGTTGATTTCACTGGATGAATTGGCGAGTTTGGTGAACATCGGCACCCTTTCAGCCTTTATACTGATTTCTGTCGCTGTGATTGTGATGCGAAGAACACAGCCGGATCTGCCCAGAGCCTTCCGATGTCCGGGTGTTCCGTATATTCCGATTTTGGCTATTATTTCGTGTGGGGCGCTCATCCTGAATTTACATAGCCAAACGTTTATCCGTTTTCTGATTTGGCTCGTTATAGGTCTGGCCGTTTATTTTCTATATTCCAGAAAAAACTCTCTTTTGAATCATGATTCCGAAAAATAACAGAATGACTCTATAAAATCAGGAAAAGACAATCTCGTTTCGATGCTTGAATCGGGGTTGTCTTTTTCATTTTGCATTGTGCAAGTATCCAGACTCTTGCTATGCAAAATCAGGGCTACGATGAATTGTTAGTTTCGTTTCATAAATATGGCGGCTGGATCATAAAGTATACAGTACAGATATCTGTGGCGCTGGTGTAATGACGCCCATATCTAAGCGGCATCGGCATTGGTTAAAAAAGCATCGTAGCTGCCATGAAAATGACTGTGATCCACCGGATGGTAATAACAGGAGACGAAAATCAGCAGCGTAGCTGCCATAAAAACAATTATTAGCCGTTGGATAACAATTGTTTTTATGACAGGAAAGGAGATTCCCTCGTATGAGCCGGATGAGCCGCAAACTGCGAAAGTGGGCCAGTGAGACGCTGGAACTTCCGCAGGACATTCTATTTGACCTGCCGCGGTTAACTCTCATTGGCAGCCGCCAGCTTTATGTGGAGAATCACCGGGGCGTCGTGGACTTCACGCCGGATCGGCTAGTACTTGCGCTGGCGCAAGGCAGGTTGCGGGTGACGGGGCATGGGCTTGTCATTACGTCTATTGTGCCTGAGCAGGTAAGTGTGGAAGGACACATTACGGATATCCAATTGGAAGGAACGGAGGAAGGCCCATGAAACATCCTGCTTTAACTAAGCTGCGTGGCACGGTTACCCTTGCCGTCAAGGGCGAGAGCGTGGAAGCGTTCATTAATCTGCTCACGGAGCATCATATACCTGTTTGGAACGTGCGGCCGATGGGTACAAGACATGCAGAAATGAACCTTCTGCTGCCGCACGTCTTCCTGCTGCGTCCGCTTCTGAGAAGGACAGGCTGCAAAATGCATATTTTAAAGCGCCAAGGGATTCCCTTTATCGCTGCGCGGCTGGCCAAACGTAAATTTTTTCTGGTTGGACTGGCTGTATTCTGGGTAGGCCTGTTCCTGATGTCCTCGCTCATCTGGGACGTTGAAGTAAAGGGGAATGACAAGCTCTCAACGGAAGTTGTACTCAAAGCTGCCCGTCAGGAGGGGCTGTATCCGTTTCAATGGAGCTTCCGTGTTTCCAGTCAGGACAAGCTTTCGCGTGCGCTCATGCAGAAGCTCCCTGAGGCATCCTGGATCGGTGTGGAGAAGCAGGGCACCTCAGTGACGATTCAGGTCGTTGAAGCCTCACAGCCTACCCCTCCGCCGCTCTACAGTCCACGTCACCTCATCAGCAACGCAGACGCGGTAGTCACTGAAATTTTTGCCGAGCAGGGTCGTCCTGTTGTGCATAAAAATACACGTGTCAAAAAAGGAGCCATACTTATCTCGGGAACGCTCGGGGATGAGGAAAATCAGCAGCTGGTCGTAGCCAAGGGGGAGATTAAGGGCCTCGTATGGCATGAGTACGAAATTAGTAGTCCCACGGTGCGACGCAGCAGCACATATACTGGAAACAGTCACGACCGCTTGTATCTGGTGTTGGGCAACCACGCAGTGCAGTTATGGGGATATGGAAAAATCCCTTATTCTGCGCATAAAACCACAGTTGAGCATGACCCGCTGACGTGGCGCTCCTTCCGTCTTCCCGTCGGTTGGATGACCGAAAGCGTAAGGGAGACAAAGATACATGAGGATAAGCTTACGGAAGCAGAAGCCCAAAATAGGGGAATAGAAGGGGCACGAGCCGATATTTTAGCCAAATATGGCAAAGGAACGAAAATAATGAGCCAAAAAATTTTGCATGAGAAGAGAGAGAATGGTAAAGTTTATATGAAAGTGCTTTTTGAAGTGGAACAGAATATTGCGGAAGAACTTCCACTAGTTCATAACCAAGGAGAATGAGGCTATTTGGCAGAACAACAACGCAGCATACAAATTGCATTGAACAATGCGGGAGAAGGACAGGCGCTGTTCGGCCCGCAGGATTCCTTTTTAAAATTGATTGAAGCGGCTGTTCCCGCAAAAATGGATTCCCGTGAGGCGGAAATCAATATTTTTGGCAACGCCCATGAGGTGGAAGTGCTCGAACAATTGTTCGATGTACTGCTCCAGTTAATTCGTAATGGATATATCCTGACCGAAAGAGACGTCCATTATGCGATTGAATTGGCAAAAGATTTACGTGCCGATCAATTGCTCGATCTGTTCAAGGGAGAAATCACGACCACCTTCCGTGGCAAGCCGATTCGTGTCAAAACGATTGGACAAAAGCACTATGTAACCACGATAAAAAAACGTGATATCGTATTTGGAATTGGCCCGGCGGGTACAGGTAAAACGTATTTGGCTGTGGTGCTGGCGGTAGCTGCCCTGAAGGAAGGCTCGGTCAAGCGAATTGTATTGACCCGTCCTGCGGTGGAAGCAGGCGAGAATCTGGGCTTTTTGCCAGGGGATTTGCAGGAAAAGGTTGATCCGTATCTGCGCCCGTTGTATGACGCGTTGTACGATGTTATGGGACCGGAGCAGACAGCAAAGGCACTGGAGCGCGGGTTGATTGAAATTGCGCCGCTGGCCTACATGCGGGGACGGACGCTGGACGATTCGTTCATTATTTTGGATGAAGCGCAAAACACCACGCCGGAGCAAATGAAAATGTTTTTGACCCGACTGGGCTTTGGCTCCAAAATGGTCATCACCGGTGATGTTACGCAAATTGATTTGCCTCGTGGCAAAAAATCCGGTCTGATTGAAGCGAATACGATTTTACAGGGAATTGAGGAAATAGGCTTCGTACATTTTGCACAAGAGGATGTTGTCCGTCATTCTCTGGTTCAGAAAATCATCGTGGCTTACGACCAGGTTGCCGAAAATCAGGGATAAGCCTTCATATCACGAATGTGGAGCTATCAGAAGTATGAAAATAAGCAGCGTAGCTGTCTTGAAAAAGATGATGGAGAGGGATTGTTTTAGATGACCTCGAAGGAATTGTCTAAGGGCAAAACGTTCCAGCATAGAATGAGTGGATGGAAGTATAGCGTGGCGACACGCTATCTTCTGTTTTTATTTTTAGTGGTTCTTTTTTACGTAGGTTTTGCGTCCAAGCTGCTTCCCGAGCGCTATGACATTCGGGTAAACCAGCCGAGTGAAAAGGAAATTGTGGCTCCCATGCAGCTCCCCAATAGCAAAGCGACGTTAAAGGCTCAGGAAGAGTCTGCTGAACGGGTACAGCCCATGTATACGATTGTACCGATTCGCAACGATAACCTGATTACGGGTATTCTGGACCGAATTGAACGGCTCAATCAGGACGATCAGGTTTCCAGATCCGATAAAATTTCCATTTACAAGGATGAAATTCCTCAGCGTGCGCGGGAATTTGTGCAAAATTTTGTAAACAATAGCCGTAACGCGGATGCTTACCCGGAAAAGCTGTTGGATGAAGTACTGCAAAAAACAAAAGAGCAAACATATCGGATTCCGGAGGAAACCTTTATCAAAATTCCGCGTCTCACGTCCGAGGATGTTGCCGAGATGCGGCCGGTAGCGCGTGAAATCGTGACCGGATTGATGAACGATCAGATTACGGATGCACAAACAGCCCGGGCCAAAGTGGCCGAGCGGGTCAGTACGAGTACGCTTACCAAGCGCACCTCCCGTGAAGTTGTTCAGGAGCTTGCAAGGCTTGTGATTACGGCCAACAAGTTTTATGATGATACAGCTACGAAGGATGCCAGGGTACAGGCTCGTGAAGATACACCAACAGTCTATATCAAACAGGGTGAAGTGCTCGTCAAGAAAGGCGAGATTATTACCCAGGAAATTTATACCTTACTGGATGAGAACGAGCTGCTAAAGGACAAGATCAACTATTGGCCGCAATTTGGCCTGTTGATGCTGTCTGCGATGCTGGCCTTGGGTCTGTTTATGTATATTCGCCAGTTCCAATCACGAACGCGCCGTTTCAAGTATAACAATGCACAATTGCTCATGCTAGTACTGATTTTTGTAATCACGGTGGGCGCAATGATGTTAACCGCCATATTGCAGGACAGTGAGCGGTCTTATCTCGGCTATCTTGCGCCTATCGCGCTTGGAGCCATGCTCGTAACGCTGTTGCTCGATATGTCGCTGGCGTTCGTTTGTGCCGTTATATTCAGTATATTGGCAAGTGTCATTTTGAATGTCCGGCAAGGACAAATTTTTGATTTTAACTTTGGCTTTTTTGCCCTTGTAGTTTGTCTTGCGGCGATTTTCTCAACGCATCGAGCCAGTCAGCGTTCCACGCTGTTCAAGGGAGCGATTATGGTATGCCTGTTCGGCTCTATGTCCGTCTTTACTCTGGCGCTGATCGACCAGAGCAACTGGACTCAAACAACGACGCTCTATGCGGTAGCTTTTGCTTTTGCGGGTGGTTTAATTACAGCGATACTTGTGATTGGGCTTATGCCATTTTTTGAGTCTACCTTTGGCATTTTGTCAGCGCTGAAACTGGTTGAGCTGTCTAACCCGAATCATCCGCTACTGCGCAAGCTGCTTACGGAGACACCGGGTACGTATCACCATAGCGTAATGGTAGGTAATCTGTCAGAGGCTGCGGCGGAAGCTATAGGCGCTAACGGCTTGTTGTGCAGGGTTGGTTCGTATTATCATGACATTGGTAAAACAAAGCGCCCTTCGTACTTCATTGAAAATCAGAATGGCATGGACAATCCGCATGATACAATAGAGCCAAAGCTGAGTAAGTCCATCATTATTGCCCATGCCCGTGACGGTGTGGAAATGCAATTGGATTACAAGCTGCCAAAGCCGATTCGTGATATTGCCGAGCAGCATCACGGAACGACATTTTTGCACTATTTTTATCACAAGGCGCTACGTGAGGCGGAGGAGCAGGGCGTAGAGCCTGATTTTACCGAGGATGATTTTCGTTATCCTGGGCCAAAAGCCCAGTCCAAGGAGGCTGCTGTAGTCGGGATTGCTGATAGTGTGGAAGCAGCAGTTCGTTCCCTGCGGAAGCCGACGGTGGATCAGGTGGAGTCGATGATTGAAAAAATTATCAAAAGTCGTCTGGATGATCACCAGTTCAACGATTGTGAGCTAACGATGCGGGAGCTTGATATTGTGGCTCAAACTCTTAAAGAAACCGTGATGGGAACTTTCCATTCCCGGATTGAATATCCCGAAGAAAGACCAAAGCCTGAGAACGGGAAAGCATAATAGGCTTGTGCATGAAGTGCGGCTGGAGCATTAGAATTAAAAGGAGCGGTTGGCATGAGCCTTCAATTAGCTTGGAATAATGAACAAAACGATATGGTAATCCATGAATCCTTGATTGGTTTGCTGAACACTCTATTGGAGGAAGCAGGCAAGGTGGAAGGGGTGACGGACGGTGAGGTTGCCCTCACTTTCGTGAATGACGAGCAAATCCATGAACTGAACAGGGATTATCGCGGAATCGATCGTCCAACCGATGTGCTGTCATTTGCCATGAAGGAAACACTGGATGAAGAGCTTGAAATCATCTATGAGCTGGATAACGAAGGACCGCTGGACGATGTGCCGGATGTGCTGGGGGATATTATTATTTCCGTGCAGACAGCTCAGGCTCAAAGTGAGGAGTACGGTCATTCCATTGAGCGTGAAATCGGATTTTTGTTTGTTCACGGCTTTCTGCATTTGCTGGGCTATGATCATCAGGATGAAGCCAGTGAAGCTGAAATGATGGGCAAGCAAGAGGCGGTACTGGCTCAAGTGGGGTTGACACGGTAATGAGACGTCAGTCTTGGAGAATGACCTTTCGTTATGCCGCAGAAGGCGTGATGTACGCACTGCGTACGCAAATAAATATGCGGATACATGTGGTCATGGCGTTTCTCGTCATCGCAGCAGGCTTAAGCCTGCGCATCTCCCGGCTCGATTGGTTATTTGTTTCTGTGGCTATTGCCATGGTGATTGTAGCCGAGCTGATCAATACTGCTGTTGAAGCGGCGATAGATTTAATCTCGCCTGATATCCATCCGCTGGCCAAAGCGGCTAAAGACACCGCCGCCGGAGCTGTGCTCCTGGCAGCGGTTTTTGCTGTAATTATTGGTATATTTGTGTTTTACAGGCCGTTGTTGACCTTGATTAGTCAGCTTTTTTAATGGAAAAACACATTTTTGTAATCATATACTATAGAAAAGACCTAACCCAAAAAACAAAAAAATAGGCGCTTAATAGTGCTGGAGGAAACGAAATGGCTAAGAAACACTTTAAATCAGGCTTTGTTGCGATTGTCGGCAGACCCAATGTAGGAAAATCAACTCTGATGAACCATGTCATCGGCCAGAAAATCGCCATCATGTCAGACAAGCCCCAAACCACACGTAACAAAATACATGGGGTATTCACTACAGAGGACACGCAAATTGTATTTTTGGACACACCGGGCATTCATAAGCGCCAGTCTAAACTGGGCGACTACATGAATCAGACAGCCTTTAATACGTTGGGCGAAGTTGAGGCTGTACTTTTTCTTATTGATGCCTCTGAAGGATTAGGCGGAGGCGATCGTTTTATTGCCGAACAGCTAAAACAGGTAAAAACGCCAGTTATTCTGGTTTTGAATAAAATTGACCGTATTGAGCCCGAAGCGTTGCTGCCCCTGATTGAGCAATACCGCAAGCTGTACGACTTTGCGGAAATCGTGCCGATCTCGGCTAAAATGGGCAACAATGTGAACCGTCTGCTGGAGCAGGTACAGAAATACTTGCCTGAAGGTCCACAATATTACCCGGATGACCAAATTACCGACCATCCTGAGCAGTTCGTTATTGCCGAGCTGGTACGGGAAAAGATTTTGCATATGACGCGTGAGGAAGTACCACATTCTATTGCAGTTATGATTGAAGACATGAAAGTGCAGGATAATGGTGTAGTGCATATTATGGCAGTCATTTTTGTAGAGCGGGATTCCCAGAAGGGAATTATTATCGGTAAGCAGGGAGCTATGCTCAAGGAAGTGGGCAAACAGGCACGCATAGATATCCAAAACCTGCTGGGTTCCAAAATTTTCCTGGAGCTGTGGGTAAAGGTCAAAAAAGACTGGCGTAACCAGGATCGTGTACTGCGTGACCTCGGCTTCCACCGCGACGCTTGAAAAACATGTTATTTTTCACAACCTTTTGTCCCCTAAAAGGGATCTTAAAATTGAGCGTTAAATTAGTTAGAACTATATGCTTGGTCATTAAGCACCATAAAAGCCGTTCCGACTACCCATTCACTACCACAGGCAGGAAGTAAAGTTTCTTTGTCTTGGGTAATTCTAAGCGTCGCGTCTTTGCGGCGCTTAACTCTTGCTCTTCCCATACCCTCATTTTCGGCCATGAAATAAGGAGTGCTTTTAAAAAGGCTGTGTAACTGTATGCAAGCTGAAGCGGAGCGAAGGATTTGAATCTGAAGAAGCGTCAGCGTTCGCCTTTACCCTGAATTTAAACCTTTTCATGTTTCAAATACAAATAAATTCAGGGGTAACAGCGATCGAAAGATCAAATCATTCGCGGAGCGTCTCAGCACCGCCTACAGCAACACACTTTTTTTAACGCAATCCATTTATTTCATCGCATACTTCACCTCTCTTCGCATCATCCTAATTTTGAGATGCAAACGTCATTTCCGAAGAAAGGATGAATACGATTGCGAGATTTTTCGTGGAAGTATTTTGCGATGACTGGGGATGTCGGTGCGTATCTGTTATACAGGGAGAGCGCCGTGACATGGGAACAAGACGCGGATGAAGGAGAGTCGGACGAGCATGAAGAAGCCCGTGAATAGTGCAAGCCACTGGCTTCTTCGCGAATGTTTGGGGGAAGAGGCATGCTTTACAGGGTGGAAGGAATCGTCATCCGCAGCATGGATTACGGTGAGGGGAACAAAATTATTACGCTTTGCACCGAAAGCGGCGGTAAGACAGGCGTGCTGGTCAGAGGAGCCAAGAAGCCCAAAAGCCGTCATGCCGCTTTAACGCAGCCGTTTACGTATGGTGAATTTGTGTTTTTTCGAAATACCGGCTTAGGCACGTTGAATGCCGGTGAAATTATCCAATCCCACCATACACTGCGCGAGGATATTACCAAGGCCGCTTACGCCTCATATGCCTGTGAGTTGCTTGACCGGGTACTACATGATGAGGAAACGGGCACCTTTTGGTTCAAGCAGCTTAAAGCATGTCTGGAAGCGCTGGAGAGCGGAAAAGATCCGGTGATCGTCATGAGCATTTATGAATTTAAAATATTACAGGCGGCCGGATATGCTCCCCAGCTTGATGCCTGTATTTCCAGCGGACAGCAGTGTGCTGATGAAGATATGTTTATCAGTCCGAGGCTGGGCGGGGTCTTGTGTCGAAGTTACAAGCATTTTGATCCTGCTGCATTGAGTGTCACACCGCGTACGTTGAAGCTGTTACGTTTGTTCGCAAGAATGGATCTAAACCGACTCGGCAACATTGACGTGAAGGACTCAACCAAGCTGGAAATCAAACATGTCATGCGCCAGTTCATGGACATGCAGCTGGAGGTCAAGCTGAAATCCCGTAACTTTCTGGATCAGCTCGACAAATATGATATGTGAAACATCTTGCTCCCTTGACTGTGCTGCTGAAAACGTGTAATATCCTACTATATATCTCCTTCTGGAGCAGAGGCATTGAACGAGAAAGTAGCGGAGTTTATTCTCTAGAGTAAGCGAGCCGGGGACGGTGTGAGCCTGGCGGGAAATCTTCGTGAACAAGGCACTCGGGAGCATCTGATTGGACACGGAAAAGAGGATTACGGTCTGGCTGGTGATGGAGGACTGCAATCAAGTAGGGTGGAACCGCGGGAGTCAGCTCTCGTCCCTACGTCTGTACAGGCGTAGAGGCGGGGGCTTTTTGCTGTCTCTGGCGAGGCTTGTTGGAAGTTGGCAGCCCTGTACATAGAAGCTTTACGAAGAATGATCACCACCATTTGAGGTAATTTGGAAGGGAAGGGTGTACCATGAATTTTCAGCAGATGATTTTGACACTGCAACAATTTTGGGCCGAGCACAACTGTATTATTGTACAGCCGTATGACACGGAAAAAGGGGCAGGCACAATGAACCCGATGACGTATTTACGTTCGATTGGACCTGAGCCGTGGAACGTAGCTTATGTTGAGCCATCCCGCCGTCCCGCAGATGGTCGTTATGGGGAGAACCCAAACCGTCTGTATCAGCATCACCAGTTTCAGGTTGTTTTGAAGCCATCGCCTGATAACATTCAGGAATTGTATCTGGAGAGCCTGAGCCGCCTTGGTATTAATCCTCTGGAACATGATATTCGCTTTGTTGAAGACAACTGGGAAGCGCCAACGCTGGGAGCATGGGGATTAGGTTGGGAAGTATGGCTGGACGGTATGGAAATTACCCAATTCACGTATTTTCAGCAAGTGGGCGGTATCGATGCCAGCCCGGTTGCGGTTGAAATTACGTATGGTATGGAGCGTCTTGCGTCCTACATTCAGGACAAGGAGAACGTATTCGATCTTGAGTGGGTTAATGGCATCACGTATGGTGATGTTTTCCACCAGCCTGAATTTGAGCATTCTAAATATACGTTTGAAGTATCTGATGTCAAAATGCTTTTCACCCTGTTTAATATGTATGAAGAAGAAGCGAATAAAGCCATGGCGCAGCATCTTGTATTTCCAGCCTACGATTATGTATTGAAATGCTCTCATGCGTTCAACTTGTTGGATGCCCGTGGTGCAATCAGTGTAACGGAACGAACCGGATTTATTATGCGTGTACGGAATTTGGCCCGTCAGGTGGCTGCAACTTATCTGGAGGAACGCGAGAAGCTGGGCTTCCCATTGTTGAAGAAAGGAGGTGCGGCACATGTCTAAGGATTTGCTGTTTGAAATCGGTTTGGAAGAAGTGCCCGCCCGTTTTATTCCTGCTGCGATTCAGCAGTTAAAGGAGCGTATGACGGCATGGCTGGACAGCTCACGTATTGCTCATGGTGATGTAGAAGCTTATGCTACTCCTCGTCGTCTGGCAGTGCTGGTTAAGGAAGTAGCCGAAAAGCAGGAGGATATTAACGAAGAAGTCAAAGGTCCTTCCCGCAAAATCGCACTTGACGAAGCCGGCAACTGGAGCAAGGCTGCTCTCGGCTTTGCCCGTAGCCAAGGTGTTGATCCTGAACAGTTTACGTTCAAGGAGCATGGAGGCGTGGAGTATATTTACGCGACCAAGAGCAGTATAGGCGTACCGACAGCGGAAGTGCTGTCCGAAGGCCTGTTGCATATTTTGCATGCCATGACCTTCCCTAAATTTATGCGTTGGGCCAGCTATGACTTTAAGTTTGTTCGTCCAATCCGTTGGTTGATCGCCTTGTTTGGCAACGATATTGTTAACCTGGAAATTGCCGGGGTTCAATCTGGAAATGTCACAAGAGGACATCGTTTTCTCGGACAGGATACTGTTGTAGAAAGCCCGGCTGACTATGTTGAGTTACTTCGCAAACAGCATGTTATCGTAGATATTGCGGAACGTCAGTCCATTATTGTGAAGCAGATTGAAGCGTTGGCTGCCGAAAAAGACTGGACGATCGCGGTTAAGGATGATCTGCTGGAGGAAGTGCTGTATCTGGTTGAAACGCCGACGGTGCTGTTCGGAGGTTTTGATCCTTCGTTCCTGAACATTCCCAAGGATGTGCTGATTACTTCCATGCGTGAGCATCAACGTTATTTCCCGGTGCTGGATCGTGCGGGAGAGCTGCTGCCATACTTTGTTACTGTACGTAACGGTGGAAGTCAATCGCTGGATGTCATTTCCAAAGGGAACGAAAAAGTATTGCGCGCACGGCTATCTGATGCCAAATTCTTTTATGAAGAAGATCAGAGACTGGAAATCAAGGATGCGCTCTCCAAGCTGGAAAGTATCGTTTTCCACGAGGAATTGGGTACGGTTGGAGACAAGGTACGGCGGATTCGCCGCATTGCCGATGCTTTAGCTGAGAAGCTGCGGGTTTCCCCCGATACACAGGAGTCGGTTAGCCGGGCAGCAGATATTTGTAAGTTTGATCTGGTAACGCAAATGGTATATGAATTCCCGGAACTGCAAGGTGTTATGGGTGAGGACTATGCTCGTAAGGCTGGAGAGAAGGAAGAAGTGGCGAGAGCGGTGTTTGAACATTATCAACCGCGTTTTGCCGGAGAAACGGTTCCTTCCACGAACGCAGGGGCTATTGTCAGCATCGCTGATAAAATTGACACGATTACCGGTTGCTTCTCCATCGGTATTATTCCGACAGGCTCACAGGACCCTTATGCGCTTCGTCGCCAGGCCGCAGGTATTGTGCAAATTTTATTGGACCGTAATCTTTCAGCAACTTTGTCTGATGTGTTCAATATTGCGCTTGACGTACACGACAACCTTGGAAATATGAAACGTTCTGCCGATGAAATTCGTAAAGAGTTACATGAATTCTTCGGTTTGCGGGTAAAAAAGCTGTTGTCCGAGACGCTTCGTTATGACGTCGTAGACGCTGTGCTTACCGCCGGATTTGATGATGTTGCTTCTGTCGTTAATCGCGGAGCTGCTCTGATGAATGCGGTACAAACGGGAGATGCCTTTAAAGCAACGGTAGAGTCGTTTAACCGCGTAGGCAATTTAGCTGCAAAAGCTGTTCATGCATCAGTTAATACGGATGAATTTACGGAACAGGGTGAAAAAGCGCTCTATGAAGCATGGTACGGCGTTTATGAATCTTATCTTACAGCATTGCAGGAAGGCGATGCCACGCGAGCTTTAGAACTTGCCTCGTCCATTACTCCTGCGATCACAGCGTTCTTTGATTCCGTAATGGTTATGGCTGAGGATGATGCGATTCGTAATAATCGTCTGGCATTGCTGGCCGCCATTGATACAGAGCTGAAGCATTTTGCTGATTTTTCCAAACTCGTGGGCTAATCGTAGCTGTAATAGTATGAACAACTTGAAAAAATGGGTATAAATATACGGAACGGTGTAAGAGCGATCTTGCAGCCGTTCCGTATTTTACTCGAATCCGGATGGAGATGGGGGATGCTTGTGGGAATATCCGGGGGTTTATCGGATGTGCGGATCGTTGTCGACGGAGACGCTTGTCCTGTCAAAAGCGAAATTGCGGATACAGCTTCCCGTTTTCAAGTTCAGGTTATTATGGTATCTTCGTATGATCATCTTATCCAGGGCAGCGGAGGCGTGACCATCGTAAAAGTGGACCGTAGCGACCAAAGCGCTGATCTCTATATTGCTAATCATATCCGTCGGGGAGACATTGTAACCACCAACGATTACGGTCTTGCGGCACTTGCTTTGGCTAAAGGCTGTGAGGTTATGTCATTTCGCGGAGCGATGTATCGAAACGATTCGATTGATTTTATGCTCGACCGCCGTCACACTTCTGCCAAGGAAAGGAAAAAAGGACGTTATGGAAAAGGTCCTAAACCGTTTACATCAGAGGATCGTGAAGTTTTTCAACATAAACTGACAAAACTTTTACTCTGCTTGCAGGAGAATGAATAACGGTATCGAATTATATTTACGTGCTAAAGAGATGAAGGTGGTTAACATGAGTGCTGGACAAGGCAACATACCGGACGATATCATTGAGTCGGTTTTACAGCATCATGATATCGTAGATACGGTAAGCAAGTACGTGCATTTGACCAAGCAGGGGAAGTATATGAAAGGGCTCTGTCCTTTTCATTCTGAAAAAACCCCTTCATTCACCGTGACACCGGATCGTCAGATTTTTTACTGCTACGGCTGCGGCGCGGGAGGCAATGCCATCAAATTTATGATGGAAATCGAAGGACTATCCTTTCCCGAAGCTGTCAGAACAATGGCGGAAGAAAGTCATATCCCTCTCGGCGAATGGCAGGGACGTGAGTCAACGCATCAGCATCCTGAGTTGGACAGGTTGTTGCAAGCGTACGAGCTAACATCTAAGATGTACCATTTTCTCCTTAAAAATACGGAGCATGGCAAACCGGCTATGGAGTATTTGCGGTCACGGGGATTTACTGACAAGATCATTGATCAATTTCAAATTGGCTATGCCCCTAACCGATGGGATACCATCGTCCAGTTTCTGGAGAAGCGTTCTTTCGATCCTGTTGAGATGGAAAAGGGCGGGCTTATTTCTCCCAGACATGAGGGGGATGGGTATGTGGATCGGTTCAGGGATCGCATTATGTTTCCCATTTGGAATCGAAATGGCAAAGTAATTGCCTTTGCGGGCCGTATACTGGGTGAAGGACAGCCCAAGTATTTGAATTCACCCGAAACCAAGCTGTTCAACAAGAGTCGGACCCTGTACAATCTCCACCATGCCAAGAATTCGATTCGCAAGCTTCGCCAGAGTGTTCTTTTTGAAGGATACGGTGATGTCATCTCGGCTTGGGAAGCAGGTGTGCAGAACGGGGTGGCCGCTATGGGCACAGCTTTGACGGAGCATCATGCCACAATGCTAAAGGGACTGTGCGACGAGGTCATTATTTGCTATGATGGTGACCGGGCAGGACAAGCTGCTGCGCTCAAAAATTTTCCGTTGCTGGAAAATGCGGGACTTCACGTTAAGGTAGCGCTGGTCAGCGACGGTATGGACCCGGATGATTTTATCCGGCAATACGGCGGGGAAAGGTTTCAGCGCCAAATTATCGAAAGTGCCGTTTCAACGGTGAAATTTAAGCTTATATATCTGAAAAAAAACCATATACTGCAAGAGGAAGAAGGAAGAATCGCTTATTCCCGCGAAGCATTAAATGTCATTGCACCTCTGTCATCCCCGACCGAGCGGGAAGTGTATTTGCGCGAAGTATCAGCTGAAGTCAAGGTGGATTTTGAAACCTTAAAGCAAGAATGCAATTTACTCCGACAGTCCCTGCAAAAAAAACAGGACTTTGGGGATAATAACGAAAATCGGTGGAATAATGGTAGGCATAAAAACGGGCAGATTGCAAAACCAAATGTCATGCCAGCTTATCATGTGGCGGAACGTAGATTACTCCACTGGATGATGCAGGATGCAGAAACTGCACAATATGTGGAGAAGCATCTGGGGGATGCCTTTAATATTGAGGATCATGCAGCAATTGCTGCTTATCTATACGCCTATTATGCACAAGGTAAATTACCGGATACGAGCCGATTTATTTCTTCTCTTCAAGATGACCGTCTGGAGAAAACCGTAAGCTCGATTATGATGATGGATGCTCCAGATGTATCGCCACACGTATTGGACGATTGTATTCAGCAGGTGTGCAAATTTCCATTGCAGAAGCAACTGGATTTGAAGAGAGAAGAAATGAGAGCCGCGGAGCGTTCTGGTGATGCTTTGCGCGCAGCACAAATTGTAATTGAGATTATAGCCCTAGAGAGACAATGAACACACAGAGGTCGGATGTTTCTAGGGAGGAGGGAGTCGAAAGATGGCGAATGATCAGCATACTGAACTGGAGACGGAACTGACACTGGATCAGGTTAAAGATCAATTGATTGAGTTGGGTAAAAAAAGTTCCTCTCTGAACTACAAAGATATCATGGAAAAACTATCGTCGTTTGATCAGGACCCCGAGCAAATGGATGAGTTTTATGAGCAACTGGGTGACTTGGGGATTGAGGTAGTAAATGACAACGACGAAGAAGTTACCAGATTGCGTCCAAACGACGACCCGGAAAACAACGACGGGGATGACTTTAACTACGATGACGATCTGAGCCTGCCTCCCGGTATTAAAATCAATGATCCGGTCCGGATGTACCTGAAAGAAATCGGCCGTGTACCGCTTCTTTCCGCCGATGATGAGGTGGGGCTGGCGAAACGGATCAACAACGGTGATGAAGAAGCCAAACGTCGACTCGCAGAGGCGAATTTGCGTCTGGTTGTAAGTATTGCCAAGCGTTATGTTGGCCGTGGAATGCTTTTCCTGGATCTGATTCAGGAAGGTAACATGGGTCTGATTAAGGCAGTAGAAAAATTTGATTACGAAAAAGGATTTAAATTCAGTACGTATGCGACCTGGTGGATTCGTCAGGCCATTACGCGTGCCATAGCCGATCAGGCGAGAACGATTCGTATTCCCGTGCATATGGTGGAAACGATCAACAAGTTGATTCGCGTATCGCGTCAACTGTTGCAAGAGCTGGGGCGTGAACCTACGCCGGAAGAAGTAGCTGCAGAGATGGAGCTGAGTGTGGAGAAAGTTCGGGAAATTATGAAAATTGCCCAAGAACCGGTTTCATTGGAAACGCCAATTGGTGAAGAAGATGATTCACATTTGGGGGATTTCATTGAGGATCAGGAAGCGCTGGCGCCTGCGGATGCGGCTGCCTATGAACTTCTGAAGGAACAGCTTGAGGATGTACTGGATACGTTGACCGAACGGGAAGAGAACGTATTGCGTCTCCGTTTTGGTTTGGACGACGGTAGAACCAGAACCCTTGAGGAAGTGGGTAAAGTATTCGGTGTTACACGCGAACGTATTCGTCAGATTGAGGCTAAAGCGCTGCGCAAGCTGCGCCATCCAAGCCGCAGTAAGCGACTGAAGGATTTCCTCGAATAGAAGCGTAACATTGCGGACCTTCTGCGGCTTGGAGCGCGCAGAGGGTCTTTTTTTATCCCATGGCAGCCTTGGTGGAGGGGAAAAGCTTGGACCAAGAGAAAAAACGGGCAATACTGTTACATGAAATTGAGCATTGGCGGCGAAGTCGGCTGCTCCCTGAGCAATATTGTGATTTTTTGTCTAATCTCTATCGAGAGGACGAAAATCCGTCACAGAGCCAAAGCCACAGTAGCACCGGGCTGCTTACATATCTTAGAAACGGGCATGGAATCGCCTGGCTTCTTGGTTTTGTCATTATTTCCTGCATTTGTTTGATCGGTTTTTATTTTACCGCTTTTCCGTTGGCAATGCAAATATTCTCGGCATGTGCAGTAACCGGGATCTGCTATGGAGTAGCTGCAGTTTGGCGTTCTTCAGAAAAGAGCATGAGCGCTATGCTGAGTATCTTGGGCAGTGTGATTATGCTGGGTTCAGGGGTATGGATTATTCAGCTTCATCAGGGTGAACCCAAGTTTTGGTTTCTGATTCTGGTCGGTCTGTGCGGGCTGGTATGGTGCCTTGTGGGCTTAACCTTGCGTATCATCTTGCTTCACTACTGTGGCTTTATTGCACTGCTTTTGGTATATGCAGTTCTTATAGGGCGTTACTGGCCTGCGGCCTCTCACGTGATGCTGGAGGGATTTTGGGTTTTGCATGCAGCATTGCTGGTATGGTTAAGCTGGTGGGTACATCGCCGCTTTTCACGTCTGGCTTCGGTCTATTTTGCTATCGGAATGACATTGGTTTTCATGCCTGAAGCAGACATGATCGTGCTGCGTCATCAAGCATCGGGTGATGTTGTATTGTACGGCTTATTGAAGTTGGCTATTGTTGTAGGAATTTTATTTTGGACTCGAAAAAAATGGATTACGTGGGTGACGTCATGAAGCTTTCTCAACGATTACAATATATTATGGAACAAATCCCTACCGGGAGTAGATTAGCGGATATTGGCTCTGACCACGGGCTGCTCCCTGTGGCCGCGGTACGTAGCGGTCTGGTAACCCAGGCTGTGGCAGGCGAAGTCAATGATGGGCCGTTGCGTGCGGCTCAAAAGCAGGTCGCTGAAGCGGGCCTGACTGATCGCATAACCGTTAGAAAAGGCGACGGCTTGGCCGTAATTACAGCCGGTGAGGTTGATGTTATTACGATAGCAGGCATGGGCGGTGCCTTAATTGCTTCCATTTTGGAGCAGGGGAAAGACAAGTTGGATTCAGTGAAGCGGCTTGTTTTACAACCAAACGTAGGCGAGGATATTTTGCGCCGATGGCTGATCGAGCATCAATGGGTATTGACAGGCGAGCATATTATGGAAGAAGACGGAAAAATATATGAAGTTTTGACGGCTGTACCCCTGTCGGATAGCCCTGTGAAGCAGGACGAGCTATACCGACCGTTAGCTCTTTCCGGCAGCTCGCTAGTATTGACGCAGGAGTGGCTGGAACAGCTTGGACCGTTACTGGTAAGAGAACCTAATGAAGTATTTTTCCGTAAATGGAAGCTGGAAATTCATAAGCTCCAGAACGTGCTTGCACAGTTGGCGCGGTCAGAGCAGGAATCGGCGCAGCAAAAGCAGGAGCAATTACGTAAGCAAATTGAACAGCTACAGGAGGTACTTACATGTTTGCCAAAGGACAAACGGTAATTAGCTATATGGAACAGTTGGCTCCAAAATATTTGGCAGTTCCGGACGACAGAATCGGGCTTCAGCTTGGCAGTCTGCAAAAAGAGATCAAAAACATACTGGTAGCTCTGGATGTCAATGATGAGGTTGTGGAAGAGGCGCTCCGTGTAAAGGCCGACCTGATTATTGCCCACCATGCTATCATATTCCGTCCACTCAAAGCATTGAGTACGGATCAGCCCGCAGGCAGATTGTATGAAAAGCTGATCAAGAACGATATTGCCGTCTACATCAGTCACACGAATCTGGATACGGCAGAGGACGGTATGAATGACTGGATGGCGGAAGCCTTGGGTATTGAAAGTGAAGGTACGCTGGAGGATGTCCACACGGAGCAATTGTTCAAGCTCGTCGTTTTCGTACCGAAAACACATCATCAACGGGTGTTGGATGCCGTACTGGGTGCGGGAGCCGGACATATCGGCAATTACAGCCATTGCAGCTTTAACATTGATGGCTACGGAACTTTCGTGCCGGGTGAAGGCACACAGCCGTTTTTGGGTGAGCCGGGTAAAATGGAACGCAGCGAAGAGGTACGCATAGAGACGGTTGTGCCACAGGGTGTGCGCAACAAAGTCGTTCAGGCGATGCTTAAAGCTCATCCTTATGAAGAGGTAGCCTATGACCTGTACCATATGGATTTGCAGGGCCGCACATTTGGCCTGGGACGGGTGGGAAAGCTCAAGGAAGCCCGCACGTTACGCGAGTTTGTCAATGATGTGAAAGAAGGCTTCAACGTTGAGCATGTACGTGTAGTGGGCGACCTGGACCGTACAATCAAAAAAGCAGCTGTACTCGGAGGCTCTGGCAGCCGCTATGTGAACAAGTCGATTTTTAAAGGGGCTGACGTATTAGTAACGGGTGATATCGACTATCACACGGCTCAGGATGCCCTTATGGCTGGCATTGCCATCGTTGACCCTGGTCATAACGCAGAGAAAATTATGAAGCCTAAAACCGCAGAATGGATGCGCAAACGGCTGGAAGAAGGCCGATACTCTACGGAAGTACATGTATCTGAGGTCAATACCGAGCCTTTTCAATTTTTGTAAAAGCTTAACTTCTATGAGAAGATGAAAGTGTTTTATAACTTTTAGCTCATAGAGGAGAGGTTGTATGCGAACTTTAATTGCTGATCCTGCGATCCATGCCTATCCGGGGATGTGGCTGTTGTTACTTCCCGCCATGACGGTGTACAGAATATAATGTCCTCTGGCTGGCATACATATATCGGATCATCACCGGGCATGTATGCATCTCGTTGCGGAAGGAAACATATGCGGATTTTAGTAAGCTTGATATTCCGTTATACGTGGGTCGTTCTACTTATTTTGTGGCAGATGATACGTTACAAAAGAAGGTACACCCGTTTTATTTGAACAAATAAAGGAAGCTCTCAAATTTACAATATTTTTAGGGTTGTGTCGAGCGTGCGTTCCCTGTATACTATGTAATGTTGTTCGGAAAGTTTAACAGACAATCGCTGGCGGTGTGAACCGCGAGAGGAAAGTCCGGGCTCCATAGGGCAGGATGCTGGATAACGTCCAGTCAGCGCGAGTTGAAGGATAGTGCCACAGAAATGGACCGCCGATGGCCGCTTGCGGCACAGGCAAGGATGGAACCGAGGTGTAAGAGACCCCGAGGAACGCTGGTGACTTCGTTCCTGGTAAACCCCATCTGGAGCAAGACCTAATGGGACACAGCTTCTTCGCGAAGCGGCCTTAGCCCGAGGCGTGTCTAGGTTGGTCGCTGGAGCCGGATAGCAATATTCGGCCTAGATAGATGATTGTCGCTTATAGTGGGAGGGTAGTTCCCGTCTGAACCACGAATAGCACAGAACCCGGCTTACGGAAAACTTTCCACACTGCAACACCTTAAAATGTATGATGTTAACCTTTTAAATGACTGTTTGCATGAAAACATGGAATCCAAATGTATTTAATGAATTACAAAAAAAGGTTCAAGCAATATTCCTTTGGGAATCAGGCTTGAACCTTTTTTGTATACCGTATTTTACGCAGCGTACGTGTATATTTAGGTCTATTTCATTCTGTTTTTTTATCTACTCATTCCCTCTATCGTAAAAACGTCCGGGGATGAGGCACGTAGTCAGCGTAGCGGAGCATTTGAATCCGGAGAAGCGCAGCGATCGTAAGACCAAATGATTCGCGAAGTGTTCTCGCGTGGGTGCCTGAAAACCTTCATCAGCGCACGCTTTTTTCCAATCTTTCCTCTGTATACATCTTCAATGCCCGATCCAAACGGTTAACCGCTTCAGGAAGCAGTGAAGGATCGGTATGTGTGAAGTTAACCCGCATATGGTTACTGCCGCTCAGATCAGCATAAAATACTTGTCCAGGCACAAATGCGACGCCTTCCTGAATGGCCAGTTCCAGCAAGCGATCGGAACGGAAGCCTTCGGGTAAAGTGAGCCACATAAACATGCCGCCAAGTGCATCATTCCACGTAATTCCTTCCCATTGACGTTCTTTCATCAGTGTTGTGAGGCGTAGCATACGAGAGTGATATTCGCTGGATACGGTCCGAATATGTCCATCCAAATCAAAAAAGTCCAAGAGCTCATTTAAAGCACGTTGATCGATACTGCTGGAGTGCAGATCAGCAGATTGTTTGGCCTTCGAGACTTTATTGACAATCGCTTGATCAGCAACCAGCCATCCAGAACGAACACCAGGAGCAACGGTTTTGGAGAACGTAGAGGTGTACATGACATGACTGTCTCCACCTTGCTGCTGGTCAATGGATAAAAGGGTAGGGAAGTTAAGGTTTTCGTCAAATTTGAGACGTCCGTAAGGATCATCCTCAAAAATCAAAGTTCCGTATTTACGGCAAAGCTCAACAACGCCTACTCTGCGGTCCATGCTCCATACACTCCCCGCCGGGTTGGAGAAAGTTGGGATGACATACACGAATTTAGGCTGATATTCCTTGAGCTTGGCTTCAAGATCATCTAATTGCATACCGTTGGAGTCTGTGTTTACACTTACAATGTTGGCGCCATAGGACTTAAACACCTGAAGAGCTGCCAAATAAGTAGGGGACTCCACCAATACAGTATTCTGCGGATCAAGCAGCACACGCGAAACCAGATCGATAGTCTGCTGTGAGCCCGTCGTCATGATGATGTTATCTCTGGTGACGGAGATGCCTTGGGATGCCATTATGGTTGTAAGGCGTTCCCGTAGAGGAATATATCCATCGGTTAGACCGTATTGAAGCGCAGTAGTACCGCCGAGACGGAATA
This sequence comes from Paenibacillus sp. 23TSA30-6, assembly GCF_014858585.1. Classification (NCBI taxonomy): domain Bacteria; kingdom Bacillati; phylum Bacillota; class Bacilli; order Caryophanales; family Paenibacillaceae; genus Paenibacillus; species Paenibacillus sp. 23TSA30-6. The sequence goes on along the minus strand of NZ_SLTL01000012.1, from coordinate 136,458 downwards.
CCCGCTCATAGGCTTTAGCAACGGCTTCGATGGGAAAAAAGGCATCGGCCGGAAGACCACCTGCCAGGGATAACACTTCTGTTCCCTGTGTCAGCTTCAAAATGTCCCTAACGATGGACGAGCCCTGAGTACGAGCCATACCCGAAAATTTGTATTCCAATCCAATCATCTCCTGTGTTCTATACTGTACTATGAAATTTATTGTATTATAACAATAATGAAGTATAACAGTAAACGTCCGAATATAACAGTTGATTGGTCTAATGGAAAGCCGAAAAATCCTGATCCCAAGAAAAAATTCGACCATACAAATCACTATCACGTAAATCTTGCTATTATTCAGCGCAAGATTGAAATTGGTTTCTCGCTAGAAGGTTACACTGGTAATGATCCAGTTATTCACATGTGCATAAAAATCAGCAAAGCAAAGTTACCCACAATTCTACATGGAGCTTTCTTACAAAACCTAACACTTTATCGCATAGACGATAATATGGCTTTGGAAATTCTAGCAGCTATGAAAAAACATAATAAACAAGCTGATCCGCCAAACATCGGACAGCTTTTGAGCACACCAAAAACGTGTCTGGATCGCCCTTCGCAGCGATCATCCAGACACGTCTCTCTTTTACCCTGATATGCTATTAGTGACTACTATCATGTTTTTTCAAATAGGGACTGGTTATTTTTTTAGGATGCATGTTCAAACTGACTGTTGTATAGATCGGCATAGAAGCCGCCTTTAGCCAGCAATTCCTCATGGTTACCCGTTTCGATAATGTCACCGTCCTTCATGACCAGAATCAGATCGGCGTTCTTGATCGTCGAGAGGCGGTGGGCAATCACAAAGGAGGTTTTCCCTACAGTCAGCTGGTCCATCGCTTGTTGAATTAGCAATTCCGTACGCGTATCGACCGAGCTTGTGGCCTCATCCAGAATGAGCATGGGTGCATCTTCAATCATGGCTCTTGCAATGGTAATCAATTGCTTTTGACCGGCAGAGAGATTGGCTTTGTCGTCCAGCATCGTATCATAGCCCTGCGGCAGTGTTTTAAGGAAGCTGTGCAGCCCCACCGCTCTACATGCGGCTTCCACCTGTTTATCGGTAACATGTTCTTTGGAAAAGGCAATATTCTCACGGATCGTTCCTTCAAACAGCCAGGTATCCTGCAGCACCATACAGAATAATCGATGAATATTCTCACGTGTTAATTGGCTGATCGGGGTTCCGTCAATATAGATTTCCCCACCGTTCAGCTCATAGAACCGCATGAGCAAATTCACGAGCGTGGTCTTACCGGCGCCTGTCGGACCGACAATGGCAATTTTCTGACCGGCTTCAGCTTTCATGGAGAAGTCCTTGATAATCATACGGTCTTCGTTATAACCGAAACGGACATGTTTGAATTCGACATCCCCTTTGGCGTTGTCCAGCTTCTTGGTCTTGTCGCTCTCATCTGCCAATTCTTCTTCACCCAGAAATTCGAATACACGTTCACTCGCGGCAGCCGCCGATTGCAGATTGGTTGCGGCCTGTGCCAGCTGTGACAAGGGCTGTGTAAACAGACGAATATACACCATGAAGGCCACAATGGTTCCGATCGTTATAGCATGTTGGTTCACCAGCAAAGCGCCCACGACACAGACCGCAACATAACCGAAATTCCCAATGAACATCATGACTGGCATCATTAGGCCAGACATGAACTGGGATTTCCATGCATTTGTATATAAGCGGCTGTTAATGCCATGGAACACTTCCTTGGCTGCTTTTTCTCCGTTATATACCTTGACTACGTTATGACCGGCATAGGTTTCTTCGATATGACCGTTGATCTGGCCAAGTTCCGCTTGCTGTGCTACAAAATATTTCTGTGAATGCTTCATAATCACGGTCATCAGGGAAAAACCGATCAGCGTAGCTACAATCCCGGTAACGGTCATGATCCAGTTCGTATACAGCATCATAATCAAGGCGCCCACGAAGGTTGCCAGCGCGCTGACAAGCGTACCGAGACTGTTGTTTAACGTTTGCCCGATGGTATCGACATCGTTGGTCACACGGCTGAGCACATTACCGTAGCTCGTAGCGTCAAAATACTTCAAAGGCATATGATTGATTTTTCGGGAGAGCTCTGTCCGCATCTTCTTTGTAAGACGCTGTGACACGGTTGCCGTAATGAAGCCTTGGAAATAGTTAAAGATAAGACCAAGACCATACAAAAGCGCCAATACAAGAACAATCTTCTGGACAGCACCCACATCAATCCCTGTTACGATTCCTTTCTGGATCAGATTGGCAATATCGCTGAGCTTATCCGGGCCAATTACGTTGAAGATGGAACCTGCCAGAGCAAGCACCATAGAGAGCATAACCATAGGTATATAGGACTTGCTATAGGATAAGAGCTGTTTGAGGGTCTTTTTAAAATGATTCGCTTTTTTATCAGCATCCATGTTGCCCGCAGGATCTCCACGCAGGGGACCTCGTTGTTTCATTTTCATGCTCTGGTTGCCTTCGGTGTGTTCATTCTTATCCATGTACGAGTTCCTCCTTTGAAAGCTGCGAATAAGCGATCTCCTGATAGGTGCTGCAGTTCGCCATCAGCTCATCATGTGTGCCGCTCCCTACAATCTCACCCTGTTCCAGTACGATAATTTGGTCAGCGTCCTTAATGGTGCCTATGCGCTGAGCAACAATGAGTGTCGTAGCATGGTCGGTTTCTTTTTTGAGAGCCGAGCGCAGAATTCGGTCTGTTTTATAGTCCAGTGCTGAAAAGGAATCATCAAAGATATAAATCTCCGGCTGACGGTAGATGGCACGCGCAATGGACAGACGCTGCTTTTGACCGCCTGATACGTTCGTTCCACCTTGTGAAATCCGTCCCTGATACTGACCGTCCATTTTTTCGACAAATTCCGTGCCTTGGGCAATCCCTACGGCTGCCTGGATGAGTTTCTCCGAAGCCTCTGCTCTTCCGTTATCGCCGTACGAAACGTTGGATGCCACTGTACCGCTGAAAAGCACGGCTTTCTGAGGGACATACCCGATTTTGTTATGAAGTGCATGCTGGTTATAGTTTTTGACATTGACACCATTCACGAGCACTTCTCCCTCGGTCACATCATAGAAACGGGGAATCAGATTGATTACGCTAGTTTTACCGCTGCCAGTCGCGCCGATGAAGGCAACTGTCTCACCCCGTTTCGCCGTAAAGCTAATATCGCGGAGCACGGGCTCCTCGGCGTCCGGATATTTGAAGCTGACATTACGAAATTCCACCTGTCCCATAACGCCTTTTTCTCCAGCCGTCTCATGCCCGTTCATGATGCTGGATTGGGTGTTCAATACCTCCATGATCCGTTTGGCAGAAATCGAAGCGCGAGGCATCAGGAAGAAAATCATACTAACCATCATAAAGGCCATGACCACCTGCATCGCATAAGAGGAGAATACGACCATATTGGAGAACAGCGCAATGCGGTCCGGCACGGCCGCCCCGTTAATCAGGTAAGCGCCGATCCAATAGATAGAGACACTCAGACCCGACATAATAAAGGTCATACCCGGGCCAATCATTGCCATTAACCGGTTCGCAAACAGGTTTGTATTCGTCAATTCAATGTTGGCCTGCTCAAACTTTTCCTCCTGATACTGATCTGCATTATAAGCGCGCACCACCCGAAGTCCAGTCAGATGCTCACGTGTTACCCTGTTCAGATTATCGGTGAGACGCTGGATTCGCTGGAAACTGGGGAGGGCGAAAATAACAATAACACTTAGCATCAGGATCAAAACAGCCACGGCCGCTCCTGTAGAGGCGGTCCACTGCCAGTTTTTGTCCGCAATCTTCACAATAGCCCACACGGCCAAAATCGGTGCCTTGACGATCACCTGCAGTCCCAACGCAACGATCGTTTGAATCTGGGTAACATCGTTCGTGGTGCGGGTGATGAGGCTTGCCGTCGAAAAGCTGTTCATCTCTTCCATTGAAAAGGACAAGGTCTTATCAAACACCATCGCACGCAGACGCATGGCCAGCCCTGCCGCCACCTTCGCCGCGAAATAGCCAACAATAATAGATGCAATCATACTGCCGACTGCACACAACAGCATGTAACTGCCGGGAATCAGCAGTTCCGACATAGGCGTTCCTTCCCTTTGCAGCTTGGTCGTAATTTCTGCCATATAATCAGGCAGCTTCAGATCAAGCCAAACCTGCACAACGATGAAAGCCAGGCTGCAAAGCACGAGCATCCATTCATTTTTCTTGAGATATTTGAATATCTTTAGCATTCTGTTGCTCTCCTTTTATCTGAAAATCTTAGGTGTTTGGTGCAATTTGATGCACCCTGCATGCGACCTGCTTAGGAATTCAACTTTTAGAGACAATAAGCTTAATGAGTCGGATAAATTCTTTGGCATCCTGTTCGTCCAGCTTGCGAAGAATGCTCTCGGTCCATGCGATTCCTTCATTATACTTATCAATCATAAATTGCTTGCCTGAATCCGTAATGAATACAATCACCTTACGTTTGTCGGTGACATCGGTACGGCGTACAACCAAACCTTTCTTCTCCAGGCTCTTCAGCGCCGTTGCTACCCGCCCTGTACTGACGGACAAGTATTCGCTCAAGTGGCCCGAAGTAACCCCACCCTTATTGAAATTCAGACAGATGAGAATCCCCATTTCACCACGTGAGTAGTGCCCTTGCTCCTCTAATGACGGTTTGTGCTTTTTGACAATATACTCGAATAGTTCTGTCGCTAATGTCTTATAATCCAATGGTCACAACACCTTCTGGCTTTTATCTTATACTATAAGATAATAATGACGCCCGGATAAAAAGTCAATTCGAGAAAATATGGAATACAAGAAGCATCCATGACCATTTTCACGGGAATACATTGAATACAAAGCTTTAAATGTCATACTTGTACTTCCATCAATTTTGCCCATACAAAAACCCGCAGCCTTCCGAAGCGACAGGTTACGGTTGTGTTGTGGATAGGAAACAGATAAAATCACAGGAACGTTATCATGCTTATTTTGAAAATAACTGCTCTGCGTCATCAATGGAGGCCGATGGTCAGATCCTGAAGGGACGATTCCGATGCATATTGAACTCAGCCGCAATAGCAGTGTCAAATTATATCTACAGATTGCCAAAACATTGGCGGACCGTATCCAATCCGGACTGCTGCCTCAGGGTACAAAGCTTCCCTCTGTCCGCCATTTGTCTAGTCTGCTTTCGGTTAGCCCTGTAACTGTAAGCAAGGCGTATGCGGAGCTGGAATCCATACATCTTGTGGTGTGTACACAGGGAAAGGGATGCTATGTAGCCGAGCCTTCTGTATCTTCGCATCGTGAGGAAGCGCTGGATTTATCTTGGCAAATGTCGCTGATAGATTACTTGCCGCGTGCACAGTTGTGGAGAAACTTCAACCATAGCCGACAGGTTCCCTATTCCTTTCATATTGCCGCAGTTCAGCCAGAGCTTCTTCCCACTCGTGAAATCATTGATGATACCCAACGTTTATCCTCCGAAGATCCCGATGCGATGGCTGTTTACGGCACCTTCAAAGGGGATGTAGAACTGAGGGAAGTATTTGCAACTCACCTGAGCGAACGTGGAATCCGTACTGCAGCGGAACATCTACTTGTGACAAGCGGTGCCCAGCAGGGGATTGATCTTGTGGCGCGTACGTTCGTTGGCCCCGGTGACATCGTCTATATGGAGGCTCCTACATATACGGGTGCGATTGATGTATTTACCAGCCGTGGTGCTAAGGTGGTCATGATTCCGATGGATGAGCAGGGCATGCGCATGGATATCCTGACACGCCTCTGTGACACTCATCCTCCCAAGCTGATCTATACGATACCTACCTTTCATAATCCCACTGGAATAACCTTAACGACGGTCAGACGCATGCAACTTCTGGATCTGGCGCAAAGTTATCATTGTCTGATCGTCGAAGATGATCCGTTTTCTGATCTGTACTACAAAACAAAGCCACCGTTTCCCATTAAGGCGCATGATCTGTCCGGACATGTGATTTATATTAAAAGCTTCAGTAAAACCGTCGCTCCCGGCTGTCGTATCGCTTGTGTAGTGGCTACAGGAAGTGTGCTGGACCGCCTTGTGGCAGCCAAGTCAACTACGGATCTGGGAAGCCCTTTGTTGACGCAAAAAGCATTGTTACCTTTCATCAGGCATCGGCTGGATAACCATTTCGTCTCGTTAAGAGATCAAATGCAGGACCGTCTGATCACTGCTTTGCACACACTCCAGCGCTTTGCCCCTGCAGAAGTCACCTGGCAAGCACCTGAGGGTGGTCTTAATATATGGATAAAACTCCCGCCTGCTGTTGATATCGCAGAGCTGGGACGATTAGCTGATCGTGAAGGCATATCCTTTTTACCAGGAGGGGTATGTTATGCAGGTGGTATGGAAAGTAATCATATTCGCATTTCCTTTTCATACACGGCCAAGGACACACTCGAAGCAGGATTGCGCAAGTTATGCCGCTTGCTGGGAGAACTGCTTGACCGCTCGGTCATCATGGAACGAAGGCCTATTCTGTAAGGATATTTGCAATAGGGGTTAATCATCCAATCACAGGGAACTCCTTTGTAATATGCTGTACTAATTCACCGAAAGGAGTTGCACATTATGAGTCATTGCCCTAACGAACCGATCGTGTGCCCGCCGATCCAATTTGTAAATCATCAATTTTTCCCACAAGTGGTGCCTGTAGTTCATCCGATTGAAATTATCAACCAAGCGCACATTATACCTGTACCACACCATGTATTCCCAGTGACTGTAAAAGACCCTTCTGATCCTTGCTGTCATACCCTCAGTCATACTCGCAGTAATGGCAAGCGTCAGGTACGTAGCAGCTCTAAACGCTAAGGGATTACAAAAAAAGCAGCCATGAACCGTACATGGCTGCTTTTACAAACGGAATCTTTTACGTTTCCAGCATCTTCAAAAGGGATTTGATCTTGTTACTCAAATGCTGTGGATAGAACTGCAAAGGAACATACGGACGTTGAGCTGCTTTCAACGCCTTATATACGTCGATTTGGCCATATCCAAAATATTTGTCATGCCCTGGTGTACCCAAATCAATCACACTGTGTCTCATTAAATCCATAACCTCTTTGTTCGTCAGGTCGGGGTTGATGGAACGGACAAGGGCCGCGAGCGCTGATACATGCGGACTGGCCATCGAAGTGCCTGAGAGGGCGGCGTATTGGTTCCCCGGATACGTGCTTGCTATGCTTGCGCCGGGGGCCATAACATCAACATAATCTCCATAGTTGGAAAAAGAAGCCCGGTGCATAGACGCATCTGTGGCAGATACGGCAAATACTTCCGGATAGGCTGCGGGATAGCCTGGCCGTTCCGTATTATCATTTCCCGTGGCTGCGACTAATACAACATCCTTGTCATAGGCATATTTAATCGCATCGTGTAAAAATTCAGCTTGCGCATAATTACCGAGGCTCAAATTAATGACCTTGGCTCCATGGTCTGCAGCCCATATAATACCCTCTGCCACGGAATAAGTGGTCCCGGACCCGGATTGATCGAGTACCTTGACAGGCATGACCTTGTTATACCATGTCATGCCGGCAACTCCCTCTCCGTTGTTCACGAGCGCGGATATGATGCCGGCAACATGCGTTCCGTGACCAACGTCATCGTAAGGTTTTTCTTTCGGGCTAACTACGTTGTGTCCCGGGAGGATTTGGCCCTTCAAATCAGGATGGTCCATATCCACTCCCGTATCCACGACGGCTACGACGACATTTTTGCTGCCTTTGGATAATGCCCAGCCCCGGTTGGTTTCGGTGGCTGGCAGATTCCACTGATAGCGGGAAAAGAGCAGGTCATTCGGAATAGAGACATCCGACGCTTTTACGGGTTTCTTTTCATTCGTCAGATACATGTAGTGAGGTTCTGCATATACCGGGTTCCACTTCTGCGAGAAATATTGCTTTAGCTCTTTGAAGTTCATGTTATTCGAATGAAACACATACGTATAACCGAGCTTTCGGCCTGGCTCACAGTTCAAATCTGCTGCGATCTCGCGCAATTGCCGTTGATCAGGATTGTGGCGGAAGCGAACGACGATTTCATTCTCAAAATAATGGCTCGCATTTTCATTGTCATGACCCGTCTTGACGGTAATATCATGCAGTGTGTCGGGATGTACCGATTCGATTTTGTAGCTGCCTTCCTTCGGATAGGGGATCAAGCGCAGGTTTTTGCGCTGATGCTTTTCCACGTCATGAAGCACTTGCTGGCTGACCAGTGCGGCAACGCCGTATGTTCCGTCAGTCGCTGGTTCTGCCATAACAAAATATTTTCGACCCTCGACCTGAAAGGCTGCGGATTCGTAAGATTTGTTTTGCAGGACGGAACGGCGAGCCACTGTCAGACTGTTTTTGACTTGAGCGTCATTAAGCAGACGGGATTGTGTCTTTCTGCCTGTGTAGGTTGTGCTCTTCGCGTCACGTGTATTGATCCACTGTAGCGTGTGAAGATGACTGTGTGACTGCTGAAACTTGCGAGCAAAATGCTTTTTCTGATCATTGGTTTTACCATTCAGTTCACGCATTACGTATTCAATATCCTGTCTGGCGTCCATGCGAGTGATGGTGTCTGTAGCGGACAAGTCCAAAGCCAACATTCCTTTTTTGAGCTGCTTTTCCTGCTGTGGTACCATTTTTGCCGTATATTCGGGCTGTGGTGTGTGGCGGTGATCTCGGGAAGGCAGCATCAGGGTGATGACAAGCACCCCTGCGGCTGCTCCGATCAGGGGTTTTAACCATTTTTGCCGAGACATGGGACCGTCCTCCTTGGGAGTTTATGATTTATGGTTAGCGTGAGAAGGTTGGCATGTTTTTATACCTTTCAATCCTTATTTGTGGTAGGATAAATACTGAAAATTACAGCTCTTTCGGTTAGAAGGATCTATTTTCGGGTAACCAAATTGATGAACAAGCAACAAATAAGGGGGAGCTGCATTGATGTCAGCAGTCAACGTACAAAAATTATGTGAGTCGGCGCAGGAGAAACTGAAATCTGCCGTGGAACGGGTGGAAGCATTTCTTAATGAGCATGCACTGCCGGAGCTGGCTATGGATCGCAGTGAGGAGTCCGTACTCTTTTACAAAGGCTTTTTGTCAGATCTCCGCCATGTCCTTGTTTTTTCCGAAGTATCTTATGAAAAGCTGGGTGTGGCTTTGCGCCGTGCCAACTTTGACGTCGATTTTGCGGAAAAGGCATTGTATAACGTTTACCATGACTGCGTGAACAGCTTTTTTTATCCCAAAAATGAATCTTACGCAGAGGACGGTCGCTACGCTTATACGGGACAAGATGCTATACGCTTCCGTAAAACGCCAGTGAATCCCGCCCGCGAAGTGATCATGGACATTACGAAAAATTTTGAAGAATTGCGCGATGATCTTGCTTATTATGAAAGTGATTATTTGACCCAGCGCCGGATGCAGACTCGTCGCACACATGCATAAGTATCTAGCCCGTTGATTTTTTCAATTAAAAACAAATGAGACAAGCAAGTCGTTTCCTGTTTGCTTCCTGCCAGTGTGGAGGAGGTGCCGGAAACGGCTTTTTTCGTATGTCACCAACTGCCATATGCCGTGGCGCATAGGTGAACGATACCGGGGGGACAATGAATTCGAGGTGATGATCATGAGCCAAGAGGCCAAGCCAATAGTCAAATGCAGCGTAGCCAATTGTCATTATTGGGGAGAAAACAACTTGTGCAAGGCAGATTTGATCATGATAGAAATTGACAGTCACGCCGGGAAAAAATTTGATGAAGAATATGCGGGCGAAAGCTTCAGCTCAGTCGAACGTGACCAGGCTGCAACTTCTGCAGCAACCTGTTGTCACACCTTTAAACCAAAGTCTCTGTAACAATCCATCCCGCGAATCATTACGTAATTGGAGGTGCAGTGTATTATGGAAGATCATGAAACTGATAAGCATCGAGACGAAGAGAATTTTAGCCGCAAGCGTGTGGATTATCCCCGTCGTATTCAAGAACGCTCTGCCAAGCGTCGCAACCATCAAGAGGAATATGCGGCTGAGGTAGCTCCCGGCTCACCAGCCGTGACTCGGCATAAGGACAAGGATGAGCAGCATGTCATAAGCAAAAGTGGACGTATCTCAGGCTATATCGGTTTAGCCGCAGGTATTGCCGCACTGTTTATGTGGTCTATTGTGCTGGGGCCTATTGCTGCAGTGTTGGGTTTTTTTGCTTATGTAAATGGGAACAAAACAACAGGTATTTGGTCGATCGGGCTGGGTGCGCTGGCGACATTAAGCTACTTTGCTTTTATTCCGTTTGTACGTTGATTCCATGAAGGTTCGAAAAACCGGGTAATCGCTTGCCTGTCCAAGTAGAAATGATTAAAGCGATCTGTCTGCATCAAGTCAGTACCATGAAGCTCCGCTGTCATTTCGACAGATACGGAGCTTTTTTTCGTTAAAAAGTATGGCAGTACATAACAAAACGTTGTATCATAAGCAGTAATGATAGGCTGTTTGGGATATAACAACTAAAGAAAGTTGGGAATACCACATGCAAATAGATCCGCGCGTGTCCAAATCCATAATCGATACGCAATTGTTGAATAATATAAGTGCTACAGCACAAACGGGAACAACGGATGCTTTTTCCGGATTGCTCGAGCAGACAGGCCAGTTGGAGACAGATGATGCTGCAGCTCGTGTCAATTCAGGGGATGTTACAAGGGATGAAAATGGTTTGCTCTGGCTCCAATTGGGACCATCGAGAGGGGCAGCTTCGCCATTGGCGGTATATCCTTCTTCCAGCACAGCAACCGATGGGCCAACCAAACCTACGGCTTATGATGATCTAATTAACGAGGCCAGCAATAAATACGGGGTTCCGGTGTCGCTGATTAAAGCGGTCATTGATACGGAATCTTCGTTTAACCCGCTGGTCACTTCTTCAGCCGGAGCCAAAGGACTTATGCAGCTTATGGATGCTACGGCCCAAGGATTGGGAGTTAGCGATTCGTATGACCCTGCACAAAATATTGATGCCGGAGTTCGTTATTTGTCTTACCAGATCAAACGTTTTAACGGACAGGAAAATATGGCCTTGGCAGCTTATAATGCGGGTCCCGGACGGGTACAGCGACTGGGCGTGAATAGTGACGAGCAGTTGATGGCTGTCCTGGACAAGCTTCCAGTAGAAACGCAAAAGTATATTACCAAAATTCAGAACGCACGTGAAAAATATACGATTTAAGCCCTGTAGCTTATAAAGAAAAACAAAATTTTAATCAGACAGGTCCGCAGGCAGGATCAATATGGGGAAAGGGTGTCACTGTGTAATGCAGTGACCTTTCCCTGTTTTGGTCTTTTTTTGTTGTAGAGGTTGCAGGGCAGAAAGGGGAGTTCCATGAAATATTTTGATTATGCAGCGACAACTCCGCCTTTTGAAGAGGTGATTACGACGATTGCAGAGGTGATGAGACGCCACTATGGCAACCCGTCCTCAATGCATCGGTACGGGGAAGATGCGGATAAGCTGCTTAAACGTTCCCGGGAGGTTTGTGCTACAGCTTTGGACGTACATCCGGCGGAGATTGTGTTCACATCCGGGGCAACGGAAAGCAATAATCTCGCTATTAAGGGAGTGGCCTTGCAGTATCAGGCCAGAGGCAAGCATATCGTTACAGTATCCACGGAGCATCCGTCTGTGTATGAGGCTTGCAAACAGTTGGCAAAAGTGGGATTTGAGGTCACATTTCTGCCCGTTGATGCGGAAGGGCATGTCAGTGCAGAGCAGGTTTGTGCAGCTATCCGCAAAGACACGATTTTAGTCAGCATTATGCATGTCAATAATGAGACGGGAAGGGTGCAGCCGCTACATGATATCGGAGCCGCGCTGAAGGAACAGTTCCCGCGTGTACTGTTTCATGTTGATGGTGTGCAGGGCTATGGAAAGCTTCCGGTAGATATCCGGGGCTGGAAGGCTGATTTGTACAGCCTGTCCGCACATAAGCTGCGCGGTCCCAAAGGAGCCGGACTGCTTGTGGTTCGGGAAGGTGTGGAGCTTTTCCCACTGCTTAGCGGAGGCTCTCAGGAGCAGGGATTTCGTGCCGGTACGGAAAATGTTCCGCTGCTTGTCGGCATGTCCAAGGCAGTGCGGCTGGCGGGCGAATGGCAAGCAGAGGCGGCGCAGCGTATGACTGTTTGGAGAGATCGGGTAGCCGCGGAAGTGAAGACGATCCCCCAATTGCGACTGAATAGCGGGGAGGAAGCACCGCACATTGTCCATTTTTCGTATCCGGGTATGAAGGCAGAGGTGCTGCTGCATACGCTGGAGCAATTGGGCTTTGCGGTATCGACCCAATCGGCTTGTTCCTCCAAATTAGCCGAGCCTAGCCGGATTTTGCTGGCGATGGGTCGAAATGATGCGGAAGCGTCTGGCGGCATTCGGATCAGCTTCGGGGATGAACATACGGAACAGGATATTGACGAGCTTATTCTCGCGCTCCGCCAGGCTGTGGCGCAGTTGGAATCCCTTGAAAGGTGGAAACGTTAAAATGAATTATGATATGTTGTTGCTTCGCTTTGGCGAATTTACATTAAAAGGGAAAAACCGCGCCCGTTTTGAAAAGGCGGTACTGAATCATGTGAAGCTGTTGCTCAAGCCGTTTCCCGGCGCTTCTTTGCGTAAGGAATTTGGACGGATTTATGTAGTTCTCGGAGGAGAGCCTTATGAGCAGATCATTCAGGTGCTACAAAAAGTCTTTGGTATCACCACCATCAGTCCTGTTAAAATGGCTCCTGTTGAGCTTGACACGATTATTGAGACCTCTGTAGCCTTGATGCGTGAGTTGAACCCAACGGAAGGAACGACTTTCAAGGTAAATGCCCGCAGGGTGTGGAAGGGATTTGCCCATTCCTCTCATGAGATGAATCATTTGATCGGTTCGCCGGTACTGCGCGAGTTTCCAGTGTTAAAGGTCGATGTCCGCCAACCGGATATCGAGCTACGGGTGGAAGTCAGAGAGCAGGCGGCTTATATATTTAGCGATATTATTACGGCTGTAGGAGGCTATCCGTTAGGTACAAACGGCAAAGCTATGCTGCTACTCTCGGGCGGAATCGACAGTCCGGTAGCGGGATGGTCCTCCATGCGCAGAGGATTGGAAATCGAATGCGTCCATTTTTACAGCTATCCATTTACGAGTGAGCGTGCGAAAGAAAAGGTTATTGACTTGGCGAGGGTATTGGCAGGTTACGCGGGACGCATCAAGATTCATCTTGTACCCTTTACTGAGGTGCAGACGGCTTTTACACGTACCGGACAGGATAATTTGATCATCACACTGATGAGACGGTCTATGCTGCGTATTGCAACGATGCTGGCGGAGCGTGAAGGGGCGCTGGCGCTAGTGACGGGGGACAGTCTCGGCCAGGTAGCCAGCCAAACTTTATCGAGCATGAATGTGATAGGGCGTTCGACGGAGTTACCGCTGCTGCGACCTCTTGTGATGATGGATAAACAGGAAATTACGGAAATAGCCAAGCAAATTGGCACATACGATTTATCTATCCTGCCGTATGAGGATTGCTGCACGTTGTTTGTTCCCAAATCTCCAACGACCAATCCTAATTTATGGGTTGTTCAAAAGATCGAAGCCTCTATTCGGGATTTAAATACGTTGATTGAGCAGGCCGTGGCTACAACGGAGACTGTTGTTCTTGAGGCAGATGGAGCTATAGAGGGACGTAAAGAGGAAGTTGTGCAAGAGGATTGGTTTTAAAATCTTTTAAGATGCCACGTTTAGCGGTATACAAAAAGGCAGATCCATCGACTATTGTCGGGTCTGCCTCTTTTTAGATTAGAGATAAGATATACGAGGTTTTTCTTAGGAATTATTTCAAAACAGCTTTTTTTCGACTGGATATGGCTCTGCGGTTTTGAAGATAGCCTGTGAGCAAAATACCAACCATCACTGAGGCAATAAACAGGACACGCAGCGCGGGGTGTGCGGTAAAGTATGGCTCCAGCTTGCGTTCTTCGGTAATCATATTGGAGGCGGTATAGCCAAGCACAGCCGAGCCCAAATAGATGATCCAGGGGAATTTGTTAATAAGCTTGATGAAAAGAGTGCTTCCCCATACGACAATCGGCACGCTGATCAGCAGACCGAGCACCACCAGTATCAAATGCTGCTGGGCAGCGCCTGCGACGGCGATCACATTGTCCAGTCCCATGGCTGCATCAGCTATAACGATGGTGCGTATAGCGCCCCATAAACTCGTGCCGGCTTTGACTTCGGCGTGATCCTCCTGATCTACCAGCAGCTTGTATGCAATCCAGATCAGCATTATTCCTCCGACGAGTAGCAGCCACGGCACTTGAAGCAGCCAAAGCACGACAATCGTGGCGGCTATACGAATGAGTAGAGCACCTCCGGTACCGTACAGTATCGCTTTTTTTTGCGTTTCGGGCGGTAGCTTTCGGGCGGCAAGCCCAATTACAATAGCGTTATCTCCTGCAAGCAGAAGGTCAATAAATATCACATTAAGCAGTAGCCAAAAAAACTGAAATCCGGACATGTCAATCGTTCTCATCTCCCTGATTAAACAACCTACTAAGTTCAGTATGCTCTGTTTATGATTAATACCCGTTTCCCGGAAATACGATTCATTATATTGCTGTTTGCTAATCATTTCAAGGATTATGCTCAACAAATCAGGTGTTGATTTTTAATAAATTATGGATATGTTTAATAAAATTATTAGATTCCTCGGTGTACAAGCATACCCTCGTCCTATTTCGCATACAAGTAGGATGGGGGTGTTTGTACACATGGAGCATATCATTTTGCTGTTGAAAATATTAATGATCAATTTGGTGTTAAGCGGTGATAATGCGGTTGTTATAGCCATGGCGAGCAAAAACTTGCCTGCAAGACAGCGGAGCCAAGCAATATGGTGGGGGGCGCTCGGCGCAGTTGCCCTGCGCTGTGTGTTGACTTTTGCAGCTGTCATTTTGCTAGGCATACCCTTCATTCAGGCAGCAGGTGGTCTGCTCTTGTTATGGATTGCGTTTAAGCTGCTTTATGAGAATAACGATAATATGGGAGTAAGAGCAGAAACGACCATATGGAAGGCTATACAAGTGATTCTGGTAGCGGATTTTGTGATGAGTCTGGATAACGTATTGGCTATTGCAGCACTTGCAAATGGGGACATTGCGATCATTGTCATCGGTATTGCGATTAGCATTCCAATTGTGGTGTGGGGAAGCAACGTTATTGCAGTCTGGCTTCACCGTTTCCCTGTACTTGTTCTACTCGGATCTGCAATACTGGCCTTCACAGCAGGTGAAATGCTACTGCGTGATCCCAAACTGGGAGCATGGTTAGCCGGGTCTGGGGAAGTTTTACATTCATGGTTACCGGGATTACTGGTCATCGTAGTTGTAATAGCAGGATTATATCAGCAGTTGCGAGCCCGCCGCATTTGAACGTAGTTTTTTTGGAAAACATCGGCTAAACTATACATAGGGCTTTTGCAAATGCCGGGGAATCTACTCGTTTTTTGTAAAAACACTATACTTACAAAAATACACTTGAAAACATTCTTATTAAGAGACCAAAAAACAAATCCAGCAAATAAAGGAGACCACGATGAATTCCGGAAAAGAGCGTATGATCGGATTGGGCATCATTGCCGTAGGACTGATTATTTTGTTAGGAAAACTGGGGGTCTTCTCCTTTTTGGGACAATACTTCTGGCCCTTGCTGATTCTAGTACCTGGTATTATACTGCATGCGTTGAACATGATGCGTAAGATTTCTCCCATTATGCTGCTGCCGGCCGGGATTTTGTCGGTGTACGGTTTTTTATTTTTTCTCTGTAATACATGGGGCTGGCATTTGATGGTCTATCTATGGCCTATGCTACTACTGGGTGTGGCGGTTGGATTATGGGAATACGCCATTAATGATATAACGCTACCTCGCACCTTATATACAGGGAGCATGATTTTGGGGCTCGTTTCGATATTTCTGCTGATTATCAGCATGTTAGGGACCGGAATTATTTATGTGGTTGCAGTTATACTGATCGGTGCGGGAATATGGTTGATGGTTAACAATCGCACCAAACGTAAATGGTGAAACGACAAGGTGTGCAAAATTTATGGCGGTAAATTACGGAACAGCCAATAATGTCTTGCTTTATGACATATTTCAACTATAATATAATGGATATGATAAGAGCGTCGGAACGTTTTCTGACGCTTATTTTAAGGTTTTCACGCGAATCGGAAAGAGAAGTTGCCTGCACAAAGCCTGAAATATACAGAGGGCTGGCAGGGAGCGGGCCTGAAGAACGATTGTTAGCCTTGGATAAGCATTACTTTCAGGATAGAGACACTATTTTGATATACGGAAAGGATATGGATACAAACCATGCATGCAAGAGAGAACATTCGCAATATTGCTATTATTGCCCACGTCGACCACGGCAAAACGACGCTTGTCGACAAGCTTCTACAACAGTCCGGAACATTTAGAGACCACGAGGCTGTTCAGGAGCGCGCCATGGACTCCAACGATCTGGAGCGTGAACGCGGTATTACGATTTTGGCTAAAAATACAGCTATTACGTACAAAGATTACCTGATCAACATTGTGGATACACCGGGACACGCCGACTTTGGCGGCGAAGTGGAACGGATTATGAAAATGGTTGACGGTGTTTTGCTCGTCGTTGATGCTTACGAAGGTTGTATGCCGCAGACTAAATTTGTACTGCGTAAAGCGTTGGAGCAAAACCTCACGCCAATCGTTGTTGTTAACAAAATTGACCGTCCGGCAGCTCGTCCGGCCGAAGTTATTGATGAAGTACTTGATCTGTTCATCGAGTTGGGTGCGAATGATGAGCAGTTGGAATTCCCTGTTGTTTATGCTTCAGCGCTGAACGGAACATCCAGTCTGGATGCCGAAAAGCAAGACGATAACATGCAGGCATTGTACGAAACCGTTGTGGATCACATCCCCGCTCCAACGGAGAAAGTAGATGAGCCTCTTCAATTCCTCGTAACACTGATGGACTATAACGAATATCTTGGCCGCATTGCAGTTGGCCGTGTAAACCGTGGTATTATCAAGCAAGGACAAGCGGTTACGGTTATGCAGCGTGACGGCAGCAGCAAATCAGCGCGTATTGAGAAGCTGTTTGGTTTCCAAGGTCTGAAACGGATCGAAACCGATCAAGCGGGCGCTGGTGACATTGTGGCTATTGCAGGGATCAAGGATATTAACATTGGCGAAACGATTGCCGATCCAAATCATCCTGAAGCTTTACCTGTACTGAAGATTGATGAGCCAACGCTGCAAATGACCTTCCTGGTTAATAACAGCCCATTCGCAGGTCGCGAAGGTAAGTGGATCACATCCCGTAAACTGCGCGAGCGTCTTCTGAAAGAACTTGAAACGGATGTCAGCTTGCGTGTTGATGAAACCGACAGCCCGGACGCATTTATCGTATCTGGACGTGGTGAGTTGCATCTGGGTATCCTGATTGAAAACATGCGTCGTGAAGGTTATGAGTTGCAAGTGTCCAAACCGGAAGTAATCGTGAAGGAAATTGATGGCAAGAAAATGGAGCCTATCGAACGTCTCCTCATTGATATTCCTGAAGAAAGCATGGGCGCAGTTATGGAAAGTCTCGGCTCCCGTAAAGCTGAAATGGTCAACATGATTAACAACGGCACCGGACAGGTTCGTTTGGAATTCCTGATCCCTGCACGTGGTCTGATTGGTTACACTACGAACTTCCTGACTTTGACTCGTGGTTATGGCGTAATGAACCATGCGTTTGACAGCTATGGTCCATTTGTTGGCGGTCAAGTTGGTGGACGTCATCAAGGCGTACTCGTTTCGACTGAAAATGGAAGCACTACATTCTATGGAATGATGGGTGTAGAGGATCGCGGTATTCTGTTCCTGGAGCCGGGTACTGAGATTTATGAAGGTATGGTCGTCGGAGAGCATACACGTGATAACGACATCGTTGTTAACATTTGTAAAGAGAAGCAATTGACGAATGTTCGCTCTGCAACAAAAGACGATACTGTTAAACTTAAAACGCCTCGTATCTTCTCTTTGGAACAGGCGCTCGAATATTTGAATGATGATGAGTATTGTGAAGTTACACCGAATGCCATTCGTTTGCGCAAAAAGATTTTGAACAAAAGTGAGCGCGAGCGTGCAGAAAAACAGCGTAAAACAGCACAAGCAAATTCGTAATTGATTGGATTGGTTTGGGCCACAGCGGCGACGCCCGGCAACGGGATGCGCCGCTGTATCTGTTTTAGGATTGTAAACTTGGAGAAAGTTTTATTTCTCAAAACGCAGGAAAAGGTGTTGAAGCATGAGTAATCTTTCTAACGGATTGCCTCCCCGGACACAAAGCGGGAAAAAATCCGCCAAACCGAAAAAAACGAAAAAGAAAAAAAGCTTTTTCAGATCGTTTATGAAGTTTGTTCTGTTTCTGCTCATTATAGGTATCTTGGCGGCCGGCGGTTACGCCTACTATCTATACAATCAGGTAGAGGATGTTTTGGATACGGGGATTAATAAAGAGGTGCCAAAAACACAGTTGGCCGAGGCCAAGCCTTTGACCATTTTGTTGCTTGGAACGGATTACCGCCCTGATCATCCAACTTATTTGTCGGACGTTATTATGGTAGCTACCCTGAATCCGAATACCAAGTCATCTACAATCGTGTCGTTGCCGAGGGATACGCGGCTGGAACTGGATGGATATAAACCTCGTAAGCTGAATGAGTACTATCCGGTGTTCAAGGCCAGAGAGAAAGAGTCTGGTGAAGTCGCTGAAGAGCAAATGAAGAAGATGGTCGGCAAATATTTGAATATTGACATCGATTATGTGACGGTTATTAACTTCCAGGGCTTCAGAGATGTTGTAGATAATTTGGGTGGCGTAGATGTTACGGTCGACAAAAATATGTGTTACCGTGACAGTGCAGATGGTACTAACATTAACTTGAAGGCAGGAGCACAACATTTGGACGGTGATCAGGCCCTTGATTTTGTTCGTTACCGTAAATCAAACTGTCGCCCGAGAACAGCTGAATCTGATGATTTTGATCGCAACCGTCGACAAAATCAGGTGCTTCATTCCTTGATTGACCAAATGCAGTCCTTTAGTGCTCTAAGCAAATTTAGTGCAATTATTAAATCCGTTGATAAGAATATGATGACGGATATTGAGTCTCAGCAAATGAAAAATCTCGTACAGACCTATTGGAATATTTCCAAGCAAAATGTGAATTACAAACCGGTAGCGGGAACGTGGCGCAGTCCTTATGTCTATATTGATGAGCAGCAGCTTGATCTGGCCAAACAAGCACTGCAAGAGGAATTATCCAAAAAGGCGAGTGACAATAATACTGTCTCTTCTTCCAATTCTTGAGTTTGTATCTTACTTCCCTCTTATGTTATACTCGCAGCGAGTAAAAGCTCTTATATGGCATAAGGGGGTTGAGGTATGTCTGAATGTGTAGCACGCCAAGTCTATGGTTTTGACATTCATACCCGTTTGCTGTCTAATATCGTTTGCTTTTTTGGTAATGAAATGAATGGAATAAGTAAGGTCCAGTGAGTAATCACTGGGCCTTTTGTGTCTGATCCCAAGGTGTACAGGCTCTAACGGCTCTAATTACCTACCAACTTTTCGTTGTTTAACGCTGTCTCTGGGGTCTTTTTTCAGGTAATCAGCAAGTATTGGGTACCCGGTGAATAGGTATAGGTATGAAACACGAGATTGTCCACGCCGCTTTGGAGGGGATCTAAATGAAGAAAATTTTTGTGCTGGATACGAATGTGCTACTGCATGATCCGAAAGCCATCTTTACCTTCAAAGAACATGAAGTGGTTATTCCAGCTGTTGTTCTGGAAGAAATCGACTCCAAAAAACGCAACGCGGATGAGATTGGACGGAATGCACGCAACGTATCGCGATTGCTGGACGGATTGAGGGAAGTAGGGCATCTGCACAGTGGTGTTCCGCTTCCGCAAGGTGGGAGGCTCAAGGTTGAATTAAATCACCGGAGCTTTTTGAAAGTTCAGGAGATGTTCGGGGAGGTTTCGAACGATAACCGAATCTTGGCGGTCGCCTTGAATTATCAGTTGGAGGAGCAGGAGCTACCTGAACCGCGTTCGGTCGTGCTGGTCAGTAAAGATGTGCTGGTGAGAATCAAGGCAGATGTGTTAGGACTGCTGACCGAAGACTATTTATCCGACAGAACCGGTGATCTGAGTGAGCTATATCCCGGGTACTCGGCAATTCAGGTGCATCCGTCCATCATAGATGAGTTTTATTCCAATCGTTTTTTACCTATCAAACCACTGGAGCTGTCTTATACGCTATATCCTCATGAATTCGTTATTCTAAAGGATGAAATGGGAACTGGAAAATCGGCTTTGCTGAAAGTGAATCAGGAGGCAGATCGATTGGAGCCTCTGTATTTAAGCAATGAATCGGTGTGGGGGATCAGTGCGCGTAATGCCCAACAACGGATGGCGCTGGAGCTTTTGCTTAATGATGATATCCCGTTGGTGACGATTACCGGAAAAGCAGGTACAGGCAAAACGTTGCTGGCGCTCGCGGCGGGTCTGCTCAAGGTAGAGGATGAACATCGCTTCAAGAAGCTGCTCATTGCCCGTCCTGTCGTTCCTATGGGCAAGGATATCGGTTATTTACCAGGAGAAAAAGAAGAAAAGCTTCGCCCGTGGATGCAACCGATCTACGACAATCTGGAATATTTGTTTGATGCCAAAAAATCAGGTGATATCGATAAAATTTTGATGGGCTTGGGCAGCATTCAGGTGGAGGCGCTCACTTATATTCGTGGGCGTTCAATACCTGGACAATTTATTATTGTTGATGAGGCACAGAATTTGTCCCGACATGAGATCAAAACAATCGTATCTCGTGTAGGTGAGGGGAGTAAAATTATTTTGATGGGAGACCCGGAGCAAATTGACCACCCTTACCTGGATGCCGCCAGTAACGGGCTGACGTATGTAGTAGAACGCTTCAAGCAGGAAGGGATTAGCGGACATATTATGCTGGAAAAAGGAGAGCGCTCCAAACTGGCGCAGTTGGCAGCAGATTTGCTGTAGCAGCTCCTATCACTATTCACTATCAATTTTTATATACTGCACAGCATTTTGTTGCAAATAAGAAGACCTCGGGAACATCCCCGGGGTCTCTTATTTTTGTCCATGTATTATTTATAAATAGCTATACAAGGGTGAAAAAGGCTTAATTCAGGCTCAGTTCTAGCTTAACCTCAAGTACCCCCGCTATGGTGCGTACCTCTGTGGCCTTGACATAAGAAATGAGCTGCTGCGGATAGAAGCCCAGATCAAAATCCTTTTCCAGCTTGTTACGGGTCGTATCTGGCAGCTCCAGTCCGTTAAAGACGAGCCGGTCCACATGGAACAAAATCGCATTTTGCGGTTCTTTCTCAACCGTATAGTGTCCCTCTACCCTCAATTTCATGGTCCCCTGTTGACCTTCTACAACAATACGATCCTGCCCGAAGGAAAAGTTGAAGTGATTAAATAATTCATTTTCCGATTTCAGAAAACGGTTAAAATCTTCCTCACGTATGCTTATCGTAATGACTTTGCCGTTTGTAATCATGGCTCCTTGCTGTTGTTGAATAAATTGAGGCAAATCCTGCATCGCTTGAGCCAGCGCTTTAAAATGCTTGTTCACCTCGTAGACGCCTACATTCTCCCAATAGGCTGTCATTTCGCTGATTAGCTTGCGTAGCGTATCCGGGTCATTGCTGTTGTTAACACCGGCATTTACACGCTCCTGAAGCAAAACAATGCGCTTACGTTGTTCCAACAAGTTTGTTTTGACCGTTCCCAAATCCGATGAGGCCCGTGTGACCTGTTCTTCCGTTTTTCGCATATTCCGATAATTGGACTCGTATTCCTGAAGCACATCCTGATCGTGGCTAACCAGCAACAAGTAGTAATCGTACAGGGAGAGAAGCTGTTTAAGATTTTTAGCTCCCAGCACTACACTGAGCAGCTTGTCCCTTTCGCCCATATAATAGGAACGCAGTACAGAACTCGCACGTTTCCTTTGCCTGATCATCTGCTCCTGCTGAGTGGCGAGATTGCTCCGCAGTTCCTGCTGACGTTGTAAAAGTATCTGTTGTTCCTGACTGATCCGCTCAATTTCATGATCAATCTCGACGATTGACAGACTATCTTGCAAAATCCGGTTTGCCTCTTCTGAAGGAGCGGCCAGAACAGGACGTACAGGCATGGTGGTTAGTATCAAAATGATCGTTAGCAGAGTACAACTTATCATTTTTAGAGTGGATCTGTTCATTGGTTTTCCCCTTTTATGTATTCCCGCAAAAAGTCTAACAGTAATATATATGTTCCTTTCTTATTCTTTAACCATTGATTTATTGTACAGCACCCAGAGGATGCTTGAAACCCGAAACTATATTTGTCCACGTATGAGTTCTTATAGAAATGGAAATACAATTTAGTATCAAATAGATTCTATGAACTCTACGAGAGGCATAGAAATGAATAAACAGCTTTTATACCCTATTCAAATACCGGTAAGACCGGTTCATGAAGACGGTTATTTCAGGATGTTGTTAGGAGGGCTAGAGGCATGACTGCAATAAGACAAGATGCATGGAGTGCAGAAGATGATTTGATATTGGCGGAGGTGACATTGCGTCATATCCGGGAAGGCGGAACACAGCTAGCCGCATTTGAAGAGGTTGGGCAAAAAATAGGAAGAACCTCCGCAGCATGTGGCTTCCGCTGGAACAGTTGCGTGCGCAAGCGTTATGATGAAGCCATCAGTATTGCTAAAGCGCAGCGTCAAAAACGCAGTTATATTCGCAAGCAGAGTCCAGTTGGTGTATCTCAGGTGGCGGCTTTTGCCACGCTTGATATGGGTGAAGGGGTATACAGAGCGGATGGAACGAGTGAGGATACGTTGTCCATCGACGCTGTGATCCGCTTTTTGCGTCAATGGAAGGGATCTGTACAGGAAACCAATCGACAAATTAAAATGCTGGAAAAAGATTTACGTGACAAGGAAGAGGAATTAAATCAACTTCGCTCTATTAATGACCGGCTGTCCAAAGAGGTTAACGAGGTGCAAACCGACTATCGTGTTGTAAATGATGATTACAAAGCCCTGATTCAGATTATGGACCGGGCTCGTCGCTTGGCTTTAATCACCGAGGATGAGGAAGAGCTAAAATCCAGATTCAAAATGGACGCCAATGGGAATCTGGAGCGCATTGAGTAGCAAAATTACAGCAGCACATGTTAAATAAAACGTCAACTCGCGCTTTGCCGTAGTTGGCGTTTTTTGTATTTCTCTAGAGTGCATATGATATAGTAGAAAAAAAGATGGAAGCGAGACGATACATAGGTGATTGATATTATTGGAGCAGGTTCGCTCGGATTGTTGTTTGCCGGGAGGCTGGCAGCCTCAGGCACGAAAGTAAGGTTATGGACACGAACGCTTGAGCAGGCACGTATCATTGCATGTGAGGGGATTACTGTGCTTGAAAAAGAGGGACAGGTTGCTGTTCATGTGATCGGAGACACATTGAAGGTAGCGCCGTTGGCAGATTGGCAACGCTTGAATTCACAGGTTTCGCCACGATGGATTTTGATAATGACCAAACAGGGGGCGATTGAGGAAGTATTGGAGCAGATTAAACCTGCGGATAATATCGAAAATGATATCGGAATTATTTGCTTACAGAACGGAATCGGACATATAGAACGAATCAGACAAGCCTGTCCTGAAGCTACGGTATACCCTGCGGTAACGACCGAAGGAGCCAAGAGAATGGGAGTAGCATCCGTCGTACATGCCGGGATGGGGGCTACGGAAATTGGCTGTCCGGATGAACTGGAGGAAGTACAGGCAGGGAGTTTCAAACAATGTGTGCTAAATCGTCTGCTTGCAGCAGGATTTGACGTTTGCTTGTCGAAAGAAATCGAGAACGGTATATACCGCAAGTTGCTGATTAACGCCGTGATTAATCCACTGACAGCAATATGGCGAATCCCCAATGGAGAGTTGCTTTCCGACCCGGGTCGTATACAAATGATGCGTAAGCTATACGAAGAGGGCATTCAAGTGTACGAAGCCAATGGTATTCGGTGGGACAGTGTATGGTGGGCTCAGATTATGAAGGTTTGCCGGGCAACGGCAGAGAATCAGTCGTCTATGCTGACCGATGTACTTGCACATTCCATGACGGAGGTTGCTTCCATTAACGGACAGCTGGTGCAGATGGCAGAGCGAGCGGGGGTTACTGCACCAACCCATGCGGTATTATGGAAATTAATTGAGGGCATGCGGCTAAAAGAGGGGTGATCAGTTGAGTCTCATACAAGGTACCATCATCACATTTAGTATTCTTCCCTTTTTTCCGTTTCTGATCGTGTTTGCGGTTTGCCGCTACCTGCTTAAAATGGAAAAAAAGAAGTCGCTGCTTATATCTATGGACATTACCACGGCTTTTCTGATACTATCCGTCGCGGCGCTCTTTAACGTCATTTTTGCATCACGATTCGGTTTTTATTTGATATTATTGTTGCTTCTTCTGGCGCTGGGTTTAATTGGAGGAGCCCAAAATCGAATAAAAGGTAAGGTCGATGGCAAAAGATTATGTAGAGCAGTCTGGAGATTGACTTTTATAGCAATGACATTGGCGTATATTTTATTAACTATTGTTGGCATATTTAAAAATATATTCAATAACATGTGATATAACATGACATGAAAACCTGAAAAAATATGAATTAATCATGTTTTTTTGAAAAAAAAGCTCAATTTAAAGAAATGTGATGTAGATTTTTTTGACCGCTGGTTGTATAATCTATAAACATATACCACTTTAGAACTAGGGGGAAAACGCTAGATGAAAAGGAAAAGCTTTTTAGTCCTTTTGACACTCATTCTTGCAGTTGGCGCACTGTTAGCAGGTTGTGGCTCCAGCAGCAAGAACGAAAACAATGGCAAGGGCGCGCAAGAAAATACCTCAACTACACCGGCTTCGGCAGACAAACAGATTTTGCGCATTAATTTGCTCTCCGAGCCGCCAACATTCGACCCGGCACAAGCTCAGGACAGTCAAACTAACACGGTTCTGAAAACATTGTATGAAGGTCTTGTACGCATGGGCCCTGATGGCAAAGAAATTCCTGGCGTAGCTGAATCCTGGAAAATTTCCGATGACGGCAAAACCTATACGTTCAAGCTTCGTGATACTGCAAAATGGAGTAATGGCGACCCGGTCAAAGCAAGTGACTTCGTATTTGCTTGGCAACGGGTATTGGATCCTTCAACGGCTCCAGCACCTCCATATGCTTACCAATTGTATTATATTAAAAATGCTGAGGGTTACAACCTGAGCACTTCTAAATCTTTTAAAGGCACTAAAATTACAGACTTCAAAGATGTAGGTGTCAAAGCAGTTGATGACCATACATTGCAAGTAGAGCTGGAACACCCAACTCCTTACTTCCTGGGCTTGACTTCTTTCTACACCTTCTACCCTGTAAACCCTTCTGTTAAGGGCAATGATAAGTGGGCGGTGCAGAAAGACAAGATGATCACTAACGGACCTTACACATTAACAACTTGGGACAGCGGTCAAAAGATCGAAGTGACCAAGAGTGAAAACTATTGGGGTAAAGACCAAATCAAGCTGAACAAAATCACGATGTCCCTTGTAAATAGCGGTGCAACAGAACTGGCTTCTTACAGAAGTGGACAACTTGATTATGCTGGTTTGCCAAACGGTGAAATTCCTACCGACCAAATTCCGGCTGTGAAAAAAGAATTGCCGAACGAATTTGAGGCTAAAGGGATTGCAAGTACGTATTACTATTTGTTTAATGTAACTGAAAAACCATTTAACAATGTTAAAATCCGTAAAGCGTTTGCGATGGCTATTCAACGCCAACCAATCGTTGAAAGAGTAACATTGGGCGGTCAAATTCCTGCATACGGCTTTGTACCTCCAGGTATCAAAGGAGTATCTCAAGAATTCCGTACTGAGCATAAAGACGATTACTTCAAAGAGGACTTCACTGAAGCGAAGAAATTGCTTCAAGAAGGTATGAAGGAAGAAGGCGTAACTACACTTCCTCCGGTAACCTTGCTGTATAACTCCAGTGAAAGTCACCAAAAAATTGCTTTGGCAGTCGCTGATATGTGGAAGAAAAACCTTGGTGTGGACATCAAAACCCAGAACCAAGAGTGGGGCGTATTTATCCAAACACGTAACAAGCTGAATTTCCAAATCGCTCGTGGTGGTTGGTCTGCCGACTACAATGATCCAATGACATTCCTGGATATGTGGACAACGGGCAATGGAAACAACAATGCGGGTTACTCCAACCCTGCATACGATGCTTTGATTCAAGCAGCAAAAACAGAAACCGATCCAGCAAAACGCATGGAAGATTTCGCAAAAGCAGAGAAAATTCTGGTTCAAGACGATATGGTAATGCTTCCGATCTACTACTATTCAAATGTTTCTTTGACGAAACCGAATGTAAAAGACATCGCTCTTGACTTTAGTGGAGCGATTGATTTCACAAGAGCGTATATTACACAGTAACTAAAGCTCAATTCTGAAGTTTGATAGTTACTTCGGGATATATATGTGGGTACAACCATATATATCCCGTTTTTTTGTGTGTCATGGTCTTTTCCATTATCATGTAACCATGCAAATAAGTAGGTTGGACATTCCAATTCTATTTCGATAAAATCGAATGGTGTCGAAAAAAATTTATGGGGGGTGTAAACGGGCAATGACGCGTTATTTGATCAGTAAATTTTTCTATATGCTGCTTTCTTTGTTCATTCTGATCTCTGCGACGTTTTTTCTCATGAAAGCAATTCCGGGTAACCCCTTCATGAGTGAAAAAGCGACTTCTCCTGAGATTCAAGCCCGGTTAATGGAGCAATATGGGCTGGATAAGCCTGTATATGTCCAATATTTTAAATACTTAGGTGATATTGCTTCAGGTGATTTTGGTATTTCTATGAAAAAGCTGAATCAAAGTGTGACTGACATTATTGGACAAACTTTTTCGGTATCGCTTAAATTGGGCTTTGTCGCCATAATTGTGTCGATTATTGTCGGACTCTTGCTAGGTATGCTCGCAGCTTTGTACCATCGCAGGCTTATTGACAACGTAGCAATGATTTTAGCGATTATGGGGATTGCAGTTCCCAGCTTTGTTCTAGCATCGTTGATTCAGTTCTACTTTGCTCAGGAGCTAGGCTGGTTTAATGTTATGGGCTTTGATGGTCCAATGGATTACGTCCTGCCTGTTGTCGCTTTATCCGCTTCGCCAATTGCGTTTATCGCTCGACTAACGCGTTCCAGCATGCTGGAAGTACTTCATGCGGATTATATCAAGACTGCCAAAGCTAAAGGTTTGAAACCTGTTACTGTAATGTTCAAACACGTTGTACGGAACGCCATTTTGCCGGTTGTTACCTATGTGGGGCCGATGACGGCAAATATTATTACCGGTTCTGTCGTTATTGAACGTATTTTCGGGATTGGTGGTATCGGTAAAGTGTTCGTAGAGAGTATTACGACCCGTGACTATACTATGATCATGGGAGTAACTATTTTTTACGGCATTTTGCTGATGGTGGCACGTTTTATTACTGATATTGCATACGGTTTTATTGATCCACGGATTAAGCTGACCGGCGGGAAGGAGGGATAACTTTATGTCTGTGAAAGACAATGCTGTGAATTTGGAGAAACTTCAGGTAAAACCGGAAGACTTTCAGAAAATCGGAGCGGATGAGAGGCAGTCTGAAGTTATTCAGCGCGAAAGCTTGTCCGCCTGGCGTGATGCTTGGGAGCGACTTCGTAAAAATAAGATGGCTATGACAAGCTTGAGTGTTTTGATTCTCATCGTACTTGCTTCTATTATAGGTCCGGAAATTTCGAATTATGATGACCGCACGAATGATTTGTTGAGCACCAATCTTCCGCCTTCCGCGGAACACTGGTTCGGAACAGATGATTTGGGCCGTGATATGTTTGTACGTACATGGATGGGTGCCCGAATTTCCTTGATTATCGGTTTGGCCGCAGCAATGATTGACTTGCTGATTGGTGTAATTTATGGTGGAATTATGGGTTACTTTGGTGGCCGTGTAGATGAAATCATGAATAAATTCTCTGAAATTCTGTATTCCATTCCTTATCTGCTTGTTACGATCCTATTGCTGGTTGTACTGGAGCCAAGTATCACAACCATTATTATTGCGCTCTGTGTGACCGGGTGGATTAACATGTCGTGGATTGTGCGTGGTGAAATGCTACAGCTGAAAAATCGGGAATTTGTGCTTGCTTCCCGCTCGATGGGAGCTGGTGCAGGTCGTCTGCTGTTCCGTCACCTGTTGCCTAACGCAGTGGGCCCGATTATCGTCACATTGACTTTGACGGTTCCAAGTGCTATTTTTTCCGAGGCTTTTCTGAGCTTCTTGGGATTAGGGGTACAGGCTCCTCAAGCGTCGCTGGGTTCAATGATTGAATCAGCTCTGACAGGATGGATGTACTATCCTTGGCGTATGCTTTTCCCGGCAGGTTTGATCAGTTTGATTATGCTTGCGTTCAACCTTTTTGGTGATGGATTGCGTGATGCGCTTGATCCGAAGCTGAAGAAATAGGAGGTGAGATCATGGTGAGTAGCAACAATTTAATTGAGGTTGAAGGTCTTAAAAAGTATTTTAATGTTGGCAAAAACCGTGTGCTCAAAGCGGTGGACAACCTGAATTTTTATATTCGCGAAGGCGAAACACTAGGTATGGTTGGTGAATCAGGTTGTGGTAAATCTACAGCGGGCCGTACCATTCTTCGCTTATATGAGCCTACAGCAGGTAGCGTGCGCTTTAACGGTACGGATATCTACAAATTATCATCAGGTAAAATGAAAGCCATGCGCCGTGATATGCAGATGATCTTCCAAGATCCGTATGCATCCTTGAACCCGCGTTTTACGGTTTCTGATATTATTGGTGAGGCACTGGATATTCATAACATGGCAGGCAGCCGTGCTGAGCGCAAAAAACGGATTGAAGAGTTGCTGGATCTGGTAGGTTTGAACCCGGATCATGCAACCCGTTATCCCCATGAATTTTCCGGTGGTCAGCGTCAACGTATCGGTATTGCCCGTGCGCTGGCGGTTAATCCTAAATTCATTATCTGTGATGAGCCGATCTCGGCTCTTGACGTTTCTATTCAGGCTCAGGTTGTCAACTTATTAAAAGAGCTTCAAGAGCGTCTTGGTCTGACATACCTGTTCATTGCGCATGATCTCTCGATGGTCAAGCATATCAGTGACCGGGTAGCCGTAATGTATATGGGTAAAATGGTTGAGCTTGCAGAAAGCGCGGAGTTGTATGCAAACCCGATCCATCCTTATACGAAAATGCTTCTATCGGCGATTCCGGTTCCCGATCCGGAAGTTGAAGCTAACAAAAAACGGATTATTATGCCTGGCGATCAAGCCGGTCCAATTCATACAAATGATGCATCCGGCAATAAGTCAGGAGCCTATAACCTGGAAAATGCCAAGCTGATCGAAGTGTCCAAAGGACATTTTGTAGCTGAGCCTTACGCCTGATGTTGTTTTATGCACCAACCGCCGAGTTTGCTCGGCGGTTTTTTTGTGAGAAGCTTTGACGCGGACAAGGGCTTTCGGTACAATCAAGCAGTAAGGTTTTGGTGGAGACAGGAGGCAGACCCATGAGAATAATTCCGGCAGAGCTTCGCGGAGGGTCGGCTTTGGCAGAAGATTACATACAGGGTACAGGACGCGCACGCGATTTGTATGAATATGATGTTCTGCATGCCGATGCTTATGCCCAACGAGCGAAGCGACTGGATGAGACGGAGCATCTACGATTAAACCGTAAGGATGTCGTAGCATGTCTCCGCATATACAATGAGCAATACAACGCACACGAGGCGGTTTATGCTTCATTGGATCGGCTGGAGCAACCAGACGCTCTGGTGGTAGCTGGCGGGCAGCAAAGCGGACTGTTCACAGGTCCGATGCTGGTCGTTTACAAAGCTGCTACGATTATTAAGGCGGCCAGGGAAGCGGAAGAACGGCTGGAGCGTCCGGTTATTCCCGTTTTCTGGATTGCGGGTGAGGATCATGACTGGGATGAAGTCAATCATACCTATGTAATGGCGAATGACCCGCAAGCAGTCAAAATCAAGCTCAATAAGCAGCCGGAACGTCGTTCTTCGGTTAGTGCCATTAAGGTCGATGCCGCAGAGTGGAAGCAAGCCATGGCTGATATAGAGCAAAGCTTGCCCGACTCAGAGCATAAGGCTGATATTTTGCGCATGATTGAGCATGGTTTCGATGACTCATACGGACTAAGTGAAAGCTTCGCCAAACTGCTGGGACTTCTTTTCGGCGCCTACGGATTAGTGCTGCTTGATTCTGCTGATCCTTCGTTGCGCAAGCTGGAGGCATCCGTTTTCCGTCGGTTGGTTCAGCACAATGATGAACTGGAGCAAGCTTACCGGGCGACTGCTGCACGGATTGTAGATTACGGCTATCATTTGCAAGCAGATGTTCATGAAGGCGGCGCGAATCTCTTTTATATCCATGAAGAAGAACGCTTGCTGCTGTTCAAGCAAAACGGGTTGTTCACGGATCGCCGCGGTCAGGTGGCATTTACAGTCGAAGAACTGCTCGAAGAGACAGACAGGCACCCGGAACGTTTTAGTAACAATGTCCTAACCCGTCCTCTTATGCAGGACTCACTATTTCCGGTGCTGGCCTCTGTGCTGGGACTAGGAGAAATTGCCTACTGGGCGATTACTCGGGATGCCTTCGGCGTGCTGGGGATGCAGATGCCATTACTGCTGCCACGGATGTCCTTTACGTTGGTAGAGCCAGGTGTGGAAAAGCATATGTTGAAGTATGAATTGAGCTTTGGCGAAGTTAGAGACGGGCTTGAGGAACGGAAAAAGCAATGGATTGTCACTCACGACCAGCTTGGAATGCAGGAGCAGTTTGCAGGGGCCAAGGAAGCTTTTGTTCGTATATACGAACCGCTGATACAGCAGTCAGGCTTGATTGAAAAAGGTTTACTCCGGCTGGGAGAGACCAATCGCGAGAAGATTCTGGAACAGATTTCCTATCTGGAAGCAAAAGTTCAGGAAGCACTGTTCCGGCAAAATGAATCAGCGCTTCGTCAATGGGATCGTATCGAGTGGTCACTTTTTCCGTTCGGACAGCCGCAGGAACGGGTGTATACGATTTATCATTTTCTAAACCGTTACGGCCTTGGCCTGATCGATATGATTATGGATGTGCCTACCGATCTGGCGGGTACGCATCGTGTCATTTATGTATGATTTAGCATGCTAAAAGCAACAACCAATATGAAGGAGGAATAAAATATGACTTCGCATTCTTTGCAAAACAGCATCGTTTACGATATTAAACTGGCACCTGAGGGCCATCTGAAAATTGATTGGGTGGAAGCCCATATGCCGGTTTTGAACCGTATACGTCAACAGTTCGAGCAGGAGCAGCCTTTTAAGGGTCTGAAGGTAACTATTTGTCTACATCTGGAGGCCAAAACGGCCTATCTGGCTAAAGTAGTACAGGCGGGCGGGGCTGAGGTCACGATTACGGGTAGTAATCCATTGTCCACACAGGATGATGTTTGTGCAGCATTGGTTGAAGATGGAGTTACGGTATTGGCTAAATACAATCCGGACCCGGCTGAGTTTAAAAGCTTGCAAATTAAGGCGCTGGAAACGAAGCCGGACCTTATTATTGATGACGGAGGCGACCTGGTTACTCTGTTGCAATCCGAACGACCTGATCTGATTTCTACCATCCGTGGTGGAGCTGAGGAAACGACAACCGGAATTATCCGCTTGAAGGCGCTCGAAAAAGAGGGTCAACTCCACTTCCCGATGGTGGCCGTTAACGATGCTTACTGCAAATATTTGTTCGACAATCGTTATGGTACTGGGCAGTCAGCATTCGACGGTATTATTCGCACAACCAACCTGGTTGTGGCAGGCAGCACAGTCGTCGTAGTGGGTTATGGCTGGTGTGGTAAAGGGGTTGCGATGCGTGCGAAAGGGCTGGGAGCCAACGTGGTCGTAACCGAAGTTGATCCAATCAAGGCAGTAGAAGCGCATATGGATGGTTTCCATGTGTTGCCAATGGTGGAAGCAGCCAAGCTGGGTGACTTTTTCATTACGGTGACTGGCAACAAAGCCGTAATTACCGGAGAGCACTTTGATGTCATGAAGGACGGGGCTGTGCTGTGTAATGCGGGGCATTTTGATGTGGAGGTTAGTAAGCCTGAGCTTGCCAAACGTTCCGAATCCATTCGGACGGTGCGTCGCAACATTGAGGAGTACCGCTTCAAGGATGGACGTAAAATGTATTTGCTGGCAGAAGGACGCCTCGTGAATTTGGCTGCGGCGGATGGTCATCCTGCGGAAATTATGGATACCACATTTGCACTTCAGGCGCTTGGCTTGAAATATGTGAACGATCGTTATAATGAGTTGGGTAAAGCTGTAATTAATGTACCTTATGAAATTGATGAGCAGGTAGCCCGCTTCAAGCTCGATAGCCTGGGAATCAAGATTGATTCTTTAACAGAAGACCAAAAGGTCTATCTGGATAGCTGGAATGCATAACTTGAGCATTGCCGGTCACGTTGGCCGGGTTCAAAGGTTTTAACGTGTAACACAGGTGTTTGTATAGGATGGTATGATGAATGAGACTAGGCCCTTTATTTTCATGTTGTTTCGAAACCTGATGCATATTGTCGGGAGTTCGTCTTCATGGAAAAAGGGGCTTTTTGGCGTGTTACGATACGTGGCAACAATAATAGACATCACCGTACGGATTTGTTGTTTATTACTTTTTGGAAATGTAAAGAAGGTCTTTGATTTTTTAAAGCGAATCTATTATGCTTAGGTGGTGGAAAGTGGGCCAAAGTGGGAGAATGGGGTAAGGGGTGACGAAACCAATGTTTATGGGGGAGTTCCAACATAGCATTGATGAGAAGGGTCGGCTTACTGTTCCGGCCAAGTTTCGTGAACTTCTCGGTGCCTCGTTCGTAGTTACCCGCGGGCTGGACCAATGCCTCTTCGTGTATCCCATGGATGAGTGGGCTGTCATGGAGAAAAAACTTAAAGCACTGCCTTTGATGAAGGCCGATGCGCGGGCGTTTACCCGGTTTTTTTTCTCGGGCGCGACTGAATGCGAATTGGACAAACAGGGCAGGGTAAATTTACCGGGGAATTTGTGCGAATACGCTAAGCTTACCAAAGAGTGCGTCGTATTGGGAGTGTCCACCCGGGTAGAGATTTGGAGCAAGCACACTTGGGAGCAATATTTCAGCCAATCAGAAGAAGCATTTAACGACATTGCTGAGAAATTGGTTGATTTCAACTTTGAATTGTAATTTAGGAGGTCAGCCGTTTGTTTCACCACATTACCGTACTCAAGGAAGAAGCAACACAGGCACTAAACATCAGGCAGGACGGGATCTATGTGGACTGCACGTTGGGAGGGGCAGGACACAGTTCCGTCATTGCGTCACAGCTTGGCCCTGAGGGAAGGCTGATAGCCTTTGATCAGGATGACTGGGCATTGAACAATGCGCGTGAGAAGCTGTCGGCCTACGAAGGAAAGATTTCATTGGTGAAATCCAACTTTCGCCACCTGCAGGACAGGCTGGCTGAACTGGGATTGCCCGAAAAAGACGGCGTCCCGCAGGTCCAGGGTATTTTGTTCGATCTGGGTGTGTCCTCGCCCCAGTTCGATGAGGGGGAACGGGGATTCAGCTACAATCATGATGCGCCGCTAGATATGCGGATGGATCAGAGTAGCTCGCTGACGGCTAACGAGATTGTCAATGAATGGTCTGAAGCAGAGATTGCGCGTATTTTGTTTCATTACGGAGAAGAGAAGTTTTCACGCCGGATCGCGAAGATTATGGTTGAACGTCGAAAAAACAAGCCAATTCACACAACAGGGGAACTTGTCGATATTATCAAAGAAGGAATTCCGGCTGCGGCACGCAGAACCGGGGGACATCCGGCCAAACGCAGCTTTCAGGCTTTGCGAATCGCTGTGAATGATGAGTTGGGTGCACTGGAAGATACTTTGCATCAGGCAGTAAAATGTCTGGCTCCAGGGGGCAGAATTTCGGTTATTACGTTCCATTCTCTGGAGGATCGGATATGCAAGCATATTTTCAAGGAGTATTTGGCGAAAAGCATCTATCCATCTGATTTGCCTATTTTGGAGGACAAAATGATAGGGGATCTGAAGCTGGTGAATCGTAAGCCGATTGTGGCGTCAGAGCAGGAATTGGAGCTTAATCCACGGTCCCGGTCAGCCAAGCTGAGAGTTGCCGAAAAATTGTAAATTTAATGGAGAAGGAGAGGCGACATGGCTTATACACGCGGTAATTTGGCTGTAAAAGAAAGAGCCCGTCAGGAACAGGTTCAGCAACAACGGTATCGTGAAACCACTAAAGTCGTTACACGCCGTAGAGAGCTGCCGATTCGGGAAAAGCTGCTGTATCTTTTGACACTTGTAACGTGCATTGTCATTGCTGGTATGCTGATTGGCAGATACGCGCACATTTATCAAATCAATTATTCGATTAATACAGCGAGCAAGGACATTTCCAAATTACAGACCAATATCGCCCAACTGAAGATTCAGAAGGAACGGCTGGAAAATCAGATTGTACCTACGGCAAAGGAACAGGGATATATCGAGCCGACTAGAGAGCCCATTCGTGTGGAAAAGCAGGCTGCCAACTAGTTAGTTAGGGCATAGCATTAAGCTATGCTCTGACGTACATTTTTTTGCAGAGAGGTTGAGCTATGGTCAAAAGAATAAAGCTTCGCACACTGCTGATAGGGGGATGTATTACCCTCTTTTTTCTTGTTCTGTTACTTAAGGTATTTTGGATTCAGGTCGTGAGCGGGGAATACTGGCATAATCAGGTAGTTACGCAGGTGGAAAGAGACCAGGTGATCCAGCCCAAGCGCGGAACGATTACGGATCGTAAAGGAAATGTACTGGCTACAGATGCCCCTGCCTATACGGTAGTGGTCAACCCAAGCATCATTCAGGAATATGATCTGGAAAACGAGGTCGTAGCCAAACTGCATCAGCTGCTCAAAACACCTGAGGACGAACTGAGAAAGCATCTCTCGGCCAAGGACAAGAAGGGAAACTATTTAAAAAACCGCGAGATCCGTAATGGAGGCTGGAAGGTAGATCCTGAGGTCAAGGTACAGGTGGATACGTTCAAAGAATATTTAAAGGATAAGTACAAAGTGATTGGAGCTGTGGACACGGTTCAGGAATCCAAACGCTATTATCCGGAAAATAAGCTGGCTTCTCATGTTCTTGGCTATTACCGGAAAGACGGTACAGCAGGCATGGGATTGGAAGCCTATTATAATAAAGAGCTCTCGGGCACGGCCGGAAAGCTACTTTATCAGCGGGATCTAAAGGGAGTTCCTCTTCAGGGATCGGAGAGCAATTATGAACCGGCACAAAATGGTAAGAATTTAAAGCTGACGAT
This sequence comes from Paenibacillus sp. 23TSA30-6, assembly GCF_014858585.1. Classification (NCBI taxonomy): domain Bacteria; kingdom Bacillati; phylum Bacillota; class Bacilli; order Caryophanales; family Paenibacillaceae; genus Paenibacillus; species Paenibacillus sp. 23TSA30-6. Next base: position 100,656 of record NZ_SLTL01000012.1, on the reverse strand, counting down.
TGATGACACGATTCAGTATTATATAGAAGACGCTATGCAGGAAGCTATTGCAACATACAATCCGAAAACGATGACGGTTGTAGCGGCAGATCCCAAAACGATGGACGTTCTCGGTATGGCGAGTTATCCTAATTTTAATCCCAATACATACGGGAGCACATCGTCAATGGATTTTTTCCGCAATAATGCAACTCAGTCCATTTATGAGCCAGGCTCTACGTTTAAGATTGTAACCTTGGCTGCGGCAGTTCAGGAAAAGGTATTCAACCCAAATGAAACCTATCAGTCTGGTATGATCCGAGTTGGGGGATGGGATATTCGTGACGTGAGTCGAAATTGGGGAACGTTAACCTATCTTCAAGGGGTTAAGCGTTCAAGTAACGTCGGTTTCGTCCATCTGGGGCTGTATAAGCTGGGCGGCGAAAGGCTGAAGAAATATATCAACAACTTCGGATTTGGTGTCAAAACAGGTATTGATCTTCCGAGTGAGTCTAGCGGGGCCATTACGTTCCACACCCAATACAAATCCGAAGTCGCAACGGCTGCATATGGACACGGACGTGTTCAGGTAACGCCAATCCAGCAGGTAGCGGCTATCTCGGCCATTGCTAACGGTGGTAAGCTAATGCAACCTCATCTGGTGAAGGAAATTACGAACCCGGATACAGGGGAAGTACAGACGATTCAACCGAAGGAAGTCCGCCAGGTGATTTCGCAGGAATCGGCCCTACAGACCAGCAGCTATCTGGAGCAGGTCGTGTCTGACCAAGAAATTGGAACCGGGCGTCTTGCTTATATTGACGGGTACCGTGTTGCTGGTAAAACAGGTACGGCGACGAAAGTCGTGGGCAAAGTGTATGACCATTCGAAGGATGTCGTGTCCTTTATCGGCTTTGCACCCGTGAATGATCCGAAAATAGCTGTTCTGATTGTTATGGACGAACCTAACAAATCGGTAGGTGGCGGTACGGCAGCAGCCCCTGTGTTCAAGAAAATCGTATCCCAGTCGCTGCAATACATGGGGGTTCCCAAAACGGGGGCCAAAGCGAATAATAAATCAGATAGTGCTGCTGTGAAAACGGTGAATTTGCCGACGGTGCCAAAATTAACCGGTCAGGTGAAGAAGGATGCACAAAACGCATTGCTCAAACAGGGGATTGCCTATGAAACGGTTGGCAAAGGCTCCAAAATTGTCCGTCAGTACCCGGAGGCAGGCGTTAAAATGAAGCCGGGACAACGCATTTATTTGCTGACCGAGGATAGTGCCAACATGACCATTCCCGACTTTACAGGTGTCTCGTTGCGTGACACGCTGCAAGTGTTGACGCTCATGAAGGTGGGCGTTCAGGTAAGCGGCGAAGGTTATGTTGTCTCGCAAAAGGCACAAATGGTGAGTGGCAAGCGAATCGTCAGTGTGACGCTCCAGCCGGCCAAAGAAACCGTGACCGGAGTAAAGCCGGAGGAAACACCGGACTCGACTACTGGCGTAGCAACTAACCAAACAGGCAGTACAGCGAAAACGAATACCGATACAAAAACCGATACCACTGTGAGTACCAGCTTTAACGGGGATACTTCCAAGGGTGGGGTCTCCGCTGTAGCCGATGAAAAAAGCGCGGCTGCGATTAAAGGCGAGGATAACTGATAGCTTGTTCTAACGTCCGTTTTTTTGAATATTCATGAGGTAAGACATGTCATGAGTATTTGGAGGAACGGAGGGGAGTGCGTTTGAAGAAATCTAACGTGACCATGCGGCGCAGGCTGGTATGGGGGCTGCTGGGATTGTTTGTACTGTTTGCAGCCTTGTCAGTCCGGCTCGCCTATGTTCAATTGGGTAAAGGGGGCGAACTCTCGGCCAAGGCTGAGGAATCGTGGCGCCGAAATATACCTTTTGCCGCCAAACGCGGCGAAATTTTGGATCGGCAAGGTACGGCGCTGACCTATAATGTCACTTCGCCGACAGTCATGGCGATACCGGTGCAGATCAAGGAGCCGGAAGAAACGGCGCGCAGGCTGGCGCCCTTGCTAGATATGAGCGAGGATAAAGTGCTCAAACTGATTACCAAACGAACAGCAAGCCAAAAACTTCAGCCCGGCGGACGAAAAATTACGATGGAGAAAGCGCAGCAAATTCGTGATTTGAAGCTGCCGGGTATCGTTGTTGCTGAAGACAACAAACGTTATTATCCTTATGGCGATTTGGCGGCTCATATTCTCGGGTTTACGGGAATTGACAATCAGGGGTTGACAGGTGTAGAGAAAAAGAATAATAGCAAGCTTCGCGGTATTGACGGAAGCATTGCTTATCTATCCGATGCAGGCGGTCGTCTGATGCCCGGCTCTTCTGAGAAGTACGTTGAACCCAAGGATGGTCTGAACTTGCAACTGACCATTGATAAGTCTGTACAGTCTATCATGGAGCGGGAGCTTGACCAGGCCATGGTCAAATTCCAGGCTAATTCCGCGTTGGCCATCGCAATGAACCCCAAAAATGGGGAAATCTTGGGTATGGCCGGGCGACCAGGCTATGAGCCGGCGCTATACAAACAATATGCACCTGAAATTTACAATAGAAATCTGCCGATTTGGATGACATACGAGCCAGGCTCCACTTTTAAGATTATTACTTTGGCTGCTGCATTGGAGGAGAAGAAGGTCGATCTCAAAAACGATCGCTTTTTCGACCCGGGGTACATTGAAGTTGGCGGGGCCCGCCTGCGCTGTTGGAAAAAAGGCGGCCACGGTAGCCAGACTTTCCTTCAAGTCGTGGAAAATTCCTGTAATCCAGGCTTTGTAACGCTGGGTCAGCGTCTGGGTAAGGAATCGCTTTTCAAGTATATTCGCAATTTCGGGTTTGGCAGTAAAACGGGCATTGACATGATTGGTGAAGCAAATGGTATCTTATTTAAGTTACCCCAGGTAGGACCGGTAGAGCTGGCGACAACCGCTTTTGGCCAAGGGGTATCTGTGACTCCGATTCAGCAGGTGACGGCCGTGTCTGCTGCGATCAATGGCGGCAATCTGTATAAACCGCACATTACCAAAGGCTGGATTCGCCCAGAGACAGGGAAGGTGCTGGAAAAAGTAGAGCCTGAACTGGTGCGCAGAGTCATTTCAGAGGATACCTCCCGACAGGTAAGGGAAGCGCTGGAGAGCGTCGTAGCCAAAGGCACAGGCCGTCCCGCTTTTATTGAGGGTTACCGGGTGGGTGGCAAAACAGGTACAGCGCAAAAGGTGATCAACGGACGTTACTCTTCCTCGGAGCATATTGTATCCTTTATCGGTTTTGCCCCGGCGGATGATCCGCAAATTGTCGTCTATACCGCTGTGGATAACCCGAAGGGCATTCAATTCGGCGGGGTGGTCGCTGCGCCAATCGTGCAAAATATTTTGCGGGATTCGCTGCTTGCTCTGAAAATTCCACCTCGCACCAATCAGATTGCCAAGGAATACAAGTACGGGGAAAACCGAATTGATACGGTGCCGGATTTGGTAGGTGCTACTGTGGCTGATTTATACGAAGATATGAATATGAACTTTATGCTCGTAAAATCCGGGTCAGGCAAGACGGTGGTCAGTCAGGCACCAAAGCCAGGCTCCCGGCTGGAGCGGGGATCAACAATCCGTATATATATGGGGGATTGATAGGTTCTTTTTATACCCATACTAAGATTAACGAGAGAGCAATGGAGGAATGAAAGATGCAGCTTCAACAATTGGCTTCACTGCTGGCCGCCTCCCGCATTGTGGGGGACGGTACAGTGGACTGCCGAGGAATCGGGGCGGACTCACGCCGGGTACAGCAGGGAGATTTATTTTTGTGTCTGCCCGGTTTTACAGTTGACGGACACGATTATGCACAGCAGGCAGTTGCGTCCGGAGCGGCGGCTTTGGTTGTGGAACGGGAATTGAATGTACCTGTACCACAACTTATAGTCAAGGATGCCCGGTACGCAATGGCGGTTTTGGCTGATTATATGTTTGATTCACCGAGCCGCCGTATGCGCATGATTGGCATAACCGGAACCAATGGCAAAACAACTATAACTTATCTAATTGAAAAAATCTTGAACGATGCCGGAATGAACACTGGACTGATCGGAACGATTCAAATGCGTTACGGTGGTCAGTCCTACCCTATGTCCGGTACCACACCCGAGGCGGTAGAGCTGCAACGCTATCTTGGAAATATGGCGGAGCAAGGGGTCCAATGCTGTGCGATGGAGGTATCTTCACATGCACTGGAGCAAGGGCGCGTGAAAGGAACTGATTTTCGCACCGCTATTTTTACGAACCTGACGCAGGATCATCTGGACTACCATAATACGATGGAGGAGTACCGTGCGGCCAAAGGATTGTTGTTTTCTCGGTTGGGAAATACCTTTTCGCGGGATGCGTCGGACAGTAAATATGCTGTTCTGAATGCGGATGACCCGGCCTCCTCCTATTTTCAGGCTATCACTGCGGCCCAAGTGATTACATACGGCGTGGAAAAGGAGTCGGATGTGCAGGCATCCCATATCGCTGTAGGTGCCAAGGGCACATCCTTCCATATCTCTACTTTTAAAGGAGATACCGATATTGAGCTGCGCATGGTGGGCAAGTTCAATGTGTATAACGCTTTGGCAGCCGTTACAGCCGCTTTATTGGAAGGAGTGTCTCTGCCTGATATTAAGCACAGCTTGGAGTCCATAGCAGGCGTAGACGGACGGGTAGAGCCTGTAGACGAAGGTCAGCCATTTGCAGTTATCGTGGACTATGCCCATACACCGGATGGACTGGAGAATGTGCTCCGCACCGTTAAGGAGTTTGCAGTTGGCAAAGTATGGTGTGTATTCGGGTGCGGCGGGGACCGGGATCGTACAAAACGTCCTTTGATGGGAAAAATTGCTGCTCAATACAGCGATCATGCTTTTATTACCTCGGATAATCCGCGGACAGAGGACCCGGAAGCTATTTTGAAAGACATTGAGCAAGGGCTGATTGATGAAGGTATACCCGCAGAACGTTACGAGCTGATTACAGATCGTAGAGCTGCTATTCATAAAGCTGTTGAAATGGCAAGCCCTGACGATGTAGTATTGATTGCGGGAAAAGGTCATGAGACCTACCAGTTGATCGGAAAAACGGTGCATGAATTCGATGACCGCATCGTAGCCAAAGAAGCGATAAGGGGTTTATCCAAGTGATGAAAAGAACAATCGGTCAAATCGCCTCCATGAGCGAGGGAACACTTCACATAGAGGCGGACGCCGAACGAATGGTTGAGGGCGTTTTTACAGATTCACGCAAGCCGCAGTCCCAGGGGCTGTTCGTTCCACTCACGGGTGAACGGTTTGACGGACATGATTATGTGCAGCAGATTGTGAGCGGAGAAGGCGCAGCTGCTTTTTTATGGCAAAAGGATCACGGTGCACCTCCGGCAGGGAATGCGATTGAAGTAGAGGATACCTTGGTGGCCCTCCAGCGTCTTGCGGCCGCATATTTGCGGGAGACGGGTGTACCTGTCGTAGGGATTACCGGAAGCAATGGCAAAACGACGACAAAAGACATCGTCAACGCTCTGTTGGGTACGACCTTTAAAGTACACAAAACCGAAGGGAATTATAACAACCACATCGGTCTGCCTTTAACGGTGCTGTCCATGCCGCAGGATACGGACATCCTGATTTTGGAGATGGGCATGAGCGGACGCGGGGAAATTCGCCTGCTGACGGATATTGCCCAGCCTGATGTAGCGGTCATTACGAACATTGGCGAATCGCATTTGCTCCAGCTCGGTTCCCGTGTGGAAATAGCACGTGCAAAGCTGGAAATCGTCAGCGGTCTCAAACCCGGAGGCTTGCTGATTTACAATGGAGATGAACCGCTATTGCCGCAAGTGCTCGCGGAGCCCGAAACGGTTAAGCCTGACGGTTTGAAGCTGTTCACGTTCGGTATGTCTGCGGATAACGATGATTATCCAACTGGAATAACTACGGATGGAGAAGGCAGTTTGTTCACGACGGCCCAATCCGACAAGGATGCTTTCCGGCTTCCATTGCTTGGTCAGCACAATGTTGTGAACGGTTTGGCAGCACTGGCGGTAGCGCGTCATTTTGGGGTGGATGCAGACCATGTGCGCGAAGGGCTGTCGGCTTTGAAGTTGACAGGCATGCGCATTGAGGTCGTGAGCTGCACCAATGGGCTTACCGTGCTGAACGATGCTTATAACGCCAGTCCGGCTTCAATGAAAGCTGCAATTCAGACGTTATCCGGTTACGAAACGAAGGGACGTAAAATCGCCGTTCTGGGTGATATGCTAGAGCTGGGTCCCGAGGAAAAGCAATTCCACGAGGAAATTGGGCTTTTTGCAGCGAAACATGACGTAGACGTGCTGTTCACCTACGGTGTGTTGGGCACGTCCATTGCGCATGGGGCGCAAGCGTCCATGCCGTCTGATGACGTACATGCTTATGAAGGTAAGCAAAAGCTGATCCAAGACCTGCAAGCTTACCTCCGTGCCGATGATATCGTGCTGGTAAAGGCATCCCGAGGGATGCGACTGGAAGAAATTGTGGATGCGCTGAAAAACGGTCCACTACAGAACTGATGTTGACGAGAGGGAGACTCCCATGGATATTCAATTATTACTGCTGACGATCGTCGTATCGTTTATACTGGCGGTCATTGCCGCTCCAATACTCATTCCGCTGCTGCGGCGAATGAAATTCGGCCAGCAGGTCCGGGATGACGGGCCACAAAGCCATCTTAAAAAGACGGGTACGCCTACTATGGGTGGAATCGTTATTCTGGTGGCTTTTACGCTGACCTTTCTTAAGTTTTCGGCGATTAAAAATACGGATTTTTACGTCCTGCTGGTTGCTACGCTGGGTTTTGGGCTGATTGGCTTCCTGGACGACTATATCAAAATTGTATTCAAGCGTTCGCTTGGACTAACAGCCCGTCAAAAGCTATTCGGGCAATTGCTGTTCAGTGGAATCATGTGCTGGCTTCTGATGAGTAACGATCACAGCACTGCCATTGGAATTCCGGGAACTTCCTGGTCGTTTGATTGGAGTGGCTGGTTCTATTATCCGTTCATCGTCATTATGATGCTGGCGATTAGCAACGCCGTCAACTTCACAGATGGGCTGGACGGGCTGCTGTCCGGTACCAGTGCGATTGCCTTCGGTGCTTATGCCATCGTAGCTATTCAAGCAACCTCGCTTCCGGCTGCGGTTTGTTCAGCGGCCATGATTGGTGCTGTACTTGGCTTTCTTGTATACAACGCACATCCGGCCAAGGTATTTATGGGCGATACAGGCTCGCTGGGAATTGGAGGCGCTATAGGTGCCATCGCTATCGTCACCAAAAGCGAAATTTTGTTCATTATTATTGGTGGTGTATTTGTAATTGAAATGCTGTCCGTAGTTTTGCAAGTAGCTTCCTTTAAAACACGTGGCAAACGTATTTTTAAAATGAGCCCGATTCATCATCATTTCGAGCTGTCCGGCTGGTCCGAATGGCGCGTAGTTATTACATTTTGGGCTGTAGGACTGCTGCTGGCAGGACTCGGACTTTATCTCAACAAGGGGTTGTAGACAAATGAATCATCCAGACACATACCGAGAGCAAGAGGTCGTTATTATAGGCCTGGCCAAAAGTGGCGTGCAAGTCGCCAAGGTACTGCACCAGGCTGGGGCCAAGCTGACAGTCAATGATAAAAAAGACAGGGAACAATGTCCCGAAGCTTCTGAATTAGAGGCTTTGGGAATTTCCGTTTTATGCGGCAGTCACCCGGAAGGGCTAATTTATCCGGGAGTGAAGCTGGTTGTCAAAAATCCGGGTATTCCTTATACGGCCCCGCCAGTGCAGAAAGCTGTCGAACTGGGGATTGAGGTCGTGACCGAGGTCGAGGTCGCCTATCATCTATGCAAAGCGCCGATGATCGGGATTACAGGCTCGAATGGGAAAACGACCACGACCACTTGGGTAGGTAAGCTGTTAGAGGCATCCGGCATGAAGCCGATCGTGGCTGGTAATATCGGCACGCCATTATGTGAGGCCGCTGTGGATGCCAGATCGGACGAGTGGATGGTGGTGGAGCTGAGCAGTTTTCAGTTAAAAGGAACAAAGGATTTTAAACCTGCTGTAGCCTGCTTGCTGAACGTGGCTGAAACCCATCTGGATTATCATGGTGACATGGAGGATTATGTTGCGTCCAAGGCGCGTCTGTTTGCCAATCAAACGGCGGCTGATACTGCGGTATTGAACTGGGATGATCCCGTTTGTCGGGAGCTTGTGCCCTATATCAAAGCGAAGCTGCTCCCGTTCTCAATGACGGAACGTTTGCAGGAAGGGTTGTTCGCTGACCCGCCATACATACCGGATGTGACGGATGACATCGAACGCAGCATCGTATATCGCGATGCGAGTGGTGTGGTGCATCCGATTATAGGCGTTGCCGAGATTGGTCTTCCGGGCCGCTTTAATGTGGAAAATGCCCTCGCTGCTTGCGCGATTGCTATTGCTGCAGGTGCGGAGCCGTCTGAATTGGCGGGACCGCTAAGCGCTTTTCGTGGAGTGGAGCATCGGCTCGAATATGTTGGAGAACATGCCGGGGCAGCTTATTACAACAATTCTAAAGCAACCAATTCCAAAGCGACGATGATGGCGCTGTCTTCCTTCAAGCAACCTATTGTATTGATTGCCGGAGGATTGGACCGGGGTTCGGATTATGCAGAGCTCGTACCGTCCTTGCAGGAGGGTGTAAAGGCTGTTGTGCTGCTGGGCGAGACTCGGCATAAGCTGGCAGACCGGGCACGTCAGGCTGGAATAGAGCGTATCGAGGTCGTCGATAATGGGGAGGACGCCGCCGCTACGCTCGTGGAGGCTGTGAACAAGGCTGCTAAACTTGCTGAGCCGGGAGATGTTGTATTGCTCTCACCCGCGTGCGCAAGTTGGGACATGTTCCGGTCCTATGAAGAGCGTGGACGTATTTTTAAAGAGGCGGCGCATAAATTGTAAGTAGGGGGGTTGGATAAGCCCCTACTTTTATGCAAGGGGTGGCCTCCTGATGAAGCAATCTCGTCCAGCGCCGGATATATGGCTTTTCGTCTGTATTTTGAGCTTGTTAGCCATCGGCATGGTTATGGTATACAGTGCGGGCGCCGTCCTCGCTTTTCACGAGTACGGGGACTCCTACTATTTTGTGAAGCGGCAATTGCTGTTCGCCGGGCTAGGTCTTGTAGCGATGTACTTTACTGCCCGAACGGACTATCGGATCTGGCAGAAGTATGCCAAGGTCGTACTGCTGATCTGTCTCGCTCTGCTGGTTGCCGTACTCATTCCCGGTATTGGTGTAGTCAGAGGCGGTGCACGAAGCTGGCTCGGTATCAGTTCTTTTGGCATTCAGCCATCCGAGTTTATGAAGCTGGGCATGATTCTTTTTCTCGCCCGCTGGCTCAGCCGCCCGGATTATGATATTAATTCCTTTATGCACGGCCTGCTGCCCCCGCTTGGACTCATGGGACTGGCCTTTGGCCTGATTATGCTCCAGCCCGATTTGGGTACAGGCACAGTGATGATGGGGGCGTCCATGCTGATCGTATTTACGGCAGGCGCACGTATGAAGCATTTGGGACTGCTGGCATTAACGGGAGCGGTCGGATTTGCGGCACTGATTGCGGCTGCGCCTTATCGGCTCCAGCGGATCACTGCGTTTCTGGACCCATGGTCCGACCCGCTTGGTGCAGGCTATCAGATTATTCAATCGCTGTACGCCATTGGACCTGGTGGGCTGGCAGGCTTGGGGCTTGGCATGAGCCGCCAGAAATACAGCTATGTTCCCGAGCCGCAGACGGACTTTATTTTTTCGATTTTGGCGGAGGAGCTTGGCTTTATCGGTGGAATGACGGTGCTGGCGCTCTTTCTGGTTCTCGTGTGGAGAGGAATGCGCGTCGCTATCACCATTCCGGATACTTACGGCAGTTTGCTCGCTGTGGGCATTGTAGGAATGGTTGCCGTACAGGTGGTCATTAACATAGGTGTCGTAATCGGCTTAATGCCGGTGACAGGAATAACACTGCCCTTAATCAGCTACGGAGGCTCTTCTCTAACGTTGATGCTAACAGCGCTGGGCATTTTACTGAATTTATCACGTTATGCGAGGTGAACGTTTATGCGCGTCGTGTTGAGCGGCGGCGGTACCGGAGGACACATTTATCCGGCGCTCGCCGTAGCCAGACAGTGCGAAGAGATTGATCCGGACGCTGAATTTTTATACATTGGCGGTCAGCGGGGACTGGAAAGTAAGCTGGTTCCTCAGGAAAAAATTCCATTCGAGGCTATTGATATTACAGGATTCCGTCGCAGCCTGTCTGTAGAAAATATAAAAACGATTATGCGCTTCTTCAAGGGGGTCCGCAGATCCAAAGCATTATTGAAAAAATTCAAGCCGGATATCGTTATCGGCACTGGGGGTTATGTATGTGGCCCTGTCGTCTATGCAGCTTCCAAGTTGGGGATACCCAGCATTATTCATGAGCAAAACGCAATTCCGGGCCTGACCAATGCGTTTCTGAGTCGTTACGTGGATACGGTGGCTGTCAGCTTTGAGGGCTCGGAAGGAGCTTTCCCCAAAGCTAAAAATGTACTGTACACCGGGAATCCGCGCGCTACAACGGTACGTCAGGCTAACCGGGACCGGGGCTTTGCTACCATCGGGGTTCCAATGAACAGCTCGGTCGTGCTTGTGGTCGGTGGCAGCAGGGGAGCAAAGGCCATCAATGATGCCATGATTGCAATGGCTCCGCAACTTTCGCAACTGAAAGACGTCCATTTTGTATATGTGACTGGTGAATCTTACTATGAGCAGACGTTGGACAGCATACGGGATCAGATCGGCTCACTACCCAATCATCTGCATGTGCTTCCCTATATTCACAATATGCCGGAGGTGCTGGCTTGTACCTCTTTAATCGTTAATCGCGCCGGCGCATCCTTTTTGGCTGAAATCACATCATTGGGTATTCCATCCATTTTGATTCCATCTCCCAATGTGACGAACAACCATCAGGAGGCCAATGCCCGTACACTTGAAAAAGCAGGGGCTTCGGTCATGATTGTGGAGAAGGACCTGAACGGTTCGTCCTTGTTTCAATCCATTGCGGGGATCATGGAGGATGAGGCATTGCGCAGCCGAATGGCTGAATCAGCGTCTACGCTTGGCAAGCCTGATTCAGCTGATATTTTAGTAAAAGAAATGGAGCGTCTTGCCCGTAAAAGTTAGACCGCAGCGCAGACTGGGCGGTTGTCACACACCGGATGGTATTGACATAAGATACCCTATACATTGTGACCATCACTCAGGCTGCCGGTTGTCAGGTGAGAGCCATACAACCATGCGGGGCAAGCAACAAGGAGGTTTCAGTACAAATGCAGCAATGGATGCCATTATTAGCGGAGCATGATATCGGAAAAGTGCTGGAGCATGAGCCGCTTTCCAAATATACGACGTGGAAGATTGGGGGTCCGGCGGATGCACTTGTCATCCCGGATACCAAGGAGCAGCTAGCAACTTTACTGCGGCTGGCTGGCGAGCACGGAATCCCGTGGATGCAGTTGGGACGGGGCTCGAACATGCTCGTTTCCGATAAAGGAATCCGGGGTCTCGTGATAAAACTGGGACCGGGATTTGATTATGTCCGTTTTGAAGATGAACGGATCGTCGCCGGTGGAGGCGTGTCACTAGTCAAACTGTGTGTCATGGCCAGCAAGCAGGGGCTATCCGGCCTCGAATTTGCGGGAGGTATCCCGGGATCGGTTGGCGGGGCTGTCTACATGAACGCCGGTGCCCATGGGTCTGATGTGTCACAAATATTCCAGTCCGCTGAGATTGTGCTGGATACAGGGGAATTGGCTGTGTATGATGCCGAACAAATGCATTTCAGCTATCGCCACTCCGTGCTGCACGAGCAGCGAGGAATGGTGACAGAAGCGGTGTTTCGGATGAAGCAGGGCGACCGAGAGGAAATTTCGGAGGCGCTTGCGGCCTTCAAAGATCGTCGCAGGCAGACTCAGCCGTTACAGCTGGCCTGTGCGGGAAGCGTGTTTCGCAATCCGCCAGGAGACTATGCGGCCCGTCTTATTGAAGATGCAGGTCTCAAGGGCTTAAAGGCTGGAGGCGCTGAAGTTTCCGTACAGCATGCCAATTTCATTGTAAATACCGGTCAAGCGACAGCAGAGGACGTGCTTACCCTAATGAAGCATATTCAAAGTACAATATCATCTCAAACCGGCATCAAGCTAGTTCCGGAGGTTTTCGTAGTGGGTGAGCGGTAAACTCGGAGGTGATACATTGGACAAATTGGTGATTGAGGGAGGCCGTCCCTTGTCAGGCACCATACGTATCCATGGGGCAAAAAATGCGGCACTGCCTATTCTTGCGGCAAGCTTGCTTGCACAAGGTAAGGTAGAAATTCGGAATGTGCCCCATTTATTAGACATTAAGGTCATGCTGCACATCCTTGAGAGACTTGGCTGTACATGCCGACATGAAGAGGAAACGGTATACGTGGATACGTCGTCCGTCCGAACGTTCCAGATTCCGGAAGATTTGATGAAGCAAATGCGCTCGTCTATCTTTCTCATGGGACCGCTGCTCGCCAGATATGGAGAAGTTTCCATTTACCAACCGGGAGGCTGCGCCATAGGCGAGCGCAAAATTGATCTTCACCTGGAGGGCCTCAAGGCGCTTGGAGCGGAGATCGTGGAAAAAGAAGAACAAATTACATTTCGGGCCCGCAAGCTGACTGGAACGGATATCCATCTGGATTTCCCGAGCGTGGGGGCTACAGAAAACATTATGATGGCCGCTGCGTTGGCCGAAGGCCAGACAACGATTACCAACGCAGCGAGGGAACCTGAGATTCAGGATCTTCAAAACTTCCTGAATGCGATGGGAGCTCGTATTATCGGAGCGGGGACGGATACGATTACGATTACGGGAGTCAACTCCTTGAATCCGTGTACGTATGAGGTTATTCCCGACCGTATTGTGGCCGGGACCGTTATGATCGCGGCTGCGGCCACGCGTGGCAGTGTGTCGTTGACGCACTGTAATCCCTCCCATTTGTCCGCTCTGATTCACGTCCTCAGGCGGGCTGGTGTTCAAATCGGCATCTTGAATGATATAATGACCGTAAGCTGCATGAGCCGCCCCAAAGCGGTGGAAAGGATTGTTACCTCCCCTTACCCGTCTTTTCCGACGGACTTGCAGTCACAAGTCATGGTTCTGCTTTCTCTGGCAGATGGCTTTAGTGTGATGAAAGAGACGGTCTTCGAAAGTCGATTCAAACATGTGGATGAATTGAATGTGATGGGTGCCGATATTACGGTTGATGCGAATGCCGCCTTTATACGGGGAGTTCCCCGTCTGTACGGGGCCACGGTAGAGGCTACCGATCTACGCGCGGGGGCTGCGCTGGTTATAGCGGGCCTGGCAGCTCAAGGCCTTACCATTGTCGAGCAGGTACACCATATTGACAGAGGGTATGACCGGATTGAGCGTCTTTTCCAGGGACTGGGTGCACGAATGAGCCGTCAGTCTCCGGTGCCGGAGCAACTGGATTTCGTAAATTAATGCCTGTAATGTCCCTCCGTTAGCGGAGGGACCAAAGGCTTTTGTGGAGAGAAGTTATGCCAAACGCTCAAATACCTGTTCTTAAACAGAACAGAATGAAAAAAAGAACAAGTCGGAAGATTGCCATCCTGCTCATTTTGTTGTTTATCGTACTGCTTGCTGTTCTCTTTTTCCGTTCCTCGTTAAGCCGGGTTTCTGAAATCCGTTTTGACGGTAATGTATTTTCGACTCGGGAACAGTTGCTTAATCGAAGTGGTCTGGCTATCGGGGATCAGTATTTCGGAGTCAGTTCTTCAGGCATTTCCAATAAGCTGCGAGAGATTCAGTCGATTCAACAAGTAACAGTGGACAAGCAGTTTCCAGGAGTTATTGCTGTTCATATTAAAGAGTATGCTACGGTTGCTTACGAGTTGCAGAGTGATGGGAGCCTGCGCGCCATTCTTGCAAATGGGACAAGCGTTGGCGTGGGCAGCAGCGGAATTGCAGTTGAGAAGCCCATTTTGACCAAATGGAAATCGGATGATCCTTACAAAGCAAAGCTGTGTGATGCGTTATCTCGGATTCCGGGGGAATGGACAGCCGACATTTCGGAAATCATTCCCGCGCCGATCCCTTCTTTTCCGGACCGCATAAAAATGTATACACGCTCTCAATTTGAGGTCATTACGACGGTTTCTCTTCTGAACTCTAAAATCAGCTATTTGAATCAGGTGCTGGAAACAGAAGAGCCCGGTTTGATCACCATGCTGGAGGCAGATTCCTACGTTCCGTTCAAACAGGACACGAGCGAAGAGGGCCAAGAAAAAGATACTACTCAGTGATGTGAAAAAATGCTAGAATTGATTTTATGGGTAATAGACTTGCCTCCTTCTTTTTTCTTCGAATTTTTATGTGACTACAACCATAAATTGGCTTCTAAAAAGTTTGTAGAAAAAAGAGGGAAAGCATGGAGTATGTTGAATATGTAAAGAGTGTGTTCAAAGAACGAAATTCATTTTGGAGTCAGGAGGTGCCACAGACTTGAGCAACAATGACATCATTGTTAGTTTGGACATCGGTACATCCAAAGTTCGGGCTATTATTGGGGAAATGAACAATGGAACCTTTAATATTATTGGAGTTGGATCTGCCGACTCGGAAGGGATTCGCAAAGGTGCAATTGTAGACATCGATCAAACCGTGCAATCAATCCGTAACGCCGTGGATCACGCAGAGCGCATGGTTGGTATTCAAATAACAGAAGTGTATGTGGGGATTTCAGGTAACCATATTGGCCTGCAAAATAGTCATGGTGTAGTAGCCGTGTCCAACGAGGACCGTGAAATCGGTGAGGAGGACATTGAGCGTGTGCTCAAGGCAGCCGAAGTTATTGCAGTACCACCAGAGAGAGAAATTATTGACGTGGTAGCCAAGCAGTATGTCGTGGATGGCCTTGAAGGTATTCAAGACCCTCGAGGTATGATCGGAGTTCGTTTGGAAGTAGAAGCTACGATTGTTACGGGAGGCAAGACGCCGATACATAATCTGTTGCGCTGCGTTGAGAAAGGCGGCTTGAGGATCAAAGATTTAGTGCTGCTGCCTCTGGGTGCCGGACAATTGTCACTTTCGAAGGATGAGAAGGTGATGGGTTCGGTGCTGGTGGATATTGGTGCAGGCTCTACAAATGTTGCTATTTTCCAGGAAGGAACGATTGTTGCTACATCTACACTTCCCATCGGTGGAGAATTTGTAACCAATGACATTGCCTACGGACTGAGAACCCTTACCGATCAAGCCGAAAAAGTAAAGCTTAAATACGGCTGCGCATGGTATGATGATGCGGCAGCCGATGTGGTCTTTAAAGTGACCCGTATCGGTAGTAATGTCGATAAGGAATTCAATCAGCAGGACTTGGCTGCCATTATTGAGCCGAGGGTGCAGGAAATTTTTCAACTCATTCAGGCGGAAGTTAAGCGCTTGGGTTACACAGAGCTTCCGGGGGGTTATATACTTACCGGAGGCACCGTCTCCATGCCTGGTGTACTTCAGGTGGCACAAAGCGAACTGGCCGCTTCTGTAAGGATCGCCGTACCGGACTTTATCGGTGTAAGGGATCCGGGCTACACAAGCGGAGTCGGCATCTTGCATAATGCCATTCGCTACTATCGCGGAAGATCGACCAGCGTTAGCAGCAGTAGCGGTGGAAGTTCCAAGAAGCCGACCAACCGAACCAAGAGTAGTCCCGCTGCGGAAGGCGAGCAAAAGCAGGGGTTGATTGAACGCTTAAAAAACATGTTCAGTGAGTTTATATAACGTTCATTGCTAATTATGCCAATCATGGACGGGCCATCCATGCACATTGAGGGGGAGATGGAATAGTATGTTGGAATTTGATTTTGAAATGGAGAGCTTGGCTCAAATTAAAGTGATCGGCGTCGGAGGCGGCGGCAGCAATGCGGTTAACCGAATGATCGAAAATGGTGTTCAGGGTGTGGAGTTTATCACCGTTAACACGGATGCTCAGGCGCTTCATTTAGCGAAGTCTGAGCATAAGCTTCAAATTGGTGATAAGTTGACTCGCGGCTTGGGTGCCGGTGCTAATCCGGATGTGGGTAAAAAAGCGGCTGAGGAGTCGCGTGAACTCATTATGAACACGCTCAAAGGTGCGGATATGGTATTCGTGACAGCGGGAATGGGTGGCGGTACAGGTACCGGAGCAGCCCCTGTCATTGCTGAAATTGCCAAGGAATGCGGCGCGCTGACTGTAGGCGTTGTAACACGACCATTCACATTTGAAGGGCGCAAGCGCTCCAATCAAGCCGAACTGGGCATTGAGGGATTAAAAGAAAAGGTAGACACCTTGATCGTAATCCCGAATGATCGACTGCTTGAAATTGTGGACAAAAAGACCCCAATGCTGGAAGCATTCCGTGAAGCGGACAATGTTCTTCGTCAGGCGGTACAAGGTATTTCTGATTTGATCGCTGTACCGGGTCTGATCAACCTTGACTTTGCTGACGTAAAAACGATCATGACGGAGCGTGGCTCAGCCTTGATGGGAATTGGCGAAGCAACTGGCGAGAATCGGGCGGCTGAAGCAGCACGCAAGGCTATCATGAGTCCGTTGTTGGAAACATCGATTGAAGGCGCACGGGGTGTGATTATGAACATCACTGGCGGTAACAATCTGTCTTTGTACGAAGTGAATGAAGCGGCTGAAATTGTAACGTCGGCTTCCGATCCGGAGGTCAACATGATTTTCGGTGCTATCATTGACGAAGAATTGAAAGAAGAGATCAAGGTTACCGTCATTGCCACTGGCTTTGAAGGTAAACCAAGCCAACCAGCACCGGGGCGTAAACCGGCTGCCAACCCGGCGGCACCTGAATCGGCGGAGAAGGGTTCTCCTAACTTGCGTCCGTTCGGCAACACTCAGAGCAGTGATCAACTCGATATTCCGACATTTTTACGTAACCGTTCACGCAATAATAACAACGATAACTAGATTGAAATCAGATAGCCCGTATTCTCCTTGGAGATACGGGCTTCTTTCTGTTTTCTGCATCTTGTGTTCGATTCGTTAGCCGATTCCAATGTAAGAACTCCATTTTTACCATTTCCCGTGCTTCTCCCCTTTCCGACAAAATTAGTCGGTCACCGTCCCCATCGTTAGACAGACTTTGAACAGCATGACTACTATACTTAAGCCTATCCTGCAAACGCTGGGCGGGTGAATCTTTGGTTGTTTATATCGACTTAATTTTTTTGTCCAATTTGTTCATTGATGGTGTACTGCTGATGGCTACCGCCTGGATGAGAAAAATTCGTCTGGTGTGGTGGCGGCTGCTTGCTTCGGCTGTCATCGGTGCGATGTACGTGGTCATGATGTTTGTGCCGGAGCTATCCTTTTTATTTACGTTCCTGATTAAGCTGGCATTATCGGTCATTATGCTGTTGGTGGCTTTTGGATTTGGCAGCATGCAAAAGTACCTTCGTACAATGGGTGCTTTTTATATGATCAATTTTGTAGCAGCGGGAGGAATTCTGGGGATACATTATTTACTCCAGAGTACGGGGGAATTATTTAATGGCATCTGGTACACGGCTTCAGGTGGAATGTCCTTTGAGCTGAAAATTGCATTCTGGTTTATTTTATGCACGTTTGGCGGAGTGATGCTTTTCTTTCGTATTGTGCAATCTTCAAAGCAGCGTACGGAAAGGATGAGTGGATTTCTGGGTGAGGTGCAGGTATGGATCGGGCAGGATCATATTGAGTGTACAGGCTTGTTGGATACGGGGAACCAGCTTCATGATCCTTTGACACGGACACCCGTGATGATCATGGAGGCAGCCTTGTGGGAGGCATATTTACCCTCTTCCTGGCTCCAAAAGCTATCTGAGGGAAATGTGGATCAGCTGGTGATGGAGTTGGGAGACGAATCGTTCAACTGGCAGGATCGAGTTCGTCTCGTACCCTATCGTGGCATTAACCGTAACCACTCCTTTATGCTCGCACTCAAACCGGATCGCGTAGAGGTGGTGATGAATGGAGCTCGCTATGTGCATTATCGGGTGCTGATCGGCTTGGATGGGGGTACGTTGTCAGCAGAGGGAAAATACCGCGCGATTATTCACCCGGACGTGACGGCACACGCGGAGGGGGCTGCTGAGCTGGACCAGAAGCAGGAAGCATACTTTGAAACGCAGGACGATGGTCGTGGGCACACGATCAGGTCTGAAGGCAACCAGGCTATGGCTGTAACGAATGAAGGGATGCAGTGAGATTTTGCACCATTTTCAGAAGGGGGAGAATGACATGCGGGAACAGATGAAATTCAAGATGAAAATCAGGTTGACTTTACAGTTGCAATATTATCGTATTTTATTTTTATTTGGGTTGAAAAGTGAAGAGATTTATTATATTGGCGGCAGCGAGGCGCTCCCCCCGCCGCTGACGAGGGATGAGGAAGAGTATTTGCTTGGAAAACTCTCTTCCGGAGATGCTGCAGTACGGTCCATGTTGATTGAACGGAATTTGCGGCTGGTGGTATATATTGCGCGTAAGTTTGAGAACACAGGAATCAACATTGAGGATCTCGTATCCATAGGGGCGATCGGACTTATCAAGGCAGTTAACACCTTTGATCCCGAGAAAAAAATCAAGCTCGCTACCTATGCTTCTCGATGCATCGAAAATGAAATTTTAATGTATTTGCGCCGAAATAGTAAAACGAGAACGGAAGTTTCTTTTGACGAGCCTTTGAATATTGATTGGGATGGGAACGAGTTGCTGCTTTCCGACGTGATGGGAACGGAAAATGATACCATTTACCGCAATATCGAGGAACAGGTTGACCGAAAATTATTGCATAAGGCGCTGGATAAGCTGACGGATCGGGAACGACTGATTATGGAGCTGCGTTTTGGCTTACAGGACGGGGAAGAGAAGACCCAGAAGGATGTTGCTGACCTGTTGGGTATCTCACAATCCTATATTTCGCGTCTGGAAAAACGTATTATAAAGCGCTTACGGAAAGAATTCAACAAAATGGTATGACGTTTGGGGATATTCGGAAGCGATGGAAACGGCGAATAAAAAAACACCCTCAGGAGATAATGTACATTAATGTTGCTCCTTGGGAGGTAAGACACGATGACCCGAAACAAAGTGGAAATTTGCGGTGTGGATACCGCCAAACTGCCAGTGCTAACCAATGTGGAAATGCGCGAGCTGTTCACATCACTTCAGCAAAATAATGAACGATCAGCCAGAGAAAAATTGGTTAACGGCAATCTACGGCTCGTCCTGAGTGTGATTCAGCGCTTTAACAATCGGGGAGAGTTTGTTGACGATTTGTTTCAGGTAGGATGCATCGGCCTGATGAAGGCGATTGATAATTTTGATCTTTCGCAAAACGTAAAGTTTTCCACTTATGCGGTTCCGATGATTATCGGTGAAATACGCCGGTATTTGCGGGACAACAATCCGATCCGTGTATCCCGTTCGCTGCGAGATATTGCATATAAGGCGCTTCAGGTGCGGGATAGTCTGACAAATCTGAATTCGCGGGAACCGACGATTTTTGAAATTTCTGAGGCGCTGAACGTGCCTAAGGAAGATGTTGTGTTCGCATTAGATGCGATTCAGGACCCGGTTTCGCTGTTCGAGCCGATATATCACGACGGGGGCGACCCAATCTATGTGATGGATCAGATCAGTGATGACAGAAATAAGGACGTCTCATGGATTGAGGAAATCGCTCTGCGGGAAGCGATGCATCGCCTGGGCCAGCGTGAAAAGATGATATTGTCCATGCGTTTTTATGAAGGAAAGACGCAGATGGAGGTTGCCGACGAAATCGGTATCTCTCAAGCCCAGGTTTCAAGATTAGAGAAGTCGGCCATACAGCAAATGCAAAAGCATGTGAAGTCGTAGTTCTTAAGGGAAGAGAAGCTTGGAAGGCATACCGATAAAAACGATCCTGTGTGGATCGTTTTTGCGTTTACAGGACATTTTTTGGGTTCTCCCTCTCATATAGTGAAATAAAGGATGTGATACGTGTGAGTGCACCGGAAACGTCGGTAAGGGCCATGAAAATTTCCGAGTTTCAAACAAAGGATGTCATTAACATTGTAGATGGGCGACGATTGGGACAAATCAGTGATTTGGAGATTGATGTACGACAGGGCAAAATCGAGGCCATTGTTGTCCCCGGCAGCAGCCGTTTTATGGGCTGGTTTGGAGGGGGAAGCGAACTGGTCATTCCTTGGCGCAACATTGTGAAAATTGGCTCGGATGTGGTACTTGTACGATTGGAGGGATTGCATGAGCAGCAGGGTGATGGTGAGGAAAAAATATATATTGAGCGCCAGGAACGAAATGATCGACGGGGATTTTGAGCTGTAGGAATATGTGCATTTGACAGCTATGTGAAGACACGGCGGCGGCTTTTTGGTACACTGGGCAGTAGAGGTGAAAACGAATGGAACCGTTTGTAGTGAATACCGGAGCAACGGGTGTCGCGTCAACGACAGATGGCGCGCATCCCTTGCCAGAGTTATTATATATTCAATCCTGGGAGAAACAGGTTCGTGGATTGACTGCAGGTTTTACCGGACGCCATGGCGGTGCCAGTGAAGTGCCTTACGAAAGTCTGAATTGTGCGTTTCATGTAGGGGATGACCCGGAGAAAGTTATTCGCAATCGGCAGCTTATTGCGGAGCAGCTCGGATTTGTGCCTGAAGCCTGGACCTGTGGAGAGCAGGTGCACGGTAATCACGTTGCTGTTGTAAAGGCTGCTGACCGCGGGCGCGGCTTTGTGGATCGTGCATCCGCTTTTCAGGATACAGACGGACTGTTGACCGATGTACCAGGCATTTTACTGACATCCTTTTATGCGGATTGCGTGCCGTTATATTTTTGTGATCCGGTGCGGCGTGTGATTGGGCTGGCACATGCGGGCTGGAAAGGAACGGTTGCCGAGATTGCGCTGAAAATGGTGCAAACGATGCAGACCGAATATGGATCGCAGCCGTCTGATTTGCTTGCAGCCATTGGCCCTTCCATTGGTGCAAAGTCATACGAGGTGGATGAGCACGTGATGAGCCAAATTCGGGTTTTGGAGCATGATTGCCCGGGTAATGATAAATGGGAAGGTACTGTCTATTTCCCATTAGGCGGCGGAAAAACGCTCCTTGACTTGAAACAATGCAATCGACACATTATGATGAAAGCAGGAATATTGCCGAGCCGTATCGAATGTACTACCTTATGCACGAGTAGCCGCAGCGATTTGTTTTTTTCGTATCGCAAGGAAGGCGGCGTCACAGGGAGAATGGCGAGCTGGATTGGTCTGGAAGAGAGGTGAGTCCTCCCGTGTCTTTGGAGGAACGAATTAAAGAGGTGAACGCCCGTGTGGAAGCGGCATGTGCCCGCAGCGGACGTTCGCGTGAAGAAGTAAATGTGATCGCTGTCACGAAATATGTTTCGGCAGCGGCGATGGCTTTTGTATTGGACAGTGGCTTGGAGCATGTTGGCGAAAATCGCTGGCAGGATGCTGCGGATAAATGGAGCAAGCTGGGTGACCGGGGAACATGGCATTTTATCGGTCATCTGCAAACGAATAAGGTTAAAGATGTTATTGGAAAATTTGAATTTATACACTCGCTTGATCGGTTGTCGCTGGCTCAGGAATTGGACAAGAAGGCGGCTGTTCTTGGACTAAGGATCAAAGCCTTTGTGCAAGTTAATATTTCAGGGGAAACTTCTAAATATGGTCTTTCTCCTGAGGCGGTGGCCCCTTTTTTGAAACAAATTCGTGAGCTTGAGCATGTGGACGTGATTGGCTTGATGACGATGGCTCCCCATGAGGAAGACCCGGAGAATACCCGGCCTGTATTTCGGGGGCTACGTGAATTGCGTGATGCGATAAATGGACAAGCTTTAACAAGAGAACCTATTGTTCACCTGTCGATGGGCATGTCTAATGATTTTGAGGTTGCGGTTGAAGAAGGAGCGACCTGGTTACGGCTTGGTTCTGTACTGGTCGGACGAGAGGAGGATTTCCATTGGGCGTAATGAATAAGTTCATGAACTTCCTGGGACTTCAGGAAGAAGAGGAAGTTGTAGAGCGAGAGGTTATGAATACGCCGGAAGATCAAGAAATTGAAACCCCAAGCTTTGATAAACGTAAGAACCAGAAGGGCAATAATGTTGTCAGCATCCATTCACAGAAAAATGTGAAAGTTGTCCTGTATGAGCCGCGTTCTTATGATGAAGCACAGGAAATTGCCGACCACATTCGTTCCCATCGTACAGTCGTGGTCAATTTGCAACGCATCCGTAAGGATCAGGCGCTGCGCATCATTGATTTTTTAAGTGGTACTGTATATGCGTTGGGCGGGGGGATTTCCAAGGTGGGCAATAATATTTTCCTGTGTACACCGGATACGGTTGAAATTCAAGGCTCCATTACGGAAATACTAGCTGACACTGAACAAGAACTTAACAGAATGAGGTGAGCTTTTCTTGATCGAGGTAATCGGTTGGCTATTTCAGATTTATTCTTACATGATCATTGCATATGTCCTGATGTCGTGGCTTCCTAATGCAAGAGAGAGTGTGATCGGTGATTTACTTGCCAAGTTTGTGGAGCCGTATTTGTCTCCTTTTCGCAGATTTATACCGCCAATCTTCGGGATGATTGATATTTCACCCATCGTTGCGCTGATTGCTCTGCGTTTTGCGTCGTATGGTTTGATGTCTTTAATTAGGAATTTCGTCTAGGAGGACTTATGCGAACTGAGATTTATGAGCATTTTCACCCGGATGAACGGGATTATGTAGATCGCGCTTCCGAATGGATCAGTCATGCGGGGGCTTATCATGAGCAGAAGCTGACTGATTTTTTGGACCCGCGCCAACTGTACATATTGGAGACGCTTGCTTCGAAGGAAGACAAGGTCACGATTAGGGTAGATGGCGGTTATGAGGCATCGGAACGAAAGCGGGCGCTAATAGCGCCCGATTATTCGTATGTGGACGGAGAGAATATGGGAATTCAGGTTCTTTCCGTCACGTCCGATGATCATAAAATTAACACGCTGGAGCACGGGGATTATCTGGGTGCAATATTAGGACTTGGAATCAAGCGTGGAAAAATAGGGGATATTCATGTGCTGGACGACGGGTGCCATGTATTGGTGGCTTCAGAGATCAGCGATTTTATTACGATGCATTTACAGCAGGTTCATCGTGTTCATGTATGGACAGAACTGTTGCCTCCAGAAAATCTGCGGACGAAGGACGTTACATTGGAGCCGCTGGACCTGACGGTGGCTTCTTTGCGTCTGGATGGCATTGCCAGTGATGTGTACAAGCTGAGCCGCAGCAAGATCTTAACACCGATCCGGGCGGGACGGTGCCGGGTAAATTGGAAGGTGGAGGAGAATCCATCCACTTCACTTAAGGCGGGAGACGTTATTTCCATGCAGGGATTTGGGCGTTTCAAAGTGCTGGAAACAGACGGCATGACAAAAAAAGGGAGATTCCGTGTCAAAATTGGCAAGTTTATATAGTTGGAGGCAGGATTCACGAGCTTTCTGTCGAAAGAATTAAGCTATAGCGAAGAACTGGAACGATTTTGCTCTGTACAGTATTCACAAAACGGGGTATGATGACCGATAGATGATAGTGAGCGTCGTGACGCGGAAAATGTTTTTTTGTCAATCTTATAGGAGGTGGACGGCATGCCATTAACGCCATTGGATATACATAACAAGGAATTTGCCCGCCGGCTTCGCGGTTATGACGAAGATCAGGTCAATGAATTTTTGGATCAGGTGATCAAAGATTACGAGGGCGTTATCCGTGAAAATAAAGAACTGAGTACACAGCTGTTGAATGTTCAGGACAAGCTCGATCATTTTTCGACCATTGAGGATACGCTGAGCAAGACGATTATCGTGGCGCAAGAAGCGGCTGATGAAGTCCGTAACAACGCCAAGAAAGAATCGCAGCTCATCGTGAAGGAAGCGGAAAAAAATGCGGACCGTATTGTGAATGAAGCGTTATCCAAATCCCGCAAAATTGCGTTGGAGGTCGAGGAACTGAAGAAGCAGGCTTCGATTTACCGGGCACGTTTTCGTACATTGGTGGAGGCGCAGCTTGATTTGTTAAGTCATGACGGATGGGAAGCGCTTGAAAATCGTGAACGCGAAGTGCTGGAGCGCGAGCGTGAAATGAAAGAGATTTATTAATCGTCATCCCGAACAGCGATTTCTAGTCCTTGTCAGGGTTGACTTTTACCTTTAAACAGGCTATAACTGTAAATACTATACTGAATATCACGTTATCCATTGTGGGTAATGAGTCGTTATTCAGGGCAGCGAAGCTGCTGATTTAATATCCCGATGAATTTAACATTTGGAATTCGTTGATGGGAACGAGTACGTCATGATTTTGTTCCTCAGAGAGTTGGCCTTTTTCCGGTGCAAGCCAACGTTCAGAACATGACAGAAGATCCTCCCTGAGAAGTGAGCTG
Organism: Paenibacillus sp. 23TSA30-6; assembly: GCF_014858585.1. Taxonomy (NCBI): domain Bacteria; kingdom Bacillati; phylum Bacillota; class Bacilli; order Caryophanales; family Paenibacillaceae; genus Paenibacillus; species Paenibacillus sp. 23TSA30-6. Next base: position 76,011 of record NZ_SLTL01000012.1, on the reverse strand, counting down.
AAGCGCTTGGATTTTATCAGGTGTGTGTAAGCATTCACCGTTCGCCATACGTTATAATGGCGCCCTGCTGTAGTTGAGTAGGGCTCGGAGAGCCGTAACGGGACCAGTCTTTTTGAGATGGTCTGTTTACGGAATCAGGGTGGTAACGCGAGCACAGTCTCGTCCCTTACAGGGACGGGGCTTTTTTGTTGCTTTTTTTCAGAGAATGCTACACCAACCAATGATGATCAGAGAGGGAGTATGACATTATGAACAGAGTAGATGTCAAAGAAAAGGCACGGTCCCGCGACCTGCGCATCCTGAGCAAATGGAAGCAGGAGGACACGTTCCGCAAAACGATCACGCATCGTGAGGGTAAGCCAAACTATGTATTTTATGAAGGTCCGCCAACAGCTAATGGTAAACCGCATATCGGTCACATGCTGGGCCGTGTAATTAAGGATTTTGTCGGCCGTTACCAGACGATGAAGGGGTATCGTGTCGTACGTAAGGCGGGTTGGGATACCCATGGGTTGCCGGTAGAATTGGGTGTACAGAAGCAACTGGGCATTTCCCATAAGCCTGAAATTGAGGAATACGGCGTTGAAAAGTTTATCAAAAAATGTAAAGCCAGCGTGTTTGAGTATGAGCAGCAATGGCGTGATCTGACCGAAGCTATCGGCTACTGGACAGACCTCGATAATCCATACATTACGCTGGATAATAACTATATCGAGAGTGTGTGGAACATTCTGGCGACGATTCACGAAAAGGGTCTGCTGTATCGCGGTCATCGCGTAAGTCCGTATTGTCCAGATTGTCAAACAACGCTGAGTTCCCATGAAGTGGCACAGGGCTACAAAGATGTAAAAGACCTGAGTGCCACGGCCAAATTCAAGCTCCATAGCAGTGGTGAATATGTGCTGGCCTGGACGACAACACCTTGGACCTTGCCGAGTCACGTGGCACTTGCCGTCAATCCTGATCTGGAATACGCTCGTGTAAAACAGGAAGACGGTGTATACATCGTTGCCAAAAATCTCGTCGAAGATGTGATTAAAGGCGATCATGAAGTGATTGGCACGCTGCCGGGTTCGGAACTGGTAGGTCAAACGTATACTCCGCCATTTACTTATTTCCAAGTCGAGAAGGGCAATCAGATTCTGGGTGCGAAGTTCGTAACGGACTCCAGCGGTACAGGTATCGTTCATATGGCTCCTGCGCATGGTGAAGATGATTACCGGGTATGTCGTGAAAACGGCGTTGGATTCATTAATGTGGTGGATCTCCAAGGTAACTACGTGGAGGAAATCACTGATTTTGCAGGCCGTTTTGTAAAGGACTGTGATGTGGATATTGTTAAAATGCTGTCGGAAAAAGGCTTGCTGTACAGCAAGGAAAAATACGAGCATAGTTATCCGTTCTGCTGGCGCTGTGATACTCCGCTATTGTACTATGCCATGGATAGCTGGTTTATCAAAACAACTGCCATCAAGGATCAACTGATTGCCAACAATAACGAAGTTGAATGGTATCCGGGTCATATACGCGAAGGACGCTTCGGCAAGTTTTTGGAGGAATTGGTGGACTGGAACATCAGCCGTGATCGCTATTGGGGCACACCGCTGAATATCTGGGTTTGTGAAGAAACCGGAGAGCAGTTCGCTCCGCATAGTATTGCTGAACTACGGGAACGTGCGATTGGCGATGTACCAGCGGACATTGAGCTGCACAAGCCATATGTGGATGAAGTCAAGGTTCGCAGTACATGCGGCAAATACGAAATGACCCGTACACCGGAAGTAATCGACGTATGGTTCGACAGCGGCTCCATGCCTTTTTCCCAACATCATTATCCGTTTGAAAATAATGAAACATTCGAGCAGCAATTCCCGGCAGACATGATCTGTGAAGGTATTGACCAGACTCGTGGCTGGTTCTACAGCTTGCTTGCTGTTTCCACCATGCTGACAGGCAAAGCCCCTTATAAAGCAGTTATGGCGACAGGCCACGTACTGGATGAGCAGGGACAGAAAATGTCCAAATCCAAGGGAAATGTGATTGATCCGTGGGAAGTGATTGACGAGTACGGTACAGATGCTTTCCGTTGGGCTTTGTTGTCTGATAGTGCACCGTGGAATAGCAAACGTTTTTCCAAAGGCATTGTAGGCGAAGCCAAATCGAAGCTGGTAGATACGCTCGTAAATACACATGCTTTCCTGACCTTGTATGCGGATATCGACGGGTTTGATCCGGCACAGCATCCGTTCAAGCCATCAGCACACAAGCTGGATCGCTGGATTTTGTCCCGCCTCAACAGCTTGATTCTGGTGGTGGACAAAGCGCTGACAGTGAACGACTTCCTGAATTCGTCCAAAGCGATTGAGTCGTTCGTGGATGAACTGAGCAACTGGTATATCCGCCGTTCGCGCGACCGATTCTGGGGCAATGGCCTTACAGAAGATAAATTGGATGCGTACCGCACACTGACTGAGGTGTTATTGACGACAGCGAAGCTGCTTGCGCCGTTCACGCCGATGCTGGCTGAGGATATTTACCTAAACCTGAGCAACGGGGAAAGCGTTCATCTGGATGATTATCCGACTGCCAATGAAGACCTGATTGATCTGGAGCTGGAACGTGATATGGAGACGGCTCGCCGCGTAGTAGAACTGGCGCGCAACGTCCGTAACGAAACGGGACTGAAAACGCGTCAGCCGTTGTCTGAATTGATTTTGTCCATGGATCAGGATTTTGAGCTGAGTGGTTATGAGGAAATCATCAAGGATGAGATCAATGTGAAACATATTCATGTTGAAACGGACGACAGTGGCTTTGTAGACTTCACACTGAAGCTGAATTTGAAGGTAGCGGGCAAGAAATACGGCAAAAATGTCGGCTTCCTGCAAAACTTTTTCAAAGGAATGTCTGCGGAGGACACTCGTTCGGTTGTAGAAAAAGGAGTGCTGAACGTGGCTTCTCCAGAAGGGGAAGAGTTACAGGTTACAGCCGAGGAATTGCTGGTGGAGAAAAAAGCGAAGGAAGGCTTTGCTTCCGCTTCCGGCTACGGTTTAACAGTAGCGTTGAACACGGACATTACGCCTGAGCTGGAGCAAGAGGGTTGGGTACGTGAGGTTGTTCGTGCGGTGCAGGACTACCGTAAAAAGCTGGATCTGCCAATTGAAAAGCATGTCGCACTGACGCTGGATGTAGATAGTGAGTTGCGTCAGGCGATCGAAAACTTCGATTCGGTGTTGCGTGAGAACGTATTGGTAACCACGGTGACATTTGGTCAAGCCGAGCCTGTGGAACGCGTTGAAGTGAACGGTAAAACCATCGGCGTGCATATTGGGGAATAATTACAAGACCCCTGTCCCATAATACAATAACAGGCAGCATATAAAAACGAGCCTAAGCATTGGAAACGGATGGATGATCTCCGTTACTTGCTTCGGCTCGTTTGCTGCTTTTAGGGCAGCGCGGGAAAAGGGGGATTGTGCATGACAGCACGATCAAGGTGCAGACAGGTGAGAAGCCGCCAAGGCATGAATAGAAGAAGTACGGGGGTTGTAGCCACAGATCAAGGTAATGCAGGTGATCGGGCTGACCAACTAAGCCGTGTGGAAAAGCTGGTGCGTTCTGTGGCGCAGCAGTTGGAAAGCACGCGCATTGCTGACTATGCCCTGTTGCTTAACAAGCCTTGGCGACTGCTCTGGCTAAACTTAATATCAGGTCTGTCCCGGGGGCTCGGTATCGCGCTTGGTTTTACTTTTTTCGCGGCGACCATTATTTATGTGCTGCAAGTATTGGGAGCGCTGAATTTGCCGATCATCGGTGATTATATTGCTGATATTGTACGGATTGTGCAGCGGCAATTGGAGCTAAACACCTATTAGGTACTCGTTGCCTGTTAGGATTTGATTTAACTATTCGTCTTCGTGCGTATCCGGCTCCAGCAAACCTTCGCCCTCGCCATCATCCAGATAACGCTGATAAATGGAACTGCGGACAACCGATACATTTTTTCCATATATGTCTGTGGCTACAAAACTTTCGTAAGGCTCTACGAAGCCCATATTATCATCGTTGGCCTCAATTTCCATATCGTCGTAGCTATGAATTTCTCCACTTTCAGCCATGGCTGGTGTATTCGATGTACCCCAGCTTTCAACGATTTGCCAGGCATCCTCACCGTCAAAGCCGTTTTGATCTTCACGCTCATCTAGACTAGTTCTGCCGAATGCGGGAGCAAGGAATTCCTCTTCCACTGGGCGTCGGTTGGAGACTTCTGTTTCAGGGCTGTATTCTTTACAGTAAATGGTATAGGGAACAGCCAACAGACGCTCATAAGGAATCGGTTTGCCGCTAGCTGCACAAATGCCATAGGTTCCCTTATCCATTGCCATTAAGGCTGATTCGATACGTTCTAATTGAAATTCGTCATGCTCCAACAGGGAAATGTCCTTGGCTCTCTCATACGTTTCGGTAGCCAAATCGCCCGGATGATTATCAATAGGGGAAAGCTCGCCGGTCTGATCGCGTTGGGAATCACCAAGTCCATAATGATCGTTGTCCTGCAAACGATGCTCAATCTCCTTTTTACGTTCCAGCAGTTCGTTACGCAATCCCTGCAATTGTTGCTCCGTCAATGGGGACATGGAATCCTCTCCTTATTCTAGGTTTAACCTGCGCGTGCGCTATGTCGGTTATGCTCCTTGTAGTTTGCACCGGGAAGACCTCTTTTACATAGGAAATTCTGATCAAATGCGCTGGAGTTGATTTCATTCGTAATCCAGGCTCAATAGCTTGGGGGATTCGTGGACGATCTGAGAAGGCTTATGCTACAATAAATGGGTTCGACAACGGATATAAGCAGATCGGAGTGACGAAGGACTGTGATTTATTTTGGTATTGCGCTAATTATTTTTTTGATTGATCAGGGAGTCAAATATTTGGTGGCTACGCGCATGGAATTGTACGAGCAGATACCCGTCATCGGCAATTTCTTTCTAATCACGTCCCATCGTAACCGGGGAGCCGCTTTTGGGATTTTGGAAGGCCAGCGTTGGCTGTTTATCGTGATTACGATTGTGGTGGTGATCGGTATCATATGGTATTTGCGGAAAACGGTTAAGGCCGGGCAGAAATTGCTTCCAGTTGCATTAAGTTTGGTACTTGGAGGCGCGGTCGGTAACTTTTTGGATCGGGCTATTTCAGGGGAAGTGGTTGATTTTGCTCAATTCAATTTTGGAAGCTATACGTTTCCGATTTTTAATGTGGCAGACTCAGCGATTGTCATCGGTGTAGCACTGATTATTTTGGATACATTGCTGGAATCGCGTCGGAACAAAGATAATGGCAGTGATAGCATTGAAGGGAAGTCATAGTATGAAAGAAGTAAACGAAAACGGCGAAGCCACAGGTCTGTCTTATGAGGACGAACTTGAGGGTGAATCCCTGGAATGGACAGCGGAATCCGGGGATGCCAAAACGCGTATAGACAAATATATCGCCGAAGAAATGAAGGATGTGTCCCGTTCCCAGATTCAACTGTGGATCGGGAACGGTCGGGTGCTGGTGAACGGCACAGCGATCAAGGCGAATTACAAGCTGGCAGAAGGTGATCGAATATCATTGTTCGTACCTGAGCCGGAGAGTGTAGATATTGTACCGGAAAATATTCCGCTGGATGTTGTTTATGAGGATTCGGATGTCATTGTCATTAACAAGCAACGTGGTCTGGTTGTACATCCTGCACCAGGACACTCTTCGGGAACACTGGTCAACGCGCTCATGTACCACTGTCATGATCTTTCCGGCATTAACGGAGAATTGCGTCCTGGTATCGTCCATCGTATTGATAAGGATACATCAGGACTGCTGATGGCGGCCAAAAATGATCAGGCTCACGCCTCGCTCGCAGCGCAGCTCAAGGACCACAGTGTCACTCGCAAATATATAGCGCTGGTTCACGGCCATCTAAGTCATGATCAGGGAACAGTAGATGCTCCCATCGGGCGTGATTCGGGGGACCGCAAATTGTTCACTGTGACAGAGCGCAACAGCAAGCATGCAGTTACCCATTTTCTCGTGATTGAGCGTTTGGGAGATTACACCTTGCTGGAACTTCAACTGGAAACAGGGCGTACGCATCAAATCCGTGTACACATGAAATTTATTGGGCACCCGTTGGTCGGTGATCCGATGTATGGACGTAGCAAAGGGATCCATATGGACGGTCAGGCTCTACATGCTGCAGTATTGGGCTTTAAGCATCCCACCACTGGAGAGTACATGGAGTTCAGTAGACCGATTCCTCCCGATATGGAAGATGTATTGGCATCTTTACGCAGTCGGTAAACCATCACAAATTGCATTCGTATTCACAAACCTGAATAATGATTAAGCATAACCGCCTATGGGCGGTTATTTTTTGTTATTGGGCAAGGTGTATGTAAAAACAACTATGGATAATTATACAGTAAAGATGTATAATTATTTAAGTGCTTCCGGTGGCTCCGGTTGAACAGGTGTTGACACGTGATTTTCAATCTGTCATACTTCTTGTAGTTGCGATGAACTTTGTCCAAAAGATGGCTTGCCATCTTGCACTATGAGAAGCTGGATAAAGGAAATCCTGAATAGCACCTTTAAATCAGTCCCGTGAGGCTGGCAAGGTAACGTGAATGGATCACTGATTAGTGCATCCGCTGCGGCGGTATGTCTTCAGTGTATCCGAGAGATCGGAGAACGGTGGAAGACTGTTCATACGAGACTCCTTGCCAAACTTGGGCAAGGAGTCTTTTTTGTATCCGAACACGGGACCAGGTCTGAAGGGAACATAACCTGAGGAGGCTGGAAGCATGAGTAATGAAACACATGTACTGATGGATGAAATTGCGATTCGCCGGGCTTTGACACGGATTGCACATGAAATTTTGGAAAAAAATAAAGGAATTGACAATTGTGTGCTGGTAGGCATTCGAACGCGAGGGGTTCATCTGGCGCAGCGTCTCGCTGCAAAAATCGCTGAAATTGAGGGCGCTCCGATTCCATGGGGGGAGCTGGATGTCACAGCTTACCGCGATGACCGGGGGAACAATGCCGAAGCCAAGGGAAATGGAAAAGAGCTTTTGATGAATCCCACTGACGTATCGGTTCATGATAAGAAAGTCATTCTCTTCGACGATGTGCTGTACACAGGCCGTACCATTCGCGCGGCGATGGACGCATTGATGCACTGCGGACGACCGCAAATGATCCAGCTGGCGGTGCTGGCAGATCGCGGACACCGTGAGCTTCCGATTCGTCCGGATTACATCGGCAAGAACATCCCGACCTCCAAATCCGAGGAAATCGTAGTTGCGCTTCAGGAGACGGACGGTAAGGACGAAGTGACGATCAATCAGAACCGGGGGGAACAGGCATGATTACAACAACCAGTCAACTTAGAGAACGCAGCCTGCTCGGATTAAAAGAACTTAGCCGAAATGAAATCGAGTCCATTCTGGATCGCGCTCATTATTGGGAATCACAGCCGGAAAAGCTGGTTCCAGTGCTACAATCACGCTTTGCGGCTAACATGTTTTTTGAAAATAGCACCCGCACCCGCTTTTCTTTTGAAATGGCGGAAAAACGCTTAGGCGCTCAGGTTTTGAACTTTTCCGCTGCGGCCTCCAGTGTAGAAAAAGGGGAATCCATCTACGACACGGTGCGCACGCTTGAATCCATGGGCATCGACGCAGGAGTCATTCGGCTGAAGCCAGCCGGAGTGCTGCAGGAGCTTGCTGAGAAGGTCAGTGTCCCACTGGTAAACGCTGGTGATGGCAACAACGAGCATCCAACGCAGGCGTTGCTGGATCTGTACACGATGCGCAAGACTTTCGGCGAGCTAAAAGGCTTGCGAGTATCCATCATTGGAGACATTCTGCACAGCCGTGTGGCTCGATCGAATCTGTGGGCCTTGCAAAAATTTGGAGCCCAGGTTAGCTTCTGCGCGCCGGACAATATGCAGGCATCTGATCTTGCGGCGCACGCGTCTTATGTACCGATGCAAGAGGCATTGCAGGCAGACGTAGTTATGATGCTTCGGGTACAGCTGGAACGACACGCCGAAGGAATGCTGCGCTCAGCGGATGAGTATCGCGAGCAGTACGGCTTGACAGAGCAAAGAGCAGCCAATCTTAAACCCGGAACGATCATTATGCATCCGGCTCCAGTGAACCGGAATGTGGAAATCGACAGTGCAGTCGTGGAAAGCGAGCAATCACGGATTTTCCCGCAGATGGCAAACGGGGTTCCAATCCGCATGGCGGTTATGGAACGGGCAATGAAGCTGTAGAAGCTGTCCCGCAGGATCGCGGAACTAGCATTGGTAACGGTTAAAGCAAAGCATAACAAGCAGCGGCAAAAGTTGCAGAAAACCTGAGCGGAGGAACTTTTTACATGAACCAATTAATTATGAACGCAAGCGTATTGAACGAACAGGGCGAAGCTGAACTGAAATCTATTCTGATCGCGGATGGAAAAATCCTAGCAATCGTAAATGCGGACGCTGGAGTTAGTCTACTCGTGGAAGAAGGGGCATCCGAGCAGGAGAGCCAAGTCGAAAAAATCGACGCCCAAGGCAAGCTGGTGATTCCCGGTTTGATCGACATGCATGTGCATCTGAGAGAACCTGGCTTTGAATATAAAGAAACGATTGAAACGGGCAGCCGCGCGGCGGTGAAAGGCGGATTTACGACGATTGCCTGCATGCCGAACACACGCCCGGTGACAGACAATGCGGATACGGTTCAACTGGTACTGAAAAAGGGCCAGGACGCCGGGCTTGCCAAGGTACTTCCTTACGCAGCCATTACTAAAAACGAGTTGGGCCGCGAGCTGACGGACTTTGAAGCGCTCAAAGCAGCAGGCGCAATCGGCTTTACTGACGACGGTGTCGGGGTGCAAAGCGCGCAAATGATGAAGGACGCCATGGCGCGGGCCAAAGCGCTGGATATGCCGGTTATTGCTCACTGCGAAGATAACACGCTTGTTGAAGGAGCGGCGGTGACAGACGGCGAATTTGCCAAGCGTCACGGACTTAAAGGCATTCCGAACGAATCTGAAGCGATTCACGTCGGACGGGACATTTTACTATCCGAGGCAACCGGGGCACACTATCATGTATGCCATGTCAGCACGGAGCAGTCTGTGCGGTTGATCCGCCACGCGAAATCTTTTGGCATCAAGGTAACGGCTGAGGTATGTCCACACCATCTGGTATTGTCGGATGAAGACATTCCGGGGCTGGATGCGAACTGGAAAATGAATCCTCCGCTGCGCTCCCCGCGTGATGTGCAGGCCTGCATCGAGGGACTGGAGGACGGGACGATCGACATCATCGTAACCGACCATGCGGCACACAGCGAAGAAGAGAAGGCAAAAGGCTTGGAACTAGCACCTTTCGGCATCGTTGGCTTTGAAACAGCTTTTCCGCTGCTGTACACGAAATTTGTAGCTACCGGAAAATGGACGCTGGACTTTCTGGTACGGCGCATGACGGCTGACCCGGCGCGTGTCTTCCGCCTCGACACAGGGCGCTTGGAAGAAGGAGCCCCCGCCGACCTGACCATGATTGATCTGGAGCAGGAGCAGGCCGTTGATCCGCAAACATTTGCCAGCAAAGGACGGAACACTCCTTTTACAGGCTGGAAACTTAAAGGCTGGCCAGTGAAAACTTGGGTAGACGGCAGACTGGTATGGTCTGCTGACGAAGTGAAATAAATACAAACCACTAAAATAATAGAACCTTATAGCAGGAAATCATACAGAGGAGTGAGACGGGATGCAGGCAAGATTGTTGCTTCAGGACGGCACGCTGTTTACAGGCACAGCATTTGGTGCGGACGGTGAAAAAACAGGCGAGGTCGTTTTCAACACAGGGATTACAGGCTACCAGGAGGTACTGACTGATCCCTCTTATTGCGGACAAATCGTAACGATGACTTACCCGCTGATTGGCAATTACGGAATTACTCGGGATGACTTCGAGTCGGTACGGCCTTATGTGCATGGCTTTGCCGTTCGACGTTACGAGCCGGTGCCAAGCAACTGGCGTGCCCAATACAGCGTGGACGATTTGCTGAAGGAATATGGCATCATTGGTATTAGCGACATCGACACCCGCATGCTTACCCGGATTATTCGCCATCACGGCACGATGAAGGGCATTTTGACGACAGGCACTCAGCCTGTGGAAGAACTGAAAGAAATGATGGCTGACCTGACGATTGAAGAACTGCGTAATCAGGTTCCATTGACCTCAACGCCTCATCCGTATAGCAGCCCTGGCAACGGGGAGCGGATCGTACTGATTGACTATGGTGCTAAGAGCGGTATCTTGCGCGAGCTGAATAAACGGGATTGTGATGTGGTTGTTGTTCCACATGATACAACGGCAGAGGAAATTCGTCGCTTGGACCCGGACGGAATTCAGTTGTCCAACGGCCCTGGAGATCCCAAAGACGTACCGCATGCCGTACGCACGGTGGCTGAACTGCTAGGGGAATATCCGATCTTCGGAATTTGCCTGGGACACCAGCTGTTTGCCTTAGCTTCGGGAGCGGATACGGAGAAACTGAAATTCGGTCATCGCGGCGGTAACCATCCGGTGAAGGAACTGGAGAGTGGACGCTGCTTCATTACTTCACAAAATCACGGCTACACGGTGAATGAGGGTTCGATCGAAGGAACCGAGCTTGAAGTGACGCATATTAATAACAACGATAAAACGATTGAAGGCCTTAAGCATACCAAGTATCCCGCGTTTTCGGTGCAATATCATCCGGAGGCTGCGCCTGGACCTTACGATAACGGCTACTTGTTTGACCGCTTTCTGGACATGATCCGTGAGCACAAAAGAAATCATCCAAAGCAACCGCGTCAGGCTGCTATCGCCGCCGCAGTGAGAGGAGAGCGCTAATATGCCGAAAAATACAGAACATAAAAAAATACTCGTAATTGGTTCCGGCCCTATCGTGATTGGTCAGGCTGCGGAATTCGACTACGCTGGTACACAAGCTTGTCAAGCGCTCAAAGAAGAAGGCGTCGAGGTAGTGCTGATCAACAGTAACCCGGCAACCATCATGACAGACACGAACATGGCGGACAAAGTATACATCGAGCCGATTACACTTGATTTTGTAACACAAATTATCCGTCAAGAGCGTCCGGATGGCCTGCTTCCTACACTGGGAGGACAAACAGGACTGAATATGGCGGTGGAGCTGGCTCGTGCCGGAGTACTGGAGCGTGAAAACGTCAAGCTGCTGGGAACACAGCTGACTTCGATTGAAAAAGCCGAAGACCGTGACTTGTTCCGCGATTTGATGCGTGAGCTGGAACAGCCTGTACCTGAGAGTGTCATTGTTACAACGTTAGATGAATCGCTGGATTTTGCTAACGAAATCGGTTATCCGATTATCGTTCGCCCGGCTTATACGCTGGGTGGAACAGGCGGCGGGATCTGTGTAAACGAAGAAGAACTGCGTGAGACGGTAAGCTCTGGCTTGCGTTACAGTCCAATTGGACAATGTCTGGTGGAAAAAAGCATCGCAGGCATGAAGGAAGTCGAGTATGAGGTCATGCGTGACGGCAATGATAACTGTATCGTTGTCTGCAATATGGAAAACTTTGATCCGGTCGGCGTACATACTGGCGACAGTATCGTTGTAGCGCCGAGTCAGACGCTGTCAGATCGCGAGTACCAGATGTTACGCTCCGCTTCCCTGAAAATTATCCGTGCTCTCAACATTGAAGGCGGATGTAATGTGCAGTTTGCACTTGATCCACACAGCTATCAATACTATGTCATTGAAGTAAATCCGCGGGTGAGTCGTTCCTCAGCGCTGGCTTCCAAGGCGACTGGATATCCAATTGCCAAAATGGCTGCCAAAATCGCGCTGGGCTACACGCTGGATGAAATCGTGAACCCGGTAACGGGACAAACGTATGCTTGCTTTGAGCCTACTCTGGATTACATCGTGAGCAAAATACCGCGCTGGCCGTTCGATAAATTCATTTCTGCCAACCGCAAGCTGGGCACGCAAATGAAAGCAACTGGCGAAGTGATGGCTATCGGACGCACGTTCGAAGAGTCCATCCACAAAGCGGTACGGTCGCTGGAAATCGGTGTACATCGTCTGCATCTTAAGGGGGCCGATCAACTGTCGGATGAGGTACTCACGGAGCGCCTGATTAAAGCAGATGATGAGCGCTTGTTCCTGGTAGCTGAGGCATTCCGTCGTGGCTGGGAGCAGCAGGAAATTCAGGATTTAACGAAAATTGACTGGTGGTTCCTTGACAAGGTAGAGGGCATCGTCAAGTTCGAAGCCAAAATGGCTGAAGAGTCCGAACTGACCTACGAAAGACTCTATCAGGCCAAACGTAATGGCTTTACGGACCGCTCCATCGCCGAGGTTCGCAGTCTGGGCCAACCGGGTGGCAGCATGACAACCGAGCGCGAGGTACGTGAGTTCCGCCTGAGTCACAACCTGCGTCCTGTCTATAAAATGGTAGATACATGCGCAGCCGAGTTTGAAGCTACAACGCCGTACTACTACTCCTCTTATGAGGTGGAAAACGAAGTGATTCCATCCAATAAAGAGAAAGTCATCGTACTCGGCTCCGGGCCGATTCGGATCGGGCAAGGGATTGAATTTGATTACTCCACCGTACATGCGGTATGGGCCATTCAAAAAGCAGGCTACGAAGCAGTAATTATCAATAACAACCCAGAAACGGTATCTACGGACTTTAACACATCCGACCGTCTCTACTTTGAGCCGCTTTTCTTCGAGGATGTTATGAATGTCATCGAGCAGGAAAAACCGATTGGCGTTATCGTCCAGTTCGGCGGTCAAACGGCCATTAATCTCGCAGCTCCGCTTAGTGCGGCAGGCGTGAACATTTTGGGTACGAGTCTGGAAAGTATCGACGAAGCGGAAGATCGGAAAAAGTTTGAGCGGCTGCTGTCACGTCTGGCTATTGCACAGCCTAAAGGCAACACGGTCATCTCGGTAGATGAAGCGGTAGGAACTGCGCAGGCGCTGGGCTACCCGGTGCTGGTGCGTCCATCCTACGTCCTCGGCGGACGGGCGATGGAGATTGTATACTCCGATTCGGAATTGCTGCGCTACATGGAAGAAGCCGTTAAAATCAACCCTGAACACCCGGTGCTGATCGACCGTTACATGCTGGGCAAAGAAGTTGAGGTTGACGCCATCTGTGACGGCGATACGGTACTGGTGCCGGGCATTATGGAGCATGTGGAACGGGCTGGGGTTCACTCAGGTGACTCTATCGCGGTGTATCCGCCGCAGCACTTGTCCGACGAACTGAAGCAAAAAATCGTGGAAATCACGATCAGCATCGCCAAGGAATTGAAAACGATTGGCCTGGTGAACATCCAGTTCGTCATTCATAAAGATGAGGTGTATGTGATCGAGGTCAACCCGCGTTCCTCGCGGACGGTTCCTTTCCTGAGCAAAGTCACGAATATCCCGATGGCGAATCTGGCGACACAGGCCATTTTGGGCGGCAAGCTCAAGGATGCGGGCTATACAGAAGGGCTATGGCCTGAAAGTAATTATGTCTCGGTCAAGGTTCCAGTATTCTCTTTTGCCAAGCTGCGCCGTGTAGAGCCGACCCTGGGGCCAGAAATGAAATCGACGGGTGAAGTGATGGGACGCGACATTCAGTACGCCAAAGCGCTGTACAAAGGACTCGTAGGTGCTGGTATGAAAATCCCATCTACTGGAGCGATCATCATCACGGTGGCGGATAAGGACAAAGAAGAAGCAGTCGAGTTGATGCAGGGCTTTTACAGACTGGGCTACAAAATTATTGCAACAGGTGGAACGGCGGCTGCGCTGGAGCAGGCTAACATTCCAGTGAAGACGATCAACAAGCTGAGCGAGGGAACCCCGAACATCTTGGATATGATCCGTACGGGTGAAGCCAACTTCGTCTTCAATACGCTGACCAAGGGGAAAACGCCAGAGCGTGACGGATTCCGCATCCGCCGTGAAGCGGTTGAGAACGGCATCGTCTGCATGACCTCGCTGGATACTGTACGCGCTTTGCTGAGAATGCTGGAGACGATTAACTTTACATCCGAATCCATGCCGGTTCTGAGCCACTAACACGATACGAATAGAGGATGAAAAATAAGTAGTACAGGAAAGGACATCATCAGCTTCGGCTGACGGATGTCCTTTATCACGGGCAAATATACCCGAATTGACGTGAAAAGGGGATGCAGGACGGTGAACGAAGCATTTCAGCAGATGGCAGGACGGTTGATGGTCGCGTTAGATTATCCGGATGCGCAGCAGGCGGAGCGGCTCATTCAACAGCTGGAGGGTATTCCCTGTTATATAAAAGTAGGCATGCAGCTGTTTTATAGCGCAGGGCCAGCTTTTGTAGAGCAGCTAAAGTCGAGAGGATACTCCGTATTTCTGGATTTGAAAATGCATGATATCCCCAACACCGTACGGGGAGGTGCGGAGAGCATCACCCGCCTGGGTGTGGATATGTTCAACGTACACGCTGCCGGAGGAAGAAATATGATGGCAGCCGCCAAGGCTGGGGCCGAAGCCGCTGTTTTGGCAGACAGTTCACTTGCCATGCCGCTCATTATAGCAGTTACACAGTTGACCAGTACGGACCAGACAACCATGAATAAGGAGATAGGCATTCCCGGTACAGTACAGGATGTGGTCGTTCGATACGCACAACTGACCCGTGAGGCGGGATTGGACGGAGTAGTGGCATCCCCGTTGGAAGTGCCTGCGATCCGCGCTGTATGCGGGGCGGACTTCAAGACGATTACCCCTGGCATACGTCCGGCAGGCAGCGCTACAGGCGACCAGTCACGTGTAGTGACACCTGGACAAGCCATCGCCCAAGGCAGCAGCTACATCGTCGTTGGACGCCCCATTACGGCTGCATCAGACCCGCGTGCCGCAGCGGAACACATTATTGAGGAGATGAACCAAGTATGACTACATTAAATAATATCCCCGAGCAAATTGCATCCCATCTGTTACGAATTCAGGCGGTAGCGCTACGTCCGCAGCAGCCTTTTACATGGACATCCGGCATTAAATCACCTATCTACTGTGACAATCGCCTGACCATGTCCTACCCGGAGGTGCGCGAGCTGATCGCTGATTCGTTCGCTGCTGTGATCCGTGAGCAATACCCTGAAACCGAAGTCATAGCAGGCACGGCTACAGCGGGCATTCCTCATGCTGCCTGGGTGGCGCAAAAGCTTAATCTGCCGATGGCGTATGTAAGGGACAAAGCTAAAGGACACGGCAAAGAGAACCAGATCGAAGGTCGGATTAGTGAGGGGCAAAAGGTTATTGTTATCGAGGATCTCATCTCTACTGGCGGCAGCTCCATCAAAGCAGCGCAGGCCGTAGAGCAAGCAGGCGCCCAGCCGTTAGCTGTACTCGCTATTTTCAGTTACCAGCTTGATAAAGCGACTCAAGCCTTTGCAGAAGCAGGTGTGAAGCTGCAAAGCTTGTCCAATTACACGGCCCTGATGGACGTTGCCTTGCGTGAGGGAACGATTCAGGAGGAAGAACTGGAGCTGCTGCGTTCGTGGCGTCAGGACCCGGCCTCCTTTGGCAAATAAGGCTCAGCATATTGAGTGCAACGGCGCCGTTTATTAAAGCGACTCATACTCGTTGCTAACCGTTGTAGATTGTTATAACTCAGGCTGTGTAAATCGAATTCGATCCGGTTACACTAACTCCTACCATCATGTGAAAAGAGGGAGTTCGGATGTATTGGATTTACTACGGCAGACTGTACACGACCAAATTTCAGGCAGGATGTCTGGCAAAAAGGCTGGAGCACGATGGCTGGATGTACGGCTACAACGATCCCCGCGCAGTGGAGGTGTACCGCTCGCGCAAAGGACGTTATGGCGTTCGATTTATTCCCTAGATTCATAAAAATAAATAAAAAAAGAAAAATTTTCGGAAAACTATTGACGAAACACAAGAAAATGTTGTATATTAATTAACGCCGCTGTTTTATGTAAATGTAGCGTGAATATACATATTTTTTTGAGGGCCCTTAGCTCAGTTGGTTAGAGCGGTCGGCTCATAACCGATTGGTCGGGGGTTCGAGTCCCTCAGGGCCCATTTCCTCAAAAACCCTTGCCTAGCAAGGGTTTTTTGTTGTTTGTAAAGGTTGAGAAAATGGGGGAAAGTAGCATTTGAAAGGGGCTGATTATAATTTGCGAACGTATTTGCGAACGTGAATTTTTTTCGTAGTTTATCACCTTTACTAAGTTGTGTGACAAATGGTAAATCTGCAGGTAAGAAATCATATTGAAGTATTGTTTCTTTGTTGACCCAACGTAATTGATCATGGCCTACTAATTAAATTTCACCAGATATCCATGTTGCCCAAAATGCAATTAAATAAGAAATTTATAAAGTTCCACTAATAACGAGATCTGCTTTTTTAAATGGCTTATGAGCTTCTACATAAATGTCTTCTGAAATCATCCAATTATCTTCCCACATCCCACGAGCACAGTCTCCGTCTCTTTCAAGACCTCTTGAAAGCCTAATTTCTCGTGGACAATCAACCCAAATTTTAAAATCATATTTATCCTCCAGTTCCTTTCGGATGGAATATACTCCTTCGATTATGACAATGCCGCCAGCAGGAACAGTATGCCATTCCGCTAACTTATCCGTCTCCCAATCATAACGTTGATAACGCCCATCCCTTTCTTGTCTTATTGGCTCCAGTACCTGATTTAAAAGACGTTTCCAATCAAAATCAGCACCAACAGGCTTTTTTGAAGGGTGTGTATTTATAATGTCAGAGGAGGGGAGATAAAAATCATCCTTGTGAACAATAGTTGAATTAGATAGTTCTTCTTTTAACTTGTAAGCGAATGTACTTTTACCAGAACCACCACAACCATCTATCCCAATCAGCAAAGTAGATTGCTTTTTAGATTTTTCGTTTATAGCATTTACGAAGTTTTGAAAAGAGTTGAAATGCCCCTCTATTATTTTAAAATCGCTCATAAGTGATCACCCTTTCCATTCAGCAATCCTGCCCTTTAATGAAATATCCAATATCTATTATTTGGTAAATTATGATAAGCTAAGTTTATCATAGGCCGCTTCCGTTGAGAACGGACAGCTTAACGGTATGTATCTCATCAACCCACAGTGAGTTTACACTTAGATCTAAAAGAGGACTCCACTGGCTGAATGCTGGTGTGAGTCCCAATGTATTTCTTTAGATGACTTTAAACGTGAGCATTTCATTGGAGATGATTAATTAAGGCAGTAGGCCTGCTCCGAGGTACTTATTCTTTGAAGTCCTCCATGAATACGTCGCTATAGCTAAATCCCATCCACCCTCAGGTCTGTACTTTTTCCAATATTGTTTAACGGTTCCCTTTATATCAACTTGTACACCCTGATCACCCATAATGGAAAGTTTATTAAATAATGTACCATTTCTATATTGATAAGCATAAAACTGTGTGTTTGATGGTCCATATTCAAACGTTATTGCTACGTGCTTTTCTTTTTTAGATACTTGATAAATCTGGATAGTTGGCTGTTCAAAAAATTCATCACTTATTATATTTGTGTTAATTAATACAACAGCCCCTTTAGAATTAACAAGAAAAAAATTACCCGCTTCAGTAAGTAGGAAGTATTCCTTTTTACCATCTCCGTTTAAATCTGCAGATTTGCTTAGTGTTACAATTTCACGAGGATATTTTTTCTTTAGGATCTCTTTGGCATTGATTTCCGCAGCAAATGTTGGAAATTGGAGGAATACAGAAACAATGATTACTGAGAAGAATACTAATATAAATTTCTTCATTTTTATGACTCCTTATCCATTTAACTTTCAAAACACAAAATTAGTCTATCAGAACTAGGAATATTTTTCTAGATTGATTCATCTTGTTTAGAATGTATGTTCGTAATATAATTTTTACAACGGCGAGGTAAGCCGGAGTGGGATGATCAGGAAGTGCAACTTTTAGAGCAGGCGCTGATCAACTCCTACAATTCACGTACG
The DNA here is from genome assembly GCF_014858585.1 of Paenibacillus sp. 23TSA30-6. NCBI lineage: Bacteria > Bacillati > Bacillota > Bacilli > Caryophanales > Paenibacillaceae > Paenibacillus > Paenibacillus sp. 23TSA30-6. The sequence continues at coordinate 57,912 of NZ_SLTL01000012.1, read as the reverse complement.
GCTGTCTCACTGGTTGTATTTAGCCCATTCGACAATGCGGAGTTAACAGGTCTGGTTATATCTATAAATAGTGCTCGCAGAGAAGTGAAGTTCTTGCGGAGAAGATGATTTCAGTTGGGTAAAGCTAGAAATATATTCTTACCTTTCACATATAAAAAGTAGCGATTGTGAAGATCAATGCCTTTTTATCAAGTTAAATTGAATTCCTCAATAATCTCTTTGGGGTATCTTTATTGATTTCACGAAAGTTTAGAAAAGAGGACGTTCGAGCATTTGGTACTCAATTTGAAGAGTATTTAAATAAAACTTCTCATAAGTCTGTGAGTTCAATGAAAACTAATAAAGGGTTCCACTGATAAAAAAGCAATATGAGTTCTTTTCGCCCCATAAAGAAGCACTGCCCTAATAAACGGACAGTGCTTCTTTTGATATTCTCGAAATCGCTTAACAAAGTGCCTAAAAAACTCGCTACCAAATCACCATTTTGATAATGATCGTTGACTCACATTCCCAGGAACACTTACTCCAATCTTAGAGCACCTTAACAGTGTATACCATTCTCAATTTACCGTTACCGCCGTAAATCTCAACTCTTGCGGTTGTTGCAGTGGTGGTTGTTACCACGCCAGAAGCGGAGACTGTCACATTTCCACTTGCCACTTTATAAGTATCCCCCGGGTAATTTGACAGCGCATAGGAATAATTTCGTGGTAACGTAGCAGTTCTGTAGTATACTCCGTTAACTTCTACAGTAGGCGTAATTATCGGTGAAGGACCTACTGCTGCGGACGCACTAGGGACGATGATACTACCAATGAGCCCTAAAGACATGACCGTCGATAATAATATTTTCTTAGTATTCATAAAAAATTCCTCCTGATGTATGATGTGAGCTCCTAAAATATACCATGTAAAATTGTTGATTTCGCTTCATTCGACAAATGTTGTCAAAATTCTACAACTAAATAATACAAAAGCCCTAATAGTTACAAAAAATTAAAATATATGAATTAAAGAATACACTATTTAGCTTGAATCAATAAGACGTATAACCCTGCGCTCATGATAACATAAGGATACAACAGATGTTGTTTAAACGACTCTCAAGTCATCCAATGGAAACATCAACCAGTGAAATTAAAAAACGGACGTCGGACTGATTAGCCCCAAGTCCGTTTTTTCGTGCATGTATTTGCTGCTTCTTGAGTTCAGTTGACAAGGTGATGAATGAGTCTCTCACCGCTGTGTTGATTCGTTCCTTCCATGCGCATGAGCTGCTTTAAGGCGTGCAATTCCGTACATTTGCTAATTGCCTCAGCGACCAACTTGGCGATCTGACGCGCTCCTTCATCAGAAAAATGAGTATTATCTGTTACGCCAGCGGGGTAATTCGGATGTGCTTTTCCAGGCAAATGCATAAATAGCAGCTTGGACCTTTCTTCTCCCATGGCCCGATAAAGCTGCTGAGAAGCTTTAAAAATATCGAGCAGCGGTGTTCGGGTTTCCTCCGCTACTCGTCTCATCGCTGCGGGATAAGCTCCCACAGCAAGCGGATCAGGTTCTCCGTCTGCGGTAAAGCGGCGGCGGCTTACAGAGGTCAATAGCACTGGAATTCCACCACGCTCCCGAGCAGACTCGATACATTGAATTAGGTTTTGACGGTAGTCCCCGTCAGGATCGGTATAGCGGGTGGGATCTTCTTTCTTCTCATCGTTGTGTCCAAATTGAATAAACAGATAATCGCCGGCTCGAAAATCCTTTTCAATATGAGTCAATCGACCTTCCGCTATAAAAGATTTAGTGCTTCGTCCATTAACCGCACGATTGTTCACTTGAACAGACGGGTCAAAATAACTCTGCAAGTGTTCGCCCCAGCCTGTCATCGGTTTTTCGGTAGCTCCTTTTTGGGCAGCCGTGGAATCACCAGCGATAAACAGCCTGGATGTGATCCGCTGTCCTTCCGTAACATAGCTATGTTTTTGGAGCCACTTTTCCGCAAGAGCGAGCCATTGCTGGCACTCGCGGTTATCCTCAGCCAGCCCCAAGCCGTGTCGCCCTTCCTCAAATACATGCAGCTCAAATGAAATGCCTTCTCTGGATAATGCAGAAGCCAGCAACAAGCTGTTTTCGACCGGAACAGTGGCGTCATTGGCTGTTGTCCAAATAAAAGTTGGAGGGGTCTGTGAAGTCACTTGTCGATCGGATGAAAAGGCGTGAAGCTGGTCCTGTGTCGGCTGTTCACCTAAAAAATGAGTGCGGCTTCCGATATGTGTATAAGCATCATGAAACGTAATCACAGGGTATCCCAATAGCAGAAGATCGGGTTTTTCTGCTCCTTTGGTGGCGACGATGGAGGCCAAGTGCCCGCCTGCTGAAAATCCAATCAGTCCGACTTGCTCCGGAATTACTTGCCAGTCTTTGGGTGTTTGGCGAATCCACTTTAAGGCAAATTCTACATCCTCCAACAAGGAATCGACCTCAAAATCCCCTACTTGATAATGTAGCACCCCTGCATGAATGCCTAGATCATTCAACCACCGGGCGATTGGTTCTCCTTCATGTTGTGCCAGGTGCTCGTAGCCACCGCCGGGCAGTACCAATATAAAAGGGCGAGCTTCGTGGGCCGCTGCTGGATAGAGGGAGAGAAAGGAAGTGTCTACTGGAAATTCTTCTTTTACAATCTGTTCTTTATAACTAATAACGTGTAACATAAGTGACCTCCAAATTCCTTTTTTTGAATTCTGCAAGCTAATCCAGATGAACATAAAACGGGATGGGACGGATGTAATGGTATTTAACATTTCTGCTTAAAGAGTGGGCTCAAGTTCAGGTTTGTTTTTTAAATAAATGCACACGTGAAAAAAAGATTTAAACCTTGTTATGAAAGCGCTATAATTTTGGTATGATGCAAAGAACCAAAGGGGGAGCGCAATGAAAAAAGGCAGGATGTTCTACACCATTTTTATTACGATTCTGGTTTTGGGAATAGGGTTGGTGGCCAGCTTCGGCAGCTACATCTATTTTACAACAATTAGCTCAGTCATGGAAAGGGTTTCCAACAGTAAACAAAGCTACATGACACAGATCAAAAACAGTCTGGAGCAGAAAATCCAAACTATTGAATATGCTTTTAATACGTATAGTACGACCAGTTCATTTGATGAAGTCGTAAAACATCCCATTACAGAAAAAGATTTTGTAGCGTATCGGAATGTGAATTCGCAACTCAATTATATTGCTACGATGGGATTAGAAGGAACGGAATACTCACTGATTAGCCTGGATCAGAATTGGAAAATATCCAATGGAAGCTTGTCCTATTTGACGAAAACAGAACGGGAGAAGCTATTTAAAACCTATATCGACCATCAGGATAAGGGGCTATTCTGGATTAAAACAGACAAGGGAATCCGCTTTGTAAATACTTTGCCTGTATTCTCCAAAAAGAAGCAAGCCATTGCGCTGTCGGATATTTCGTTGAAAACGTTAAATCGTACAATTCAAGCAGAGGATCACACGGCCGTTTTTATTCTGAATAAACAAGGCGATTTAATGTACGAAACAGAGCCTGTCGACCAATTATTGACCACCCGGCAGCTTCAGCACATTTCAGAGGCTACGGCTACACCCGACAATTCAGGCATGTTGACACTGGAAAAAACGAAGCATCAGCCTGCTCAGCAGGTCATTTATGCCAAGTCTGCTTATAACAACTGGACGTATTTAACGATATTAGATAAAAAGGAGATTTCGAATGCATTCCAAACGACCAAATTCGGGATCATCACGATGGTACTTGTACTTACGTTCTTGATTGTGGTGGTGGCGTATATCATAGCCGTCTATTTTACAAAGCCATTCCAGCAAATTAAACGCAGCCTGCCTAAAAATCCTAATTTTTCGTTCAAAAATGAGCCTTCCAAAAATGAAATTGACTGGATTATTGATTCCATTGACAGCATTGTAACGGAAAAGGAAAGCCTGGAAAGCCTCATTCAGTCCGAAATGCCACAGCTTGAAACCCAATTGATCCTTAACCTGTTTCGCAGGCGTATTTCAACAGAGGAATTGGCACGAAAAATGCCACGTTTGGGCTATCCGCAACTGGAGAACCAAATGTATATTACCCTGTTGATTCAACTGGATAATCTGGGAGATCGGGAGCCCTCGGATAAGGACGTTTTACTGCTGGCTATTAACAAAATCGTAGAAGAAACCATTCCAGAGCAGCAGCGAATGCTTCCCATCATTTTGAACGATGACATCCAGGCGACCATTTTAATGTTTACAGGAAAGAATGAACAGGAAATAAACAAGCAAGTGCTGGATGATGCCACCCTTTTGATTCGAACCGTAAAAGAGTATTTGAATGTGTCCATCAGTATCGGCATTAGTAAATCGTATGACAATTTGATAGAAAGCAAGGAAGCCTGTGAGATGAGTAAGCAAGCCTTGCACCACCGTTTAAATTTAGGCAAAGAATCCATTATATTTTATGAAGACATTTCCACAGTCATTTCAGGCCCGGTGCTGCTTCATTATCCGACGGAAATGGAATCGCAGCTGTTTGACGCCATTAGAATAGGAGATGAAGAGCAAGTACGACTTACCGTACATTCCTTATTGACTGAAATAATGACAAAGAACAATCATTCCATGAACTTTGAGGTGCTGTTGGTGCGGTTTGTGAATAACCTCATTCAATTGGAGCAGCTGCTAGGGATTGAAGTGCTGCTGACGCAGAACAATCATGCGTTGTACCATCGTCTGCTGGACATTCGTAATCCAGAAGAGATCGAGCGTATGCTGGTGGAGCAAGTCATTTCCCCTATGGTAAAAAGTATGAAGGAGAAGACGAACCAGCAATTCCGCTGTCTCTCCGAGAAAATTGCCGCCATTATCCGGGCTGAATATGACCAGGAATTGTCACTGGAGCTTATTGGGGACCGTCTTCATTACAATCCCAATTATTTAAGCAGTATTTTCAAAAAAGAATACGGTACGACGTTCAGCGAATATCTGATGGGCTACCGGCTGCAAATGGGCAAAAAGTGGCTCATTGAGACGGATATGACGATTAAAGAAATCGCCGAGCGATTGCAATATCATAATCCGCAGAACTTTATCCGCTCGTTTCGGAAGAAGGAGCAGGTCACGCCCGGAGCATACCGTAAGATGAAGCAAGCGAATTAAAATGAACTTCACTAGCAATCGAGGGGCAGTTTATCCTTTTACCGCCCCTAGTAATGCTCCTTTGACAAAGTGTTTTTGCACAAATGGATACACGATTAGCATAGGAACGGTTGCCACCACAATGACCGCCATCTTAATCGTCTGCGCAGGTGGGATGACATCCACAGAAGTTCCTTCTGCCTGCATACCACTGGAAACGATTACAATTTGGCGAAGCAAGACCTGAATAGGCCATTTGGCGGAATCATTAATATAGAGAATGGCATGCATATACGTATTCCAGTAGGCTACCGCGTAGAAAAGTGAAATGGTTGCAATAGAGGGCATCGCTAACGGCAGCATAATTTTAAAGAAGATGCCAAAATCGTTGCACCCGTCCATCTTGGCCGATTCCTCTAGATCATCCGGCAACGCCTGAAAAAAGTTACGCATAATAATCAGGTTAAACGCATTAATGGCCACGGGAAGAATAAGGGACCAATACGAATTGATAAGCCCAATGCTTTTTACAACCAGGAAAGTTGGAATCATACCCCCGCTAAACAACATGGAAAACACTACAATGAAGTTAATCGTATTTCGGCCAAGCAGATATCTTCGGGATAATCCGTACGCCATAAAAGCAGTAAAGATCATACTCACCACGGTACCGACGACAGTCACTCCGATCGAAACCCCTAGTCCTCTGAAAATCGTTGGGGTCGACAGGATATACCGATATGCATCCAGGGAAAAAGTGACAGGGAACAAAATGAATTTTTTAGCTACCACTTCTTGGGTTGAAGCAAAAGAGCTGGCAATGATATTCAGAAAAGGCAAGAGACAAGTGAGGGCAATGAGAATTAATAAAGTACTGTTTACGATGGTAAAAATACGACTGCCCAGCGATTCTTTTTTTAGTGATTTTTGTGCCAAGTGATTGACCTCCTCGTAATCGTTTACATGTAAACTGTACCAAGAGGGTGGAATTCCGTATATAATCAAATCTTGAGGTGTTCTCCTAAGCATGGAAAAAAGAGGGTAATCATTAGGTTGTGTAGTAATCATTAGGTAAGGTGAAAAGCCGGAAAATAGGCGGTATATAAGGTTTTGTAAACGCTATCATTTGATGATTATATGCGTAATGCCAAAAATAACGTACTCTTGAAAACGTATACATAAACGTTTGAAGGAGGTCGAGCTAATGAAAGTTTCAAGTGTCCCGTCACCGAACATGAAACCGAATATGAATATGAAAATGAAAAAGAACAACAGAACGACGGAAAATCTTTTACGTATGCAAAAACATAAGTTGCTGTACCTAATGGTTTTACCCGGGCTAGTGTACTTCATTATTTTTAAATATTTCCCTATGGGCGGCTTGGTCATTGCGTTTCAGGATTATCAAGCCTTTCTGGGAATCACGGGCAGCCCGTGGGTAGGAATGAAGCATTTCATTCGTTTATTTACCGAGCCCACGTTTTTCATGCTATTACGTAACACCCTGGTTTTGTTTGCGCTCAACATTGTGATTTTCTTTCCATTACCGATCATTTTGGCATTGATGCTGAATGAGGTCAGGAAGCGTGTGTTTAAAAATATCATCCAAACGATTATCTACATCCCGCACTTTATGTCATGGGTCATCATTGTTTCGATTTCTTATGTATTTTTAACCGTAGACGGCGGGGTGCTAAATGAAATGATTGCTGCGCTAGGCGGTGAGAAGATCAGCTTCTTAACTTCCCCGGAATGGTTGCGTACCGTTTATATGGGGCAAGTGATCTGGAAGGAACTTGGCTGGTCTACCATCATTTATCTGTCGGCGATTACGGTCGTGGATACGCAACTGTATGAGGCAGCAGAAATGGACGGTGCCGGACGTCTCCGAAAAACATGGCATGTTACCTTGCCTGCAATTCGCCCAGTCATTATTACGTTGTTAATTTTGAAAATTGGTAGCACGCTGGATTTGGGCTTTGAGCATATGTATCTGCTATTGAACTCACTAAACCGCGAGGTTGCTGAAATCTTTGATACCTACATTTATACAGCGGGCTTAAAGAATGGACAATTAAGCTTCAGTACGACGGTAGGACTTTTTAAAGGCGTGGTAGGATTAATCCTGATCATGGGCTCCAATCGACTGGCCAAGAAATTTGGTGAAGACGGCGTTTACTAATGACGACGGGAAGGATGCGGAATGGTACGGTTTGTAGAAAACATGAACAAATGGTGCATGCGCCTGCTCCGGCTGGTTTACCTTAATTTGCTGTGGACGGTTGCGACGATCCTGGGCTTGGGCTTTATAGGCGTGGGACCTGCAACTGTAGCTATGCTCAGCATTTTAAGGCAATGGATTCGAGGGAATGAGGAGGTCGCCATTTTCTCCACGTTTGTACGTTACTTTAGAGAAAGCTTTAAAGAAGCCGCGATCATTGGAGCAATTTACAGCCTCGTGGGCTACGTGCTCTACGTGGATATCGTCAATGTCTCGTCCTGGTATGTTCGCGTAGTGACGCTTATTGGAGCCTTTTTGTATCTCATCTCCTTGGCGTACATTTTCCCGTTACTGGCTCATTATGATTGGAAAGGGATCAAGTTGAAAATCAGAATGTCCGTGGTGATTGGGTTTTCGTATTTACAATATACACTTGTTCTTTTTGTTGCGATTGTCGCGCTTTTTACATTGATTCTAGGCTTGTACCCAGGAATTCTGACTTTTGCCGGAGCCAGTATCATCGGTTATCTCGTGATGTGGATGACGCATCAGGTGTTTAGCAAAATAGAGCGAGAGGTTCTGGTAAAAGAAGAAGATATGGCATGAATATACGATCAGAAAAGGAGCAAACACGATGAAAAAAGGAATCACGATGAAAAAGGGAGTATCGGGCCTTCTTGCCGTACTTATGGTCATGAGTGTTTTTTTAGCTGCTTGCAGTGACAAGGGGGCAGAGGATCAAGGCAGCCAAACCTATGATCCGAATTCAAAGCTGGAATTAACCTGGTTAAATGTATTGCATACAGCCTCTCCACCTACAGACACGATTAAGAACAAAATTGAAAAATACACCAATTCCAAGATTACGTTCAACTGGGTTCCTGATGCGTCCAAAGAAGAGAGAATCACTACAGCGCTGGCGTCCGGTGAATTGGCGGATATCGTGACTCTTACGATGATGACAAATTCTTCAGTTCGAAGTTCATTGAAATCAGGTCTATTCTGGGATGTAGGGAGCTATTTGGACGATTATGATAATTTAAAAAAGATACCTCCCGAAGTTAGAAATGCAGCTTCCATCGAGGGAGTTCTGTATGGAGTTCCATTCCAGAAAAATTTGGCACGAGCAGGCTTGGTTATCCGCAAGGATTGGCTGGATCGTTTAGGACTTAAAGTACCTACGACCCTGGATGAGCTATACGAAGTTGCGAGAGCATTTACAGAAGATGATCCGGACGGTAATGGCAAAAAGGATACGACAGGCTTTGGCGACAGATCTGATCTGCGCTATAGCAGCTTTAAAACCTTAAGCTCTTATTTTGGCACACCTAATGGCTGGAAAGTAGATGAGAATGGCAAGTTTACGCCGGAATTTGATACACCTCAATATTTGGAGACGATAAAGTATTCCAATAAATTATATAAGAACGGGTATATATCGAAGGATTTCGCCGTAACCGCTAAAACCGATCAGCAGCAGCAATTTGCTCAAGGGAAAACCGGAATTTATACGGGAATGGTGGATATCACAAACTTGAGAAATCTGTCACAAGGATTGCAAAAGGGACTTGAATTGGTGCCTGTAAACAAAATCTCCAATGGAGACGGTAAATATCACATTTGGTCCGAGGGCAGCGGAGTTGGCGGTTTGCTGGCATTTCCTAAATCCGAGGTGAAGACGGAAGCTCAATTGAAGAGATTACTTCAATTCGTCAATGATTTGATTGATGAAGAAGTATTTATGGACATGACAGGTGGTATCAAGGGAACTCATTATGACATTGATAATGAAGGAGCTTTCAGAATTATTAACACCGATTTGTGGCAAGCAGATGTACAGCCGTTTGCAAGCTCCAGACCGAGTGAAGTAACTTACACGTTAAAAGATGCCAACCCTGAAAAGGAACTAGCCAATCAATTAATCAAGGAAAATAACAAATTTGCCGTTTTGGACCCAACCGTTCCTCTGGATTCTGTAACTGCCAATGAAAAAGGAACTGAACTCGAAAAAATTATTACCGATGCTACGTTCAAATTTATTATGGGTGAGACCGATGAAGCCGGATTCAAAGCAGCCGTAGAGAACTGGAAAAATTCTGGTGGATCACAGATCATCTCTGAGTATGAGGAAGCGTACAAGAAATCGAAAAAATAAGGATATAGATATAGGTTGAACATCAGTGTACATGAAGTGCCACTACGCAGGCGGATGGTGCTTACCATCGCTGACGCTTGTTCAGCACCATTCCGCCTACTCCGTTTTCCAGTGTATTTTTAAGTTCAGCCTATAAATCATTTTCGTATTCACAAAAAATGAAGACAGGAGAGAACGAGATGAAAGTGTATAACATTGTAGATTATGGAGCAATTGAGGATGGTAAGACATTAGCAACGGGAGCGATTGCGGTTGCGATTGAAGCGGCCAGCAATGCCGGGGGAGGAACGGTATTTGTTCCCTCGGGTACGTATCTGACAGGGGCTATCTTTTTTAAAAGTAACATTGAACTGCATGTAAGCCCCGGTGCAGTTCTTTCCTTCAGTACGGATTTGGTTGATTATCCTGTAGTAGAATCCAGATGGGAAGGCGTTCAGCGAGAAGTACATGCGTCGTGCATTTACGGGCAGAACCTCGAAAATATTTCAATTACAGGCAGCGGTACTCTGGATGGAAATGGTCAGCCGTGGTGGGAAAAGCATCGGAATCATCCGGAGCAGTTGCAGTACCCCAGACCGAAATTAATCAGCTTTGATCGTTGTCAGCGGGTCACCATTAAAGATGTCATGTTGAAAAATTCCCCAAGTTGGACTGTAAATCCCATCGCTTGCTACAACGTCACGATTGACAATGTGTCCATTCTTAACCCGGCGGATTCCCCCAATACGGATGGCATTAATCCCGAATCCTGTTCCAATGTTCGTATTAGCAACTGCAATATTGATGTGGGCGATGATTGTATTGCGATCAAAGCGGGAACCGAGGATACACAGGAACGGATTCCCTGCGAAAATATTACGATTACCAGCTGCACGATGGTGCATGGACATGGCGGTGTTGTACTGGGAAGCGAGATGAGTGGAGATATTCGTAATGTCACGATCAGCAATTGTGTGTTCAAGCAAACGGATCGGGGCATCCGCCTGAAATCAAGACGGGGACGCGGCGGAATCGTTGAGGATATTCGCGTTAGCAATATTGTGATGGAAGATGTGATTTGTCCATTTATTCTGAATCTCTATTATTTCTGCGGACCTCGGGGCAAAGACAAATATGTCTGGGACAAAAATCCCTATCCAATTACCGATGAAACGCCTTGCTTTAGACGGATTCATTTTTCCGATATCACGGCACGACAGGTTCATGCGGCTGCTGGATTCTTATACGGACTTGCAGAACAATATATTGCTGAAATTACATTTTCCAATATTGATATTTCCATGGCGAAAAATGCAATTCCCGGCCGTCCTGCCATGATGACAGGGATCGAGGATATGAACAACCGTGGTTTTTATTTAGGCAATGTGAGAGATATCCGCTTTCAACAGGTGACCATTGAGAATCATGAAGGTCCTGCTTTTTATATTGAAAACGGGGAAGGCGTTGAAGTCAACCGTTGTCATTCGAAGAATACAAACCAGCCTGAAAAGCTGATTGAACAAGTGACGATACAACCTTCTGAACAAAATGTTTTTAATTGAGGATTTTGTAAAAATCCTGATTTAGGAGGGGCATGGAAGGAGGGAAAACGTGGATAAGCTGCAAGCATTATTGGGAGATCTTCCGGCAGATCGACCCGTTACAGCCACTCTGCTAAAGCAAGAGGAGCAAGAGGGATACCAATTGGAATCTCTCCTGCTGGACATCAACGGAATCGAGCCTGTGCCAGCTTATATAGCCATACCATTACATGGAAACGGTCCGTTTCCATTGGTCATTTTCAACCATTCACATGGAGGCAATTATACCAATGGACGCAAGGAGTTTATCCATAGCAGCTCTTACTTGCAGCAGCCCTCGTTTGCCAAGATCCTGACAGACATGGGCTATTGCGCTTGTTGTATTGACATGTGGGGCTTTAATGAACGCGGGGGTAAAACCGAAAGTGAACTGGTAAAGGAAATGCTCTGGCAGGGCCAAGTGCTGTGGGGTATGATGCTGTACGATAACCGTCGTCTGGTGGATTATATGTGTGAGCGTGAGGACATTGATGCTTCTCGCATTGCAACGATGGGCATGTCAATGGGGGGCCTGATGGCGTGGTGGCTGGCAGCGTTAGATGAGCGGATACAGGTCACGATTGATATTTGCGGACAGGTAGATGCCCATACGCTGATCGCCAAAAGGGGTCTGGATCACCATGGCTTCTATTCCTATGTCCCCGGCTTGTTAAAGCATTTTACTACGCTGGATATTCAAAAGCGGATTGTTCCTCGTCCACGAATGAGCATAACAGGTCAAAATGATCGAATGTGTCCTATTGAAGGAGTCGAGCATCTGGCTAAGGGGCTACTGGAAGCTTACCAGGAAGCAGGTCACCCTGAGCATTGGCAACCTGTGATTGCAGGTGGTGGGCATATGGAGACTTTGGAAATGCGAACGGCGTGGCAATCATTTTTAGCCGAACACTTGTAAATCCAATGAAAGGATTGGGGCAACCATGCTGGTAGGGAAAGAATCCTTTTGTGATTTCCATACGATTCAAGAGGCGATTGCTGCATTGGAGCAGTCGCCTTCCAATGAAATGGAAATGCTGTATATTTTATCGGGTACCTACGAGGAAGAGGTGCGGATCTACCGTTCGTATCTTCATATCATAGGCATCGGACATGTAGACATTCGAATGCATCGGTATGCCAGGGAGTTGGATGAGGCAGGCGAGGAAATAGGAACCTTTGCGACTCCCACTTTATTTTTAGGCGGCAATCATTTGATCCTGGAAAATCTCATCATTTCCAACACGGCTGGACAGGGAGAAGCCATTGGGCAGGCTGTTGCGGTTTATGCTCATTGTGATGAAACGGTTTTTAGAAACTGTACCTTTCGCGGGCATCAGGATACGTTATTTACAGGCCCCCTGCCTCTGGCACCGAAAGAACGGCTGAAATTTGGCGGCATCCATTTGAAAGAGCATCATGCGCACTATCGCCAGCTCTATCAGCATTGCTATATCGAGGGCACAGTCGATTTTATTTTTGGCGGGGCGACAGCTTATTTTGAACATTGCGAAATTCGCAGTTTGCGCCATCATGAGAACCAAACGAGCTATGTCACAGCCGCCTCTACTCCCCAGGGACAAGCGTATGGCTATGTGTTCAACCAATGTTACTTAACCGCAGAGCCTGATATTACTCCGGTATTTTTGGGGCGGCCGTGGCGTGAGTATGCCAAGACCGTATTTGTGGATTGTAAAATGGGCGAACATATTGATCCACGGGGTTGGGACAATTGGGACGATGCTGCAAATGAGAAAACGGTTTGCTATAAGGAGTATGGTGTATCTGATGTTGCCTCGTTGCTTAGGCAGCGTGTTCCGTGGGCGGGTTGTTTTGAAGCAGGCGCAGAAGCGTGGAGCAAGGAGCAGGTTTTTGGTGGAGACACTTTTTGGAAGCAAGGAGGAGCAATTTCTCATGATGATCCAAAATCCCATATTAAAAGGCTTTAATCCCGATCCGTGTATTGTACGAGTCGAGGATACTTACTATATTGTCGTGTCATCGTTTGAGTGGTTGCCGGGAGTACGGGTGTATCAGTCCAAAGATTTGGCCCATTGGGAGCATTGTACGGATATTTTAACGGATCAGGTTGATTTAAAAGGGAATCCGAAAAATTGCAGCATTTGGGCGCCACAGCTGAGCTACGCGGATAACCTTTTTTATCTGCTCTATACGGATGTGAAAAGCACCAGACGTCCGTTCAAGGATGTTCATAATTTTGTGATGACGGCGCCTGCGATCCATGGACCGTGGTCAGACCCGGTTTATCTTAACAGCAGTGGATTCGATCCGTCTTTATTTCATGACGAGGACGGACGTAAATGGCTATTGAATGCATTGTGGGATTACCGCATGTTGGACAGCAATAAATCTTCAGGTATTGTCATGCAGGAATACGATAGCAGGCAGCAGCAACTTATTGGTGAGCCTGTGAAAATTTTTGATTGCACGCCTTTGAAAAAGACAGAAGCCCCCCATATCTACAAGCAAAACGGATATTATTACCTTATTACTGCGGAAGGTGGAACGGGTACGGGACATGCAGTTACTGTAGCACGCTCGAAGCAGCTATCCGGGCCGTATGAAGTGGACCCACATAATCCGATGCTTACGTCACGTGATCGTCCTGAATTCCCGTTACAATGTGCAGGACATGGCAGTCTTGTGCAGACGCCAGATGGCGATTGGTATATGGCTCATTTATGTACACGTCCGTTGGAAGGGAAATATGCCATTTTAGGGCGAGAAACGGCCTTGCAGCACGTGTACTGGAATGATGAAGGCTGGTTGCGATTAACGGCAGGGGGGCATACGCCGCAATTAGAAGTACCTGCACCTATCGGAACCACTTTCACGGCAGGGCAGAAGCACAGTTTTGTATTCGAAGACTTTTTCGAGGGACCCGTTTTAAATAAAACGTGGAACACATTGCGTATATTGGCGGATGACCGTTGGTGCTCACTGAGCCAGCGTCCGGGCTATCTCCGAATTCTGGCTGGAGAATCCATTCAAAGCCTCTTTCAGCATCACGTGCTCGCCATTCGGCAAACTGATCATCATTTTCGGGTGGAAACGGCACTGGAATATCAACCCGTAAGCTATTTGCAAATGGCTGGGCTCCTGCTGTATCTAAATGATGAAAATTATCTGTATGCCTATGTCAGTTATGAAGAGGGACAAGGGAAAGTGCTGCGCATGATGCGATGTGAAGCAGATACATTCACGTTAGTTCCCCATGCGATTACGCTTCAGGAGGATTTTCCTGTACATTTGGCTGTAGAAGTCCATGCAACCCAAGGACAGCTTTATTACCATCTCGGGAATGAATCCGCCTGGACTCCGCTTTTTGAAAAGCAAAATATCAGCTTTTTATCAGGTGGATTTACAGGAAATTTTGTAGGGATTGCTGCCCACGACATGCAACAATTTCAAGGGAGCTACGCCGATTTTAGCCACTTTCTGTATCATGGGCAAGACCATCTATCCACTTGAAATGACAATATAACGATTGTGTTGTCTATCCAACATTTTGTGCTTTTTGATGATTGCAGCAGGCGGGCTGCCGCTATAACATATAAGTGCAACACATGTTGTTTAAGCAACCGCAGTCATCCGATGGAATCGAAGGAGCGGGCTCCTTGCTTTCAAGCAAGGGGCTTTTGGATTTTTTTCATGATATGAGCTGAACGAAAGATATACATGAAAAACGGAGTAGCCGGAATAGTGCTCCACAAGCAGCAACAGCGATGGGAAGACCATCTGCCTGCGCAGTGGCGCGTTATGTACATTTTATAGTAAAATCATCGGAATAAGCGAAGAGGGGGAATAATCCATGAATCCCGTGTTACATCAATACATTGCAGGGCTTGAATTTTCAGGGGATCTTTTTTTGGACGTAGAGAAGCTCTTTAACAAACATAACGCTGAAGCTACGTGGGTGCATTGTACGAAGGTAGCCCATGAAGCCAAAGCACTGGCTCTACAATTTCATGCTGATCCGGTCATAGCTGAACGAGCGGGGTGGCTGCACGATATAGGTACTATTATCCCCAATGAAGATAAAGTAGCTGTAGCACAGGCATTACATATCCCCATTTTAGAAGAAGAATTAGCATTTCCGTATATCCTGCATCAAAAGCTGTCCAGAGAGATGGCTATTCAGATTTTTGGACGAGTGTAAACAATCATTTGTTGGATGAAGCGATTATGATTTATTTTAACCATGTATGGAGCAATAAAGAGAAAATGAAGGTTGTGCATCCCTGGTTATTAGAAGCCAGACAGTCTTTATTAAAAGAGCCCGAAGGAGCCGTCACCGATTTATTCGAGTAAGTTCAAGCGCCTTCCGGGTGCTTTTTTTCATGGCTTTTGAGCTTCATCTTTTCACGTTATAACCTCGCAAAACCTCTAAAAAAACAGAGGCCGCTTTCGTTTCGAATACCTCAGAAGGAGTCAGAAAAGAGAACTTCCGAACGATCGGGAAGCCGCTTATATCCAACACTTTTAAAGTGTCCAAGGTGAGTTCCTTTTGAATCGTCCATTGTGACAGCAAAGAAATGCCCAAGCCTGCTTCTACAGATTCTTTAATAATCTGAGTGCTGCCAAAATCCATAATATGAGCAGGGGCAAACTGAAATCGTGCAAACATCTTTTCCGCCGCTTCACGGGTTCCAGAGCCTTCTTCGCGCAGAATCCATATATCCTCTTGCAGCTCAGTTAAACTCACTTGAGATTTACCAGCCAAACGGTGATGATGTGGAACGACGATATACATTTCATCTTCTGCAAACGGTTCAATATACAAATGGTCATGTTGAAATTGTCCTTCAATAATCCCTACATCCAGTTGATTGCGGATCACCAATCTTTCAATTTCCTGAGTGTTGCCGATGCTAATGGAGGGCTGAATGAGTGGATATTGACTTCTCATTTGCGCAATCACATGAGGAAGTACGTACTCTCCGTACGTGTAGCTTGCGCCAATGGACAGATTGCCTTTTGCCGTATTCATTAGCTCGTCCACCAAATACTGCATTCGAGTTTGGAGACGGGTGATTTCCTGGGCATGGTGATATACAATTTCACCGGCTTTGGTTAAACGCACATATTTATTACTTCGCTCCAGAAGCCGGGCTCCTACGGTACGCTCCAGCGTTTGAATGTATTGACTTACGGCAGGCTGGGTCATGTGTAACTCTTCGGCAGCTCGTGTGAAGTTTTGTTTCTCCGCGACCATAACAAATACGATTAAAGATTGATCCAAAGCCAACTCCTCCATTTTTATCATACCTATTTACTTATGGATACCATTATAATGATTTATTTTTCTTATGACAAAATACATATTAAGCTTTGTGAAGATAGAATTGGAGGTATTCACCATGAGCAGTCACATAAAGCACATGAAATGTTCATTAGGTTCCGGTTTACCACAAAAGCGTTCCCCACACTCTAACCGAAATCGCTTTATCCAGCGTATCTTAGGCATTGGACTGACCATGATATTTGCATTCATAGGGTATGGTCTGAACGAAATACCTGGCTTTCATTATGTAGGCCCTTTGGCTTGCGCCATGTTTCTCGCTATCTTATACCGACAGTTGTGGGGATATCCCGAAGCTTTACGCTCAGGGGTTGAGTTTTCGGCTAAAAAATTGCTGCGAGGGGCTATCGTATTGTACGGGCTAAAGCTCAATATGGATGTTGTCATTCATCATGGTATGGGCTTGCTCCTGCGTGATGTGTGCACCGTCGTATTTTCCATCCTGTTTACGATGTGGCTGGCCAAGCGCTTTAAAGCAGATGCTTCGCTCTCGCTTCTTCTCGGTATCGGAACAGGTGTCTGCGGTGCGGCTGCGATTGCGGCAGTTTCTCCCCTGTTAAAATCCAAGGATGAGGATACGGCTATTGGAGTAGGGCTCATTGCTTTGGTCGGAACCGTATTTGCCATTTTGTTTACTGTGCTTCGACCTTGGCTTCCTTTGACGGATATGCAATATGGAATATGGTCAGGCATCAGTTTGCATGAAATTGCACATGTGGCTTTAGCTGCCGAGCCTGCCGGACAGGATGCTCTCGCGATTGGCTTGCTAGCCAAATTGGGCCGTGTCTTTTTGCTAATACCGCTTAGCTTTATGATCATGTACTGGATGAAGCGAACCGGGAAGATCCACTCGGATGCGAAAATGGAGTTCCCCTGGTTTCTCATTGGGTTTGTCATAACAAGTTTGATTGGCAGCTATATTTTCGGAAAATATATCGTAGTTCCAGTGGGCCTGATGAATGGACTTTCTCATATCACCACATTTATGCTAACGATGGCAATGGTAGGCATGGGGCTGAATGTGAGCTTTAAGGCCTTGCGGGAAAAAGCGGTGCTTCCTTTACTGGTGCTGTCCATCACCTCGGTCATTCTTGCTGGCTTAACATTTTTAACAGTGTGAATGAAGATACAAAAGAAGTCTCTGCTCGCTATGTAGCCGGCAGAGACTTTTTAGTGCTGCTAATGATAAGATTAAGATATGTGATGACTTATCCGTAACTTTTACATATAATTTGCGTCTATCAAAATGGCGGGTTCTGAGATACTAGGCTGCAAGATTTTCATAAGTGAAAATTTATAGAATGGTAGGGTACATAATGAAGAAAATTTGTTTTTTGGCTTTTTTATTTCTGTTTTTATGGGGATTTCCAGGGGAAACTTACGCTACGTCTTCAAGTTCACATATTGAGCTGAATGGTAAAGATTTAAGTGCTGGGAAGGGAATTCAGACCCAGGAAGTCAAAGGAAACATATTAGTTCCTCTTCGTCTCATTGTGGAGGAATTAGGTTATAGTGTGGATTGGAAGGCCAAGACGGGTACCGTAACTATACAGGATCGAGATCATCACCTCAGTCTTCAGGTAAATAAAACTATAGCCTCTGTCGATGGTCATCAAATGGGGTTGACGGTAGCTCCACTACTTACAGACGGAACAACTTATGTTCCGCTTCGTTTTGTATCTGAACAGACTGGGCTTAATGTGACATGGAACAGCAAGCTAAAAACGGTGTTTCTGACTTCCCCGCCTGACTCAAGCGGAAGTAGCGAGTCTTCCCATGGAAGCTCCGATTCTGGTACTCAGGCGGCTATAACTAATACTGTAACTGTTGCAGAAGAGAGTACACGTGCCACGATAGACCAAATCAGCTTCATGAATCATCAATTGGCAATTACGGTGAATGGAAAAGTAAGTCCTAAAGTCACTACGTTGACCCATGCAGACCGCATCGTTGTAGACATACCTAGTTCTAGGTTCTCCGATGAGTTCCAAGCATCTCTACCTTTGGACAATACGACACAAGGGGCTTTCCCTGTAACAGATGATCCGGATGTTTCACAAGTAAGATACTCTTTATTTAGCACAAGTCCCGCTGCGGTACGTATTGTGGTTGACCTGAATAGTAATCAACCTTTCCATGTGCTAAACGCGGGTGACGGCAAGATTGTCATAGCGCTGGATCGGAAATCAGATGAAACAGCGGGACTAACTTCTACTGCGCCTGTTACATCTACTATAGCCCCCGATACGATCGTACCTGAGCCTGTCATCTCTTCCGACGGACATGCTCAAGGAATCGATGTCTCCCACTATAATGGAACTATAGATTGGCAACAGGTTGCGGCCGCAGGCAAGACATTTGCTTTCATCAAGGCTACAGAGGGGACAACATATCAAGACAATCAATTTTTAGCCAATGTTCAGGGAGCGAGGGATGCCAGCATACTGGTCGGCGCTTATCACTTTTTGAACGCGACAACTACGGATGGTGCTCGTCAGGAAGCAGCTAATTTTGCCAGGGCTTTAGAATCAGCAGGAGGCAGGTTGGATCTGCCGCCAGTGTTGGATTATGAAAATAATCCCAAAGGTCTTACTCCTGCGCAAATTAGTGAAGTGGCTCATGCGTTTTTGGACGAAACGGAGAAGCTTACCGGACGTCTGCCGATCGTGTATACGGGAAATGTTTTTGCTTCCAAGTTTGATCCTACATTTTCTATGTATAAACTGTGGGTAGCCAGATACAGCACGACTCAAAAGCCGACTGCAGTTCCAGCCTGGAACAACTGGTGGGCCTGGCAGTACAGTAGCACAGGCAGTGTTCCGGGTATCCGTGGTAATGTGGATTTGAATGAATTCAATGGAACGATAGATGAACTCCGTTCTTCGCTGGCAGGAGATATTGAATAGCAGAAGCTTGTGACGATCGTAAATCCTCGCGAATCCGGTATAGGATCGGCGAGGATTTTTGGCGTCTAATCGTCTAGTTGGGCATAATCCATACGATTTCGCAGATCCGGACAAAGAATTTCTTTCCGTATACATCCAAAATGACATGATCAGGTTTACAGTCCACTACACATCCGTCAATTCTGCCGCGTGTGGTCTCCAGTACAACATATTTGCCAATGACCGATTTTAATGTTTCTACCACATACGGGTCTACAGGGCTTACCATGATATGATGCGGGGTATGGTGGTGATGGGGAAAAGGTTGATTCGTACTGTAATTGAGCGCTTGATTCGGATTCAATTGCTTCACTCCTTCAGGGTTAATTGTGATATCTTATGCTCCTGCCCAGAAAGGGTGTAGGCGGATGCCCAGTCGACGGAGAGAATCATTTCATTGCCGATAAGCCCGGTCCATAGGAAACCTCTATACATAAGCTATGATGTACCTTGAAATGAAGGAGGAACTTATCCATGGGTGAATGCGAAAGAGGTTGTGGCGGTCAAGTTGGAGGCTATGGAGGTTGGACATCGACAGGGGCTATCCTGGTACTGTTCATTCTGCTGGTCATCATCACCAAGTCGTTATGGATCTAAATTGAAATGAGTGTATTAAATCCCTCACCGGTGCATAACTGGTGGGGGATTTAAGCGTTTTAAGGGATTCATGTGACTTGCTTGTATAGTAAAACACCTCAAATAGCAGCTGCCAACTCCTGACGAATGAGTGTCAGGGGTTGCAGCTGTCATAAAAGGTGTCAATTGGTTTGGTAGACAGGGCTTGATGGGTGCAGTGGACTTAAATTAAAGCAATTGCCAACAGGGTGAACAGGCTCAAGGTTAAAATTTGATTACCATATCCATAGCCAGGATAAAAAGCAGACGTCTGAACACGCCCGTTTGATTCTCTTTTTAAGTACACGTTATTGCGATCCACCTTCACGATGGTTCCTTCGTGCTGTTGTCCGTCCACGGTCAAAACACGTACCCTTCTGTTCATACAGCCCAAGCAGTTGTAATAAGCGTCCATTCAATCACCCCCTCTTGTACATTCGCATTTTATGAGAGGAATGATGTAACGGTAACGGCTAATATACAGGGAGAAGGCATTCCCACCGATTTATGATCTTATCGGGTTAGGCCCATTCGTGATAAGGGTTAAAGGCGAAGCCGGGATATACGTCTGTAGGGGCATAGGTCCTTTCCGGGGTAGCCTGCTGGTGAGGGGGAGTATCGGCAAGTCTCACATGTATTCCCGGCTTTTTGGTCTGCTGGTGCTTGCAGTCATTGGGTGGACCGATGATCACAGTTTTTTTGATAGGAGCGAGTGCTTCCTGAATCTTATTCTCATTCAGGCAGTAGGTATGAGCCAGAATGTTGCCTGGCGTTAACCGCAAAATATCGGAGCCGAGAATGAATTCGGGGATGGGGGCATTAAAAATCGCTAACAAATGAGTATCATCCATTGTGGCGACCTCGTAGTGCCACCATCCCTGGGGAACATTAACCACTTGACCAGGCGTGATCGGAAAATGCCGTAACTCGCGTGTGAACGGGTTAATTAGTGACACGGTCACCGCCCCAGAGATGCAGTATACCAGCTCTGTGGCATTTTGGTGGTAGTGAGGCTCTATGACGTTGGCGGTGCTCAGGCGAATATCCAGTAGCGATGTATTTACTAATGTATTCAATTGCTGAACCGAAAGCTCATTGATGGAGTTTTGAGCATCCTTTTGAAACAAAACATTGTCTTTTAAATCATAAGTAAATTGAGCGGAGGGAGAGGTGTAATCCATATATGAATCCACGCGTCGTTCCTGCCTTTCTGCTATTCAAAAATTTGATGATCGTACGCTACCCTATGCATCCGCCCAATGTTGTGTGCAAGGGATGGTTTTCCAACTTACAGGAAATCCATTACAATATAAGGATGGTATTGGATTGTTGAGTATAGGGAACCAGAATCCAAGTACAGGAGGAAAAAGCAGATGCAGAAATTTATACATAGTAGAGAAACGTAATTCGAATAAGAAGACGACAGATTCCTTTCCCAGTGGAGCTAAAGAAGAAAAATAGCGAAAAAAGTCACGTTTTCAAGTGGTATCTAAACATGATCAATTGCTCCTAGTGCACGTCAGTCCGTTACGGCTGGCGTTTATTTGTATGCGCAGTCATAGGACCAGAGCCGGATGATACGTAAATGCGGCTTGTGGTATACTGCAACGGACGTGTGAGAGCATCTTTGTCCGATTCCGTAGTAGCAACGCGTCATTTCCGCAGCTAGGCATAAGCTATAGCAGAAGAAACATCATCGGATAAACGCCCCTGAGTTGTACAGGCCGGAATGGTTGTACCGGACAAAACAAGAAAGAGGAGGTTGTCTGGAATATGAAAAAATTATCTATGTTGGTCCTGTCCTGCGCATGTATGCTGGGCGCTGTGTTGTCGGTTACGCCAGGACAAGTACAAGCGCAATCGTCAGCGTTGACGAAAGGGGCTCAGAGTGAGCAGGTGCTGAAGCTTCAACAGCAGCTTCATTCGCTCGGCTATTTCAAAGCCGGTTTTACCGGATATTACGGCTCTCTGACCAGTAAAGCGGTTGCCCGTTTCCAACGGGACTATGGCCTTACACCCGACGGTGTAGCCGGAGCAGCAACGCAAGCCAAGCTGGATTCCTTCGGAAAGGTGCGTTTAACAGCTTTGGAGCAATTAGCCCGGATTATTTATGCCGAGGCACGCGGGGAATCTTTTCAAGGGCAGGTAGCCGTGGGCGCGGTCGTATTAAACCGTGTGCAGTCCAATGAATTTCCGAGCTCAATTCCAGACGTTATTTTGCAGCCAGGCCAGTTCACCGCTGTACAGGATGGTCAATACCGCCTGAAACCGAACAAGACCGCGTATCGTGCGGCAAGACAGGCTCTTAATGGTGTTGATCCGACGAACGGGTCCCTGTTTTATTACAATCCGGCCATTGCCACAGCCAAGTGGAGCAAGAGTCGCCCGGCTGTCATTTCTCTTGGCCGCCACACGTTTACAAATTAATTCAACGTAAGAACACGTCACTCGTCAGCCGCCAGTTGCTCCCTGTAGTCAGGAGCAGTGGCGGCTTTTTTTCATATTCACAAATTTGTAATATATTAGTGTCGATTTATCTATTTTAATATTAAAATTTCTACATATTTTTCCGATAATCTTAATAGACAAAAAATATGAATTCAAAGGAGTCTTACTGAAATGAGTCAAAATCCTTACAGCATCGAAGTGGATCAAACCATTAAAACGGTACATATGGCGGTGAACGGTGTGTTTAGCCCGACTGAGTATGATAACTTTGTCAAAGAGTATGCATCCAAGACATCCTCCATTCAGTCATCCAGCTTTACGCTCAAAGTAGACTGCACCCAAATGGCACTGCTGGGACCGGAAGAAGTAGAAAAACTGAAAGGTTCTTTTGTACGGTATAAAGAAACCGGGTTTGCCAAAGTGATTTTTGTTATCAGCCTTCAACAAACGATTATTAAAATGCAACTCGGTCGTGTAGCACGTGAAGCGGGATTAAATAACGTAGATGTCGTCGTACAATAATGCTCTGAAGCGGTGATAAACAGCGAGATGAATGTGTAAGGGGGAACCTGCTGATGAGCCATATTAAAATTAAAGCATTGGGTGTGTATCATCCGCCTCATTCGGTGGATAACGAATATTATATTCGTCATTTTGATGAACAGGGCAAAGATATTCGGCGCTTCATGGAACATATGGGCAGGAAAAAGCGTTACATTATTGATAGCCCGCATGAGAACGGTTTGACGATGGGGATCGCGGCTGCCAAGAAAGCGCTGGATCAAGCTCAAATGACAGGCTGTGATGTGGACATGATCGTGTTTTCCACCCAAGTCCCAGAGTCACTGTTCCCTATGAATGCCCTATTTATTCATCAAGCGATTGAGGCCAGACATGACGTGGTTGTCATGGATTCTAACGCGAATTGTGCAGGCATGACGGTGGCAGTCGATCAAGCTAGCCGCTCTATGCTGTCTAATCCTGATGTGAGGACAGCACTTATCATTGGTTCGGATTATAATTCACTCGTTTCTGGCCCTGAGGATGAAATTACTTATGCGAATTATGGGGATGCCGCTTGTGCGGTTATTTTGGAGCGTACAGAAGAGGATACAGGTTTTATGGATTCTATGTATTTTACGGACCCGGTCAACATAGATAAAATTTTGTACCCGGCTCAGGGATTAGCGGCAACACTCCAAGCAGATGCTCCGGGAAAATATATTCAGTGGCTTCCGTTTGACGCTAATATGGCCTTGCCCCCTACATTTGAGCTGCTTGAACGCATTTTGAAGAAGAACGGACTGGCGCCTCAGGATGTACGGGCTTATTGCCTGTCTCAGTTTTCGCTGGCAAATGTATTGAAGATTCAGGAGCACTTGAAGCTGGAGGACGCCCAAATGATCTATGTGGGTGATCGTTATGGCTACACGGGTACCAGCAGCCCGTTCATTGCCTTGTATGAAGGGATTGAATCCGGTCGCATCCGGCGCGGTGATTATGTGCTGTTCTGGACAATTGGAGCCGGATATCAGTTGGTTGCTTTGCTTTATAAATATTAAGAAATATGAAAAAGACCTTGCGGCCGCAAGGTCTTTTTGTGCATTATACCCATTCAAATGTAATGAGAGATTATTTTTCGCAGGCAATTCCGTCATGATCACGGTCGAGTGCTGAGCGGTAGCCGGGATCACCTTTGTAGAGAGGTGCTTTACCTGCCTTTTTAACAGCTGTACAGTTTTTGTAATAGACGGAACTTTGCGTAGCTGATTTGTGGGATTTTTTTGATTTTTTGGCCTCTACGGTGGGGGCGAATTGAAAAGAAACGCTGAATACTAGAGCCGATGCCAGTGCGATGGAGACGATTTTGGATTGTTTGTTCATCCTTACTCTTCCTTTCTGTTCATGACTATAGTCCCGGTCCTTTATACAAATATGTAGGGATTAGACTGGTTATAGTCTATCAGAACCAGGAATATTTTTCTATAAAAAAGGATGAGTAGATAGTTTATGGATATTTGTTTGTGTTTTGTCCGATTGTTTTGTAAAGTTTATACATTGAATTCCTGAGGGGGCTTATATTGCGGACGTTTAATAGCATAATAGCTAGAGCGAAAATGGGACAACATAAAACAGGAGATGGAGTGTCATGACAATCGGAAATTTATTTTATGGGGATCGGATTAAACTATCCGCTGTCAGGGAAGAAGATGCCGAAACGATGTTCAAATGGGGAGAGGATGCGGAGTATCTGCGAAATGTGGATACGGACCTGGCACTTCCTTATACGCTGAAGCAAATGGAATCGGAAGGTTCACCCAGTTCGAACGAAGTCTATTTCCGGTTGAGAACGTTAGAAGATGATGTCCTGATCGGATTTGTTGCCATTCACGGGATTGAGTGGAATAATCGGATCGGCCAGTTGGCGATTGGCATAGGCAATACGGACTACCGTGGGAAGGGATACGGTGCGGAAGCGGTGAGCCTCATTCTTCGTTATGCCTTTTACGAATTAAATTTGAATCGGGTAGGTCTGGATGTTATTGAGTATAATAAACAGGCCATTCGAACCTACGAAAAGGCGGGTTTCCAGTTTGAGGGCAGGGTTCGTTCGGCTGTTCTTCGTGATGGCAACAGTTACGACCGTATTATGATGGGGATGCTGTATTCCGAATGGAATGAAAGCATTAAAGTTTGAGAGATACACAATTTGTTCATAAAATATTCCATAAACAGTCTTTTAACAGATTCAAAAGAGGTTTATAGTTAAGTTGTCACGTACTGAAATACATCGTGTTTTCGGTATGAGTCAAAGCTGAGGAGGAATTTACATGACAAACGTCGTAAGGTCCGTTACTTCACCCAAGAAATTTATTTCTGGCCAGAATCTGCTCTCGTCGTTAAATGACTACATTAAGGATTATGGCGATAAAGCCTTTATTATTTGTGATGAGTTTATACTCGAAAAGGCGCAAAAGGAGGCTGGCGCTTCTATTGAAGCGGCTGGCAATCAGGCCATTTTCGAGAAATTCCAATATGAATGTACTAAAGAAGAAATTGAGCGTAACCGGGAATTGGTGCGTAAGCATAGCGCTAACATCATTATAGGGATCGGCGGCGGTAAAACGCTGGATACCGCTAAGGCAACGGCTTATTATGAAAAGCTGCCTGTCGTTATTTTCCCGACGATTGCTTCTACGGATGCCCCTTGTACTGCCCTCGCGGTTATCTACAAGAAAGACGGCTCCTTTGATGAATATTTGTTCCTACCAACCAATCCCGACGTTGTACTGGCGGATACGGGCATTTTGGCAGCGGCGCCTGCACGTTTCTTTGCAGCCGGGATCGGCGATGCGCTGGCTACTTATTTTGAAGCGCGGGCTTGTTATCAGTCCAACGGGGACAACCTGGTACTGAACAAGCCTTCCACCACAGGGCTGGGACTGGCCCGTCTCTGTTATGATACGTTGCTGGAAAATGCCGTGAAGGCCAAGCTTGCGGTGGATCGTAAAGTATATACTCGCGCGGTGGAGGATACCATTGAAGCGACAATTTATCTGAGTGGTGTTGGTGCGGAATCAGGTGGGTTGGCAGCAGCGCATGCGATTCATAATGGCATGACGGCCGTACCTTCACTGCATAAAGCACAGCATGGCGAGAAGGTCACATTCGGCTTGCTAACTCAGCTTGTACTGGAAAATGCGCCGAAAGAAGAACTGGATACTGTCATCAAACTGGTTAAGGACGTAGGTCTTCCTTTGACGCTTCGTGATTTGGGTGTTGAGGAATTTGTCGAGGCTGAATGGCGTCAAGTGGCGGAAGCTGCCTGTGCATCGAATGATACGATGGTCAATATGCCGTTTCCGGTCAGTCCTGCTGACGTGTACAACGCCATCATTGCGGCGAATGCGATTGCAGAATCCTATCAGGGATAGTTTTTTTCTTAAGTACGAAAATACTTTTACCAAACGGGTCTGTCCTATTACGGGCAGGCCCATTTGGCTTTAGCGCGGACTTATATCATATCTTATTCTGACCGATATACATGTAACAGATGTAATTAGGAATGGTTACAGCAGGAGGAGATTTGATGTTGGTACATGGTAAAACACGAAGAGGCAGCTTGTACATCCATATGTCCAGCGGTTTTCACAAAATTGGTGATTATCGGGAAGAATACTCAGTAGCACCGGGAGATCGACTGATGTCGAGACTGACCAAGCGGATCTATACCATTGTATCTGTGCATCTCGGTGAAGAGGCGTATGCCGATATTGATCTGGAAGAAGTGATTAGAAATAGTTAAAGCGCTTGGCTTGGTTAGACTCAAAAAAGCTTCAATTTCACTCATAGAGCGAAGTTGAAGCTTTTTTTTTGCTATTTCAGCGCAGGGCCTCGTTCAGAAGGTCCCGTGTGATAATATTATTTTGATTCATAAATGTTCTGATCGTTGATTGCGAATTGGTTGTGGATAGTTCCTTTCCCCATGTCATGGCATAAGCCCAGGTGGGTTGATTTTTTAGCACATTGGCGCTCGGCAGAATATTACTTTCTCCAATTCCAATCGGCTTGCCTTGTGCAAGCTTGAGCAGTCCGGTGTAATAAGAGGCTTTGTAATCATTGTTGTAAATGTCAGCTGCGAGAATATCCACTCTGTTTATGCCTGGAAAAGTCCCATTGTACGGTGTGCTGTATGCGTTCGGTGCATTCGGACTCCATACCCATAACAGATTATCTAGATGATGAACATTAACGAATCGGTCATACATCACATTCCAGAGCTGGACGTAATTTTGTTTGTTTCCCCACCAGAACCAGTTGCCGTTCATTTCATGATAGGGTCTCCACAGAACAGGTACATCTGCGTCCCGCAACGTTTTGAGGGAAAGTGCGACCTCATCAATATCTGCAATCAGTTGTCGATATTGCGGGGTACCCGGCGTGATGTAGTGATTAAATTCAGCCTGACTAAGCTTGGTTTGCACGTTTTTCCACGTTTTGGGTTTACCTGGTAACGCTTGATGAAAGGTAACAGCTACAATTCCGCCGGACTGGCTCCACTGAATAGCACTGTCCACAACACGCTGACGCTGCTCTTGTAAGGCTGCATGGGACTGATTGGCTAGTCCTCCAAACTCATAGCCATGGAGTCCTGCATATTGTCCGCTGATTTGTTGTAACTTGTTGTTTTGTTCATCCGGTGCCTCCAAATAATCATGCTGCCCGGAGATTAGCGTACCCTCTGGCACATTGGAAAGGTAGGTAAGTAGTTGCCTGGCTTTGGCAGAGGCCCGGGAATTAACAGGCGGAGCGGCATCAGCTATAATGAACGATTGCTGAGAGACACTGAATAGTAAAACAAGTAGTAGCAGTAGCACCCTTTGTAACCAAAAGCGTATTGAGTGAGATTTCATGGCGCTCCTCCTTTGATGACATCATGATGAAATTACATTTTTTCTTTGCGTTTTCTCAGTTGGTTACATGCGCTAATGAGGATTATTAGCAAACAGAAGTAGACCAATCGGTTCAGTTCCTGTGAATACATCCAGTCTTTTACCAGAAGGAAGCCGAAAATCAACGCAAGCAAGCCCATGGTAAGAACCATTTTGGTGTGTGCTGGACGACTGCTGCGTTTGGAAATCCAGTGTATGATGCCTAGAACGATGGCTGCCTGGATTAAAAACATGCCCATTAACATTAAAGTAGCTAGAAAGATTGGGGACATCGGTATCCTCCTCCTAAATTACAATCAGATTATGCAGGTTGTAACCGGGATGCGGATTCATGGATGTGAATTCAATACAGATGGATAAGTAGTTGTACTCTCGTTACGATCATGATTAAGTTGACTAAATTATACCATAACTACCGTCCTGCAATAAAAGGTGTCAAAATACCTACTCTACTTTGATTCACCATCATACGCTATATTCAGTGAAATATTGACACATAGTTGTACACTTCATAAATATGCAGGTGCAGTGGGAAATATACAGTAAGCATGAGTATAAAATCAATGCGAAATCAGCGGAAAAGTTTGGTATCATTAAGGTGGTATTGATAAGGAGGTCATTTACATGAATGAAGATAATCGACCGTTTTCTAGCCCTGTAGATGCTGAAGGAGCCAAAGCGAATTTTGATGCGAACCAGCGGAAGCTTCACTCTGAGGGAGCCTCTGGTTTATGGCGTCAGGTCAGCAATCTGCTTATTCTGGTTGGCGTGATTGCGTTGATTATTATTTTAGGTCGAGCGCTCTAAGGATGGGCACCTAAGAAATAAAGCCGATAAGATTATCAGAATAGGGATGTGAGATGTTGTTAAAGGCAGCATTACTTTTTATTTTGGCTGGCATAGCTGAAATTGGGGGAGGGTATCTGATCTGGCAGTGGCTGCGTGAAGGGAAGACATGGTATGTCGGACTTTGCGGCGGGTTGATTTTGGCTGTCTACGGAGTCATTGCAACTTTTCAGGTTTTCTCCTCTTTTGGGCGTGTGTATGCAGCATACGGAGGTGTCTTTATTGTCCTTTCCATTGCATGGGGATGGTGGATTGATAAAAAGACACCTGATTTGTACGATATCGTGGGTGGATTGATTTGTTTGGTCGGAATAGCAGTAATACTTTTTCCCCGGACTGGATGATAGGACAAAAAGCCCTTTTTTATTTTTTTGGAAAACATGACTATTGATCTACATAAATGAGCTTCATATTCCGAAATAGAACTTAAGGAGGGGGTTCTATGAACTGGAATCAAATGAAGCTTAGATTGAAATTTGGCCATGCTGTACCGAAGAGTGAAGGGAATTTCTCAGTGGGCATCGTGTGGGGAATCCTGATTAGTATTGTGCTTTGGGTTTCGATTATTGGCTGGTTTATGCTTATTTTCAAGTGATCACTAGAAATCACTGTTTATAAGGTGGCTTGGTTCAATGTTGTTGTTTGAGTAACCCATGCCTTATGACCCATGCTTTAATCTGTAAAATCGTTACGCAACTTGTTCAGGCCACGGCCCACAGCTTCTTCAATTATATCTGTAGCAGCAGGAGTATCGGCATCGAGGTCAGGGATACGATTAAAACCTGGCTCGCGCTGATCTAGCGACTGTTCATGTACGACCTGATCGATAGTACCATCCTTGTCTTCCCTAATATGTTCTTTCATAATACATCACACGCCCCTTTATGAGTGGAAGCATTTTATATAAACGTTACGCTCAAGGCGGCTAAAGCGGCTATAATAATAAAGCCGGGGAGGAAATAGCTCCCGCCCGGCACTTTCCAAACAACTAGCGATGCTCAATCAGATCAATCGCTCCCAGAACAACATGAGCCAGTCCGAAACCGAGAATGCCTGTAGCCGCAAGCTTGTACTTACTGCTCAGCAACACAGCGCCTGAAGCCGATACTACCGTTCCAAGAACAGCTGGAATCATACCTTCACGCATTCGTAACACCCCTTCTGGTAGTTTGGAAAGACGTTTATTAGTGTAATTCAAAAGCGCCCAAGTTATGCAGAAAAGAAATTTTATTATTTTAGAAAAAAATACTTTACAACTTGATGAAATTGTCGTATTATATGTTGGTGCCCATTAAAACGATATTTACATAGCGAGAACCATTTTGTACATAAGCTGGATGTTTCTCCGTTACTTGCAAGATAAGTAAGCATGAAAATAGCGTTCCTAAATTTATGCCGGGGTGGCGGAATTGGCAGACGCACAGGACTTAAAATCCTGCGGTAGGTGACTACCGTACCGGTTCGATCCCGGTCCTCGGCATCCTTGCGTTTTACCACGATCACATCAACGTTAAATGAACGAAAATAACGAGAGGTCCTGTGTACCTGCGGAGTATTCCGTTTAGGTACACAGGACCAACGAAGCGCCTCACCGTTACTATCCGGAGGGGCGTTTTTTGTTTTGTCAAGATTACGGAGTATTAATCCGAACGCGGGCAACGGGACCAATAGGCGACAATTATTTAATAACCATCTGGTTACTGTAAAGAAACAAAAGACAGAGGGTCAGCAGTTCGGTCGATGTTGATGTGCTGACTGTGATATTAGCTGTACCTAACGAAAAACGTTTGTTGATCTTCGCAACTAAACGTCCCATGCTCGTGACGATGGATACTGGCACACGTCCATTGGAGGCGCAAAAAACCGAATACGGGCAACAAAGAAAGTAACCATGCCCCTCCTTCTTTTGATTAGCACGGATCCCCCCAATAATTGCTAACTGAAGGGCCTGACAACACTTATACAGTAGTCAGGCTCCACTCATTATCTTAGATACTTTTAAACGATTCATTGAGCTTAAAAAAGCTTGGAAGCCGTGACAAACGATTATTTGAGCTGCGTAGGTTCATTTGCTCTCGCAACATCTACTTTGCTTAGAAACAGATAACAAATTGTAAAGGAGAGCGCGACAGCAATGATCATTCCGGAGATGGCATAGATAAAGTAAGGCCCAAAGTAAGCGGGAATGCTAAATATACTGGATAACACATACCCATACAATCGGACACCGAAAAAGCTGATAAAAGCCGAAGCAACTGAACTTGCGATGATGGCGGCTAGAAAAGCTTTTTTGTACTTAGCCAGTACACCGAATAAAGCAGGTTCAGTAATTCCCAAAAGACCGGAGACGGCGGCTGAAACAATGATAGATTTTTCTTTAGGTGTGTTTACCTTGTAATACACTGCAAATGTTGTGCCTACGATTGAAAAGTTAGCCATACACATCATAGGCATTAACATATCGTAACCTTGTGTTGCGAAATTCTGCAAAGCAATCGGAGTCATTGCATGATGCATGCCAGTAAAGACAGCCAAAGGTCGAATCGCACCAACAACAACGCCAGCAAGGATGGGAGAGATACTGAATAAGCCTTGAACAAGCCAAGCCAAGCCATTGCCTAGGTGAATGCCAATGGGACCGATAACGGATAATGCCAGGAAGCCCGAAATAAACAAGGTTAACGTTGGCGTAACTACGGTTTTTAACACTTCTGGCATAAACCTGTTAACGATTTTATGAATATGGCTCATCGCCCATACGGCAAAGATAATCGGGATGACTGTACCGGTGTAGTTAAATACTGGGATAGGTATAAAGCCTAAAAACTGAAACGAGGAAAGTTCCCCGGCCTTGGCCGCATCCACCATCGTTGGAAACATAATGGTAGCAGCGATTGCTATCGCTAAATATTCGTTGGTTTTGAAAATTTTAGCCGCCGAGGCTGCCAAGAAAAACGGTAAAAACGTAAATACTCCGCTCGCCATCATGTTAATGATCTGAATGGTTTCGCTTTGATCCGAGATGATATGGAGGGCGGTCAATCCTGCGATAAGTCCCTTGATCAATCCTGCCCCGGCAATAGCTGGAACGATAGGCCCAAACACGCCGGATACAATATTCATGAAGAGTGTAACAAACCCCTTCTTTTTTTCAGCGCTTGCCTCATCTTCCTTTTGAACATCCGTTAGCTTTAATTCACTGGCCAAAATATTATAATATTCCGCGACTTTAGGACCAAGAATGATTTGGAATTGGTCATTATTAAACTGCGCGCCTAAAACCGGGTCCAATTCCTTAATTTTCTCTATGTCCACTTTGTTTTTATCTTTTAGATCAAACCTGAGTCTGGTCATGCAATGCCAAGCGTTTTGAATATTGCTTTCTCCTCCGACCCCATAAATCATGTCCTGTACCGCTTTCATTTTGTTCATTAAAAATTCTCCTGTCCTTGGAATATAAAGTATTGGTTCCGTTTACATTCTGAATGGTATCACAAAGGTCTGTCGAATAAAAGCAGTCCAAAATAAGCTTCGTTTCATGAAAAACCTTTATATATAAGGATTTATTGAACTTTTTCTGACAAATTGGTCTGGTTTTTTTTAATAATTAGACAATTTACCCAGCCAAATTGATTCTGCATTTCAAACATGATTCAATAAACCTAGAAATTCTTAGAAAAGAGGAGAAATATGAACCCTTCCATCATCACTAATGTGGAATGTTTTGTGCTTAAACCTGATCGACATAATCTGGTGGTTGTCAAAGTAACTACAGAGAATCAAATTACGGGGTATGGCTGCGCCACTTTTCAGCAGCGCCCGAAAGCCGTTCAGCTCATCGTCGAGGAGTACCTCAAACCTATATTGGTTGGAAGAGATGCCAATAATATAGAGGACTTATGGCATATGATGATGGTCAACTCTTATTGGCGTAATGGCCCCGTACTGAATAACGCTATTTCTGGAGTAGATATGGCTTTGTGGGACATTAAGGGTAAAATTGCTGGCATGCCCTTGTACCAGCTGTT
Source organism: Paenibacillus sp. 23TSA30-6 (assembly GCF_014858585.1). Lineage (NCBI taxonomy): Bacteria > Bacillati > Bacillota > Bacilli > Caryophanales > Paenibacillaceae > Paenibacillus > Paenibacillus sp. 23TSA30-6. Next base: position 25,150 of record NZ_SLTL01000012.1, on the reverse strand, counting down.
TGGAGGCAAATCGAGGGATGCGATACCTGCATATACTCATGCGGTTGCGGACAACATCGAGGATTTGTACCGAGAGATTGATGGTATTCTTGAGCAAGGATATAAACATATCCGGTGCCAACTTGGCTTCTATGGGGGGAATCCTTCGAACTTGCACGCTCCGGATTACCCTACCAAGGGGTCCTATTATGACCAAGACGAGTATATGCAAACCACCACCAAGATGTTTGCTCTATTAAGGTCAAAATATAATGACCAGTTTCATATCCTGCATGACGTGCATGAACGACTTTTCCCCAATCAAGCCGTACAGTTTGCAAAAGACCTCGAATGCTATAAACCGTACTTTGTTGAGGACATTTTACCGCCGGATCAAAATGAATGGTTAAGTCAGATACGTTCCCAAACTTCAACTGCAATAGCCACCGGGGAACTGTTCAATAATCCTTTAGAGTGGAGAAGCCTTATTGTCAACAGGCAGATTGATTTTATTCGCTGCCATGTATCTCAAATTGGAGGGATCACGCCTGCTCTTAAGCTCGGGGCCTTATGTGAGGCATTCGGAGTTAGAATTGCTTGGCATACACCGTCAGACATTACTCCTATTGGGATCGCCGTTAACACTCATCTTAATATTCACCTACACAGTGCCGCGATCCAAGAGAATATTCCGATTAAGGAGAACACACGCAGCATCTTTACGCCCATCATAGACGCTAAAGACGGATACATTTACCCTCTTGAACTTCCGGGCATCGGCGTGGAATTCAATGAAGAACAGGCGAAAAATTATCCGGTGGAATACAGGATGCACGAATGGACGCAGGCGAGATTGCCAGATGGAACACTTATGACCCCTTAAAACAAAAATACTCCAGCATATAGGAACCCTTATGCTGGAGAAGCTGCCTGTTTAGGTGAATGCTTTTATAAATTTCTTCTTTTGTGATGCTCGTTATTGAAGGCTGTCAAATACGTACATTTATAGTCAATGGCTACGATTTCGCTTATCTCAAAGATAATCCCATTATTAAGTATGCCGCGGCTTGATATTTTCATCGCTGGGCTCGTTGAAGATGAGGCGTTTTCCACAAAGGCTATGGGAGAAGGGTTTGCAATCCTCCCGGACACGGGTAAGGTTATTGCTCCGTTTGACGGCATAATCGCTCATATTATGGAGAAAAGTAAACACGCTATTTTGATTCAGCACCAAACGGGCACGCAACTATTGATTCATGTGGGTATGAATACGGTTTCTCTTAAAGGCGAAGGCTTCAAAACGTATGTCAAGAACGGGGATCGGGTCAAAAAAGGACAGTTGCTGCTGGAATTCGACATAGACAGGATTCGTCAGGCCGGATACTCTACCGTGACGCCTATCATTGTTCCGAATGGTCAGGACAATGTCAAGCGAGTTGAAGTGAACAGTACCCTCTGTAAGCCTTTGGAGGATACGGTTTTACGGGTCTACTACTAAATCAGTTATACATGCCAAACCTGTATATATAACGTTAGAAGCTGTAGCGAGATAATTTACCTTAAAAATCCCTTGTTTACTGCTTCTCTTGATCCGCTTGTTTTGAGATGGAGTGTCATTTTAATAGGATAAGCAATACTCTAACTAATCTTCATGTCCCGTTGGATCACAGGCTATGATGGAAAATGTAATCATAGTCTGATCCTTTTGTATGAGTGAGCAATATTAGTAATATCAAGACTATCTAAGTATGTTACCGACCTATAAAATAAAAGTAAGAAGAGTCTTCATCGTTGAATAGGAGATGACAATACATGAAAGCCTGTGAACCTCTGATCATTTCATCTGAAAGCGGATACAATCTTCAAGCTGTCGGAAGTGTGCCGGTTGCCCACGCTTGGAGAATGATTGCGCGAGATCATAAGCAAGTGTTTGGCAGAGAGCCGCTACAAACAGAAAAAGAGGCCGCAATCATTATTCGTTATGCGCAGGAAGAGGATGATTGCCCACAGTGGCCAGAGGGCTATTGTCTGCGTTTTGTTGTTGGTGAGAAGGGAACGGTACTACATATCATAGGCCGTGATGAGCTGGGGATCATTTATGGGTTGCTTCATTACAGTCGCTTCGTTTTGGGTGTGGAGCCATTCTGGTTCTGGGCGGAACTCTCTCCGACCAGACGGGATGCTATAGTTCTGCCGAGCCAGGATTATGATAGTGCACCGTCCAAGGTTCGCTATCGGTCGGGGCTGGTTCGTCAATGATGAGGTCTGCTTGATTGGCTGGAAGGATGATTATCCGCCGACGGAACAGGTGTGGGAGCCCGTTTTTGAAGCATTACTACGCTGCGGTGGCAACATGGTAATTCCGGGGACGGATTTACCGCGTACAGGTATCCATCATAAGCTTGCAGCAGAAATGGGATTATGGATTACTCACCATCATGCCGAGCCGCTAGGTGCGGAGATGTTTTTGTGTGTTTTTCCGGGTAAACAGGCCAGCTACAAAGAGCATCCCGAACTGTTTGAACAGCTATGGCAGGAAGCGATTGAACGGCAAAAGGGAGAGAAAATTGTATGGGTATTGTCTTTTCGTGGGCAGGGAGACAAGCCTTTTTGGGAAAATGATCCTTCATTTGATACGCCGGAGAAACGTGGGCAATTAATATCTTATGTGGTTCGCAAGCAGTACAGTATGATTTGCAAATTTGTGGAGCAGCCCGTTTGCAGTATGGCGATGTATGGCGAGATTGCCGAGTTATACAAGCAAGGTCACATTGAAGTCCCCGAAGGAGTAATTAAAATATGGGCGGACAATGGTTACGGTAAAATGGTATCCCGGCGCCATGGGAATCTCAACCATCGTGTACCCGCATTGCCCGAGGTGGAGGATGAAGGCAAGAACGGTGTATATTATCATGTGACCTTCCACGACTTGCAGGCGTCGAACCATCTTACGCAATTCCCCTCCTCAGCCAAGCTGATTGTGGAGGAATTAACGGCAGCATTTGCCGCAGGAGCAGACGAGTATCTTTTGGTCAATTCAGGTAATATTTTGCCACATTTATATACTCTGGATTTGGCAGCGGATTTATGGACGTATGGTAACGTGGATGCGGAACAGCAGCTTTCTGACTTTATCGAGCGGTTGTACAGTCGTCAGCATCAAGAGATTTTCCAATTATACCGGGATTATTCCCATTGTACTATTGTTTATGGCCCGCATAAGGATGATCGGGCGGGGGAGGAATTCTATCACCATCCGGCACGGCAAATGATGGGCTTTTGGCTGCAAGGTAAAGAAGGCAGTGATGGACGGCTGTGCTGGGCTGCTGGAGAAGGACCTTTTCCTGAGCAGGTACGCTGGTTCAAGGAAAAAGCCGAGTCGGCAATCCCCGGCTGGGTTGAACTGCGAGAGCGGTGTCTGCGAATTATGAAACAATTGCCTAAAGACGAATGTCGCAGGCTTTATAATCAGCTTCTTGTGCAGATTGAATTGCATCTGAGCGGCTCCCGTGGGCTGGCTAACATCTGCATCGCTTACGGGTTATTTCTTGAAGAAGATTATCCACGAGCATTTATACAAGCTTCGCATGCAGTTTGGAGCTACCAGATGGGTAAAGAAGCGCTTTTGCTCGCAGGAACTGGAAGATGGGAGCATTTCTACCGGGCGGATTGGTTGACCAATCTCGATAACACTATTTCTCATGCGGACACGGTGCGGAGATTTCTTCGAATTCAGGGGGATAGTCCCGATATGTTCCTGTGGTACAAACAATATGTAATGCCCGAAACAGAGAAACATATCTACCTGGAAAATACGCATCGCAAGCCGTTACCCGATGATGAATTGGCACGCTGCTTGGAGAAGGTGCTATATTAGAGGACTCGGTCCCAGTAAATGAACCTTCCGATCCATCAAGATGGATTGGAAGGTTCTTTGCAACTTTCAAGCTACCATCACCTGCAGACCTCTAAACAATTCTTTCCTTCCATCCATACCGTTTCTTGAGTTTCAGGTCTACTCATATCTTCTTGCAGAAAACCCGTGTTCCTTGGCAACCCACGAAATGACGAAGGCAAGAAGCATAAGGATAAGCAACGTCCACGGAAAAGAGTGAACCCCAAGCGTCTCTAAAAGAATTCCGCCAAGCAAGCCGCCCCCGCCAATGGCCAGATTCCAAGCGGTTACAAGCATAGACTGAGCTACATCTGCACTCTCGCCTGCCGCTTCGGCCAATGCGGTCTGTAACAAGGTAGCGGCACCGCCGAAGGTCAGTCCCCACAGGGCAACACTTAAATACACAATGGCAGGTTGGTGACTCCCAATTCCTAGTGCAACAGCAGTTACAGCAAAGCCAAGGGTACTCATGAGTACCAATAGACGCAACCAGCGGTCGATCAATGCACCGACCAATCCAATTCCGGCAACCGAAGTTATCCCGAAAATAAGCAGCACCACATCCGTTCGGGAGGCCAGTCCAGCCTGACTCAAATAAGGAGCGATATAGGTGTACAGAATATTATGCGCAAGTACCCAAACCAAAACGACAAGTAAAATGGGACGAACACCGGCAATCGTGAAAACCTTACTCAGAGGGAGTCGCTGATGGGAATCCTGTCCGGAAAAATCCGGAAGTTTCCAGAGTACCCAGACGACTAAGACTACCGCAAGAAAGGACATGGTACCAAAAACCGTTCTCCAGCCAACAAGCGCACCGAGGAACGTTCCTAACGGAACGCCGAGGGCAAGAGCCAGCGGGGTTCCTGACATGGCGACAGCCATGGCGCGTCCTTTTAGTGCATCCGGCACCATTCGCCGGGCATAGCCAGCAAGCATCCCCCATAACACACCAGCGGCTACGCCTGCAAGGAAACGGGCAGCCAGCGTCAAGATATAGTAAGAAGACAGTGCCGTAATGGTGTTAAATATGAGAAAGCCAATGATACAGAGCAATAATAAAGGCCGTCGTCGCCAGCCCCGTGTTGCGGCAGTCAACGGGATTGCGGCAGCGAGCGAACCTAGAGCATACAACGTGACCAATTGGCCAGCCAAAGCTTCCGATATTCCCAGTCCTTTGCTGATTTGTGGCAATAGACCAGCGGGAAGCGTTTCGGTGAGAATACAAATAAATCCGGTCATAGCAAGCGCCAGTAACCCGCCCCATGGAAGTCCTTTAGATGAAGCTGTATCTCTGGTAGTGCGTTCGGTAAAATTCAGATTTGAATTCATATTCCAATCCCCTTCTAATCAAGCATTACATCTGCTCATAAGGAGCAGGAGTTGTTTTTTATCATAAGGTATGTTTTGATATAACTGAAATACTATTATTTCATAGAGGGAATAACCGTATGGTTATAATGGGTGTATGTCTGTGAATATGAATCATCTTGAAGTGTTTATGAAGGTTGCGGAGAAAATGAATATTACGGAGGCTGCCAAAGCACTGTTTATTTCCCAGCCTGCGGTTAGCAAGGCTTTGATCCAATTTGAAAATACTTTGCAGGTAAAATTGTTTATTCGCGACAAGCAGAATGGACTCGTACTGACCGAAGTGGGAAAAGAAATGCTGAGTCTGGCAAGGCAAATGAAGGAGATCGAACATAAAATGGTTCAGCTTGCGTGTCAGGAGAATAAGCTTTTACGTGGTAAAGTAAAAATAGGCTCCTTCCCGGCAGCCTCTACGAACTTGCTTCCGGAAGCGATCTGCTTATTCCGCTCCCAATACCCCGATGTCACTATTGAACTGATGGAAGGAAACTCGAATCAAATTAAACAATGGGTGGAGGATCGCACTGTTGAAATTGGAATAGTAGCTTCTCCATTCGATCATTATGACGTCCATATTCTTGAACACGATTCCATGGTTGCCATCATACCGGAGAATCATCCATTGCAAGCAGAACACGAGGTTTCTCTGGAACAGAACAGGAACGACCTTATCTTCTGTAAAGGAGGACATGAATCTGCTGTATTAAACACCTTGCATGAGCAGCAAATTCCTTTCCAGGAGAGTCTCACGGTCCAAACGGCCGAAACGTTAGTCCATATGGTCCAAAAAAAGCTGGGCATCGGCATTATATCGAAGTTTACGCTTTCCTCGGTGTCCCATTCACTAATCGTTAAAGAGATTATTCCCCGGATTACGCGGGATATCGGAATTATCGCGCATTCCTTTGATGAAGCGACCCCGGCAGCCCGTGAATTTGTAAAAGTGTTGAGTCAGTTATATCGTTCGAGTGAGTAATTTAATAAAAGGGCCTTTGCAAAAGCAAGGGCCCTTTTGTATGGTTTGTTTTGGGGAGATATGAGGAATGAAGTATAGAGATTATTTATAAAACGGGAGATTCATGCTGTTGTTGCACTACAGACTGAACAGCCCGCTGCCAGCCAGTATAATATTTCTCTCTGGTAGCGTCATCCATCTTTGGTTCATATGCTTCATACATTTTAAGATTGGAAGCGATTTGATCTGGATCGGACCAAAAGCCTGTGCCGAGCCCACCGAGATAGACTGAACCCATGGCCGACAGCTCGGCACATGTGGATCGGCTCACAAGGTTGCCCAGAATATCGGCCTGAAATTGCATCAGCCAAGTGTTGGAGGAAGCCCCGCCGTCCGTGCGCAGGCCGACCAACTCAATCCCGGACTGTTCCTGAATAAACTCTATAGCGTCCCGTACTTGGTAAGCGATGCTCTCCAGCGCAGCCCGGACAATGTGTCCTTTGCCAGTTCCACGGTTCATACCGATAATTGCCGCCCGGGCGTAGGGATTCCAATAGGGAGCGCCCATTCCGACAAAGGCAGGCACAAGATAGACGCCATCGTTTGCAGGAACGCTTTCGACTAAGCGCTGCATTTCCTCAAAGGTAGAGAACAGTCCTAAGTTGTCCTGCGTCCATTTGATGCTGTCACCTGTTGTCCGGATGATGGCTTCAAGTGCATACGTAACAGTTCCGCCGGCCCCCCAGGCGACAGCGGTTACAAGTCCGTCACCGCCATCCACCGGATGATTCCCTACGTTCATTAATACAGAGGTGCCCGTGCCAAAGGTTGCTTTGGCTGTTCCCGGCTTGAAACACAGATGCCCATACAATGCCCCTTGTGAATCCCCGATGACGCCCGAAATCGGTATTTTCTCGTTGAAAAGGTCGCAATCTGCCGTATATCCGAAAATAGCGTCGGATGGTTTAACCTCGGGCAGCAGGGAAGAAGGAACGGAGAACAACTGGGCAAGCTCTTCATCCCATTCCAGCGTGTGGATATTGAACAGCGATGTACGGCTAGCATTTGTATAGTCGGTTGCATGGTTTTTGCCGCCGGTAAGCTTCCAGACTAGCCAACTGTCCATGTTCCCTGCAAGTAGCCTCCCTTCAGCCAGCAGGTTGGCAGCTCCTTCCGCATGTTCAATGATCCATTTGAACTTGGCAGCGGAGAAATAAGGGTCAAGCATAAGCCCTGTTTTGGCGTGGATGGTGCTTTCGTGGCCAGCTTGCTTCAGCTCGGCGCACAGGTCCGCCGTACGCTGGCATTGCCAGACAACAGCATTATATATTGGCTGACCAGTCGTCTTATCCCACACCAGTGCCGTTTCGCGTTGATTGGTGATTGTCAGCGCAGCTAGCGCGGACGGGTGGACGCAGGCTTGATCCAATACGCTGCGGGCCGTTATTTTGACATTTTCATAAATTTCGAGCGGATCATGCTCTACCCAGCCGGGATGGGGGTAATATTGCTTATGCTCCATCCCGCTGCGGGCGATTACTGTACCCTGATGGTCTACAAGGAGTGCTTTGGTGCCTGAAGTACTCTGGTCGATGGCCAATATATATTGTTGATTGTGCTCCATATGCTTCGCCCTCTACTTATTAATCAATTCGAATGCAATTTGTTTGATATTGTCACCCGTAATGCCGTAGTGGTGGAAAACTTCCGCCGATTTACCGGCAATCGCCGGCTCATCCGGGATGCCGAGCACTCTCATAGGAACCGGGTGATTCTGCACAACAACTTCTGCCACGGCTGCGCCGAGACCGCCGTAAATGCTATGTTCCTCAACGGTAATGATGCGTCCAGTTTCACGTGCAGCGGTAATGATCGCCTCTTCATCCAGCGGCTTGATTGTATGCATGTTGATTACCCGGGCGGATATGCCTTCGTCGTTGAGTGCCTTGGCGGCATCGAGTGCGATTCGCACGGTTTCACCGACACCAATAATTGTAACGTCGTTGCCTTCTCTCACAGTTATAGCTTTGCCTATTTCGAATGGGTAATCATCGGTTTCGTAAACGTCCTCAACGGGATTACGCCCGATTCGCACGTATACGCCGCCGTCATATTTTACAAGCGCTTCGGTCAGTTTCTTCGTTTCGTGACGATCAGCAGGCAGGACAATCGCCAGTCCCGGAATTGCCCGGGCTACTGCGATATCTTGCACGGAGTGGTGTGACATACCAAGCGCCCCGTAGCTGACGCCTCCGCTAATGCCGATGAGCTTCACATTTGTCCGCGAATAAGCAACGTCAACTTTGACTTGTTCAATACTGCGCATACTGAGGAAGCAGGCTGGTGAAGTCACAAACGGTTTTTTGCCGCTGTGGGCCAGGCCTGCAGACATGCCTACGATATTCTGTTCGGCAATGCCGACCTCGACGAACTGCTCCGGGAACGTATTGGCAAAGGGAGCCATTGCAGCAGAACCGCGCGAATCGCTGGCCAGTACCATGATATCACGGTCGTCTTTGGCCAACTCCAGCAGTGTGTCACAGATTACTTGGCGATTAGGAATTTTATTCATGCTTAATGCACCTGCCCTTTCTGCGTCAATTCTTCGATCGTTGCCTTTAGCTCTGTGAGAGCCAGCTCCAACTCTTTATCATTAGGCACATGGTGATGCCATGCCGGGACATTTTCGGCGAACGATACGCCTTTGCCCTTGGTGGTATTGGCCATAATTAACGTTGGCTTTCCCGCTACTTCAGGGGTGGACCTGAATGCCTTGAGCAATTCTTCCATATTGTTGCCGTTGATAGAGACGACGTTCCAGCCGAAGGCAGTCCACTTCTCTTCCAGCGGCTCCAGTTCCATGACTTCTTCGGTAGCACCGCTGATCTGGAGTCGGTTGCGGTCGATAATGCCGATCAGGTTATCCAGCTTATAATGAGAGCCTGCCATAGCGGCTTCCCAGTTGGAGCCTTCGGCCTGTTCGCCGTCTCCCATTAGACAAAATACACGGTAAGTACGGTCATCCCGCTTGGCAGCTAGTGCCATGCCTACGGAAATGGGCAGACCGTGACCGAGGGCCCCGGTGTTCATTTCAATCCCTGGAACCTTGTTGTTCGGGTGGCCAATGAGTCGGGTACCGAACTGGCTATAGGTCTCCAGCTCTTCTTTTGGGAAAAAGCCCCGGTCGGCCAGAATACACCATAGAGATTCTACGGAATGCCCTTTGCTGGCGATAAAGCGATCACGGTCATCCCATTTTGGATTAGCAGGGTCAACGTTCATGATTTCATAATATAAAGCCGTTAAAATGTCTGTATTGCTCAGCGATCCCCCCGTATGTCCCGTTTTGGCGCGGTGAATGATGGTTAGCAGGTCCATGCGGATTTGTGCGGCTTTGACTTTCAGTTCCTGGATTTCCATAATGTCCTCCTCAAGATAGATATTATAGGGATGGTCTTTGTCGCTTTAGACGTCTCAAACGTGAATGTTCGGGCGCTTATTACGGGCGAGATCGGATCCTCTAAGCCAGCTTTGAATTTCCTGTTCCGTGGGATCGACCGGATCAGGCGTCAGGCCGGGTATATAATTGCAGGCCTCATAAATGGCCGGGATCACATTGGCGTGGATACCTACGGAATGATGGACGTAAGGCCCTTTTACGAGTTTTTCCTCCCACAGCGGCCAATCGTTTACTTCCACCCATACGTAGGAGCCGCGGGTATAAGGACCTTCAATACCCCGGGCACGCCCGAGGAACATGGAGTACTCACCGTGGTCGCCGTCAAATCGGGCAATGGTCATACCGCCACCGCGGATTTCGCCTTCATGCGTTCCGGGAGAATGGTCGTCGAAGAGAAAATGCTTGCGTAACTTCGGTTTGTTCTCTACAGAGAGCGAGACCGGGAAATTGCCACAGTGGAAGAGAAGTTCGCCGTTATCATTCTCAGGATGTCGAACAGTAATATCTGCGAAGAAGGTTGGCATTGTGTTCATGGAGGCAGCCTGCACCATAATGGAAGTAATGGCTCCATGGATATCTGTTTCACAAGTAACCGGAATTTGTTCGTCAGTCAGGATTGCGTTGGCCAGACACGGCATAATGGATATGGCATCCTGCAAAGAGGACCAGCACTGGATTGCGATAGCGCTGCTTCCCGTCTCACGGGCGAAGGATTTCATGGCGACCTTTAAAGCAGCTATCCGTCTTACGTCATCTTCGGTCACTTCACTGTAATCGAGTTTTTCTTTAATGTAATCCATCGTTTCCAGAAGCTCGGAGCTATTGCTGGAGGCGATTTTTTTGGTTCTAAGCTGAATGTCGACAATGGTAATGGGATGAATCTCAATGCCGAAGCGTTCCAGCAGTTCGCCTTCATTGCACATCATCGTCCAGAACGAAGCAGGGCGGGGGCCAATCTGGAGAATGCGTAAGCTCTTGAATTGGCGCACGACGTTGGCGGCAGCCACAAAGTTGGTAAAGCCTCTTTCGAAAACCGGATCATTCACCCAACTGTTCGTTACATAGGTGAAGGGAACGTTGAATCTTCGCAGCACTTTACCTGTGGCAAAAATACCGCATTGGGTGTCGCGAAGGCGCATGCCGTCCGCAAGCGGCGCTTCATCCCGCGGTCCCCACAGCAGGACAGGCTTGCCGAGCGCCTTGCCTACACGAGCTACAGTATCTTCTGTACCAAAGTTGCAATGTGGGAAAAAAACAGCGTCTACTTCTTCCTCTTTGAATCGCTTTGCAATTAAATCCGCGTTTATATGGTCGTCATACAGCAAGCCTTCCTCATTAAGGCCCTCCAGGTCTACAATGTCGATATCCATGCCAAAGCTCTCAATTTTCTTGCGAATTTCCACTTTGTACTTAAAGGCATCGTCGGCGCTGAACGTAAATCGGCGCGTCGGAGCATAACCCAACTTTAATTTCTTCATGATCATGTCTCCTCTGTACTTGAATAAACAACATTTGCTGAACAAAATAGAATAAATAAACTAAACAAAATGAAATTAGTTTAGTTGTAAAAACTAAATTCAATGAATATTTCTATGTCGAGGTCATAGTAACATCGAATTAAAACGGTGTCAATGAATTATTCAGTGATATTTAGTTATAATAACTAAACAAATAACTAAACAAATATAAATAAATTCAGCTAATTATTGCATCGCATCTCAATTCGGTGTAAACTTCACTTATTCTCTTCACTGCTGTTGTTCATCTTATTTAGAATGGAGAATTAGGGCATGAAAATGGAAGACATCGCTAAGCTGGCCAACGTATCCAAATCAGCTGTTTCACTGGCCTTCAGCGGCAAGCCGGGTATTGGCCCGGATACGCGTGAACGTATTCTCCAGGTAGCCCACGAGGCAGGATACAGTCCCAAAAGCAAGACGATAACGGCTTCAAGAAGTGATAAGTCCTTGCTTTTTCTCGTGTGTACAAATTCGGGCATTGTCCTTGAGGAATACTATCAGCAGCCATTTTTTAAAGAATTAATCCAGTTTATTGAGGAACGTTGCCGACAAAAAGGGTATTCGTTGATCTTCTCGACGGTCGACGTAGAATTTTTCCAGAGGGATATCCAGATGGTTGCAGAGGAGAAACGCAGTGCAGGCACCATTGTTCTGGGAACCAATTTGACCCGTGAGCAGATCAGTGATATTCATGCCAAGCTGCCGAATCTGATTGTGCTGGATACCTGCTTTGATACGCTTCCCGTGCAATTTATCCAGATTAATAATGTTATGGGTGCTTATCAGGCAGGAGCTTATTTATGCGATATGGGTCATACCTCAATCGGTTATATTGCTTCAAATGTACGAATTCATAATTTTGAGGAACGTAAACGCGGATTTTTGGCGGCACTCATGGAACGGGGGCTGAAGATTCCGGAGGCACAAATGCTGGCTGTAGCGCCAACCATTCTTACTTCGCAGGAGGATCTGAATCGGCAGTTAACCGTTTATCTGGAGAGCGGGAAAACTTTGCCGACGGCCTGGTTCTGCGAATGCGACTATATTGCTATCAGCGCCATGAAGACCATGAGCGAGCTTGGCATCCGGGTGCCGCAGGATACTTCAATTATCGGCTTTGACAACATTACGGAATCGGTCATTGTTACGCCGGAGCTAACGACCATTCATGTAGAAAAAGAAAGAATGGCCGTTCTGGCTGTCGATCTCCTGACCGATACTATTGAGCAGGGAACGCAGGTTACAGCAAAAATCACAGTGGATACGAAATTTGTAGAGCGCAATTCCTGTGCTGCTCCTGCCACTTTCGTACCTAAAGGCGAGCTAACCGAGCAGGCCTGAGTAGAGGATAGATTTGGACAAAAGAACGGGGGGTCACCTTGAATGAATACGCGAATGGTTTCGATTCTACAGCATTTGCTGGCTGCGGACACTCCTGTCAAGAGCGAGCATCTGGCAAAATTGATCCAGGTTACTTCACGTACCGTACGTAGCGATATCAGAGAACTGGATGAATTTCTGGCCAAGCATGGAGCATCGATTCAGCCTGTTCGTTCAAGGGGGTATGAACTGAAAATCACGGACGACCGCAGCTTTCGTACGCTCCTACAGCAGTTGTTCCTGTATAACGAACCGGATGATCCCAATTCTCCTGAATACCGACAGCGTTATTTAATCTCGCGCCTCCTACTTACAGAAAATTATTTGAAGCTGGAAGAGTTGGCGGATGAGTTATACATTAGCAAATCCACCGTACAAAATGATTTCAAAGAGGTTAAGCATATGCTACAGGCTTACGGAATCGGCATTGATAAGCGCCCGAATTACGGTGTCAAGCTGAGGGGCGACGAGGTTCGCTTACGTTTCTGCATGTCTGAATTCATCGTCAACCGTTCTGAAGAAGAAAGGACTGGGGGCGTGGAGGCCGCATCGAGAATGGTTACCCCTTGGGAAATGACACTCATTCGCGGTATTATTCTGGAGCAAATCCAGAACCACGGGGTCACTTTGTCGGATGTTGCCTTCAACAACCTGTCCATTCATATCGCTATAGCTTGCAAGCGTATTCGCGATGGGAACCGGGTCGCGATGCTTTCCAATGAAAGGGAAGATTTTCGGGCTACCGAGGAATTTCGAGCCGCTGAACATATCGTTAGCCACATTGAAAAGCAAATGGATTTGACCTTTCCGGAGGATGAGGTTGCTTATATCGCCATGCATCTGGCCGGGAACAAGTGGTTTGAGGGAGTTACGGAGCAACAGACAGAAGAGGAGGGGCCTCAGAAGCTCTTGGATCGGGGAATTTATGAGCTTGGCAGAGAAATGCTGGCTGAAATTGACAGGGACTTTAACCTGAATATCAGCCGGGATCAAGAACTGTTAATGGGCATATGTCTTCATCTGAAATCGGCGCTAAACCGCGTAAAATATGGGATGAATATCCGTAATCCGATGCTGGATCATGTGAAGAATAATTATCCTTTGGCTTTTCAGGCGGGGGTCATAGGTGCCAAGTTAATCGAGAGTAAACTGAATTTGGCTATACCAGAGACAGAAATGGGTTATTTGGCGATTCATATCGGGGCCGCCATGGAAAGGCAGCAGATGAACAACAGACCTAAACGCTGCCTTGTCGTATGCACTTCGGGTGTTGGAAGTGCCCGCTTGCTGTATTACAAGCTACGTAGCAAGTTCGGTGAAAGGCTTGAGGTTGCTGGCACGACCGAGTATTACAAGTTGCAGCAGGTTCCTTTGCATGGCATTGATTTTGTGGTAAGCACAGTTCCAATTCCGCAGACATTATCCATTCCGGTCGTGGTAGTTCAGACTCTGCTTGGCGGCGGTGACATCGATAAGATTGAAGAGCTGCTGACGGATGAAGGCGAATTTACTTTCCGCCACATTATGGAAGAGCTTGTATTTCTGAGACAGAACTTCACTACAAAAGAAGAGATTATTACTTTTTTGGGAGAAAGAATGCATGCTTCCGGATTGATCCGCTCTTCCGAGGGATTCATCGGATTGGTGCTGGAAAGGGAAAATGCTGCTCCTACGGCTTACGGAAATCTGGTAGCCATTCCTCATCCCATTATTCCACAAAGCAACCGGACGGTATGGGCGGTCTGTACACTGAAATCTCCTATAGATTGGTCCGGTAAGCCCGTGCAGTTCGTCTGCCTGCTCAGTATTAACAAAAACGGCGACGAGCCTCCGGCGAAAATGTATAAGCATCTGATGGGACTGGTCGACGACTCCGATATTATCCAGCAAATGCTGGAATGCAAAACCTACGGGGATTTTGCTCAAATTATTGTCAAACATAAACTGTATTAAAATAAAGCTCTGCACGACATCTGCTTGGATTTTGAACAAGCATCGTGCGGAGTTTTGCTATTTTTTCCATTGTAAGCATTTCCGCTTCTAGTGGAAAAGAGTTGCGTTTAGAAGTCGGCAAGAATCGTATACACTGAATCTGTAAGCTAAAGAGATGAAATGCATGGGGTGAATTCAATGGATGAGTATCAGGAAATCATAATGGGACTTATAACAAATTCGGGTATTGCGAAGAGTAAAGCTATGGAAGCTATCAGCTTTGCCGAGAAGGGTAATGCGGAGCAGGCAGCAGAATGTCTTGAAGAATGCAAGAACGAGCTGGTTCAAGCGCATAAATCGCAGACGCGACTGATCCAGCAGGAAGCGGGTGGGACAGCTCATGAAGTGACACTGCTAATGGTGCATGCACAAGACCATCTCATGTCTGCCATTACGACCAAGGATCTGGCGAGACATATCGTGGAACTTTACAGCAGATTGAACCGTTACGAAGCATCAGTATCCATCACACCATTATCGGGGAGGAATAACCAATGAAACAAATTACGCTCGTATGTGCAGCAGGAATGTCTACAAGTATGCTGGTACAGAAAATGCAGAAGGCTGCACAGGCTCAAAATGTTGAGGTTGAAATCAGAGCTACTTCCGAAAGCTCTTTTAAAGAGTATGCGGACAAAACGGACGTACTGCTGATAGGACCGCAGGTCGGCTACTTGGAAGATGATTTTAAAACCAAATACGAGCCTAAAGGCATCAAGGTAAGCGTAATCGACAGAATGGATTATGGCATGATGAATGGTGAAAAGGTACTTGCCGAAGCCTTAAATCTATAATCGTCTGTACAAATAGATCAACACTTTTTCATTGAAGGTGGTCAAAATGAAATATCATAAATTGAAAGCGTTTGACTCCAATTTTCTATGGGGTGGATCGACCTCGGCCTATCAGTTTGAAGGAGCATGGAACGAGGACGGAAAAGGGCCGTCTGTTATTGACGCCCGTCCGCCCCGGGAAGGGATCACTGATTATAAGGTGGCAAGCGATCATTACCATCACTATAAGGAAGACATTTCCTTACTGGCGGAAATGGGCTTCAAGGCTTATCGCTTCTCGGTGGCCTGGACCCGCATTTATCCGCAGGGAACAGGGGAATTGAATCCGAAAGGCATACAGTTTTACAACCATTTAATTGATGAGTTATTAAAATACGGGATCGAACCGATCGTGACCATGTATCATTTTGATCTTCCGGCAGCTTTGGAAAAAGAAGGCGGATGGTCGAACCGTAGTACAATCAACGCATTTGAAACGTATGCGAAGACATTGTTCGAACACTTTGGGGACCGGGTGAAATATTGGTTAACTATTAACGAACAAAACATGATGATTTTGCACGGTTCCGCTTTGGGAACGTTGGACCCGAACCTGAAGAATCCAAAAAAGGAATTGTATCAGCAAAATCATCATATGCTTCTGGCTCAAGCCAGGGCGATGATTCTGTGCAAAGAAATGTTACCTGAAGCTAAAGTGGCACCGGCCCCTAACATCTCGTGCGTATATCCAGCTTCTTCGCGTCCGGAAGATGTGCTGGCGGCTGATAACTTCAACACAATCCGCAATTGGTTATACCTTGATATGGCGGTGTTTGGCCGTTACAATACGCTGGTCTGGAGCTACTTCGAGGAAAAAGGCTATACGCCTGAGATTCAAGAAGGTGATATGAGTATTCTGTCCGCCGCGAAGCCAGACTTTATCGCTTTTAATTATTACAGCTCTGCAACGGTCAAAGCCAGTACCCAGAATTCGGCAGAAAAAGGCGGGATGGGGGATCAGCAAATCTCAGTGGGGGAAGTGGGTGTTTTTTCCGGGAGTGGGAATGAGTACCTGGAGCGAACGGAGTTCGGCTGGGGAATTGATCCGGCAGGCTTGCGTGTTACTCTTAGGAAGATCTATGACCGCTACCAGCTACCGCTGATCATTACCGAGAATGGACTGGGGGCTTTTGATTCCTTGGAAGAGGGCGATGTCGTAAGAGATGATTACCGCATCGATTACTTGCGCAAGCATATCGAGCAATGCCAGCTGGCTATTACGGACGGGGTGGAGCTGTTTGGTTATTGTCCTTGGTCCGCAATTGATCTGGTCAGCACCCACCAGGGAGTAAGCAAACGTTACGGATTCGTCTATGTTGACCGGGATGAGTTCAACCTGAGACAATTGCGGCGGATTCGCAAGAACAGCTTCCATTGGTACAAAAATGTGATTTCCTCAGATGGAAGCGTTCTCTAGATTATAGTACAACAGATGAAACTCTAAAGCAGGAGTTGAAGGAATATGGCTAACGAAAAAAAACTATCGCATAAATTGCAAAGATACGCTGGGAAAATTCAGCAAAATCGCTATATGAGCGCTATATCAAATGGACTGATGTCCACCCTTCCTTTTTTGATTATTGGAGCATTTTCGACGCTTTTCTCCGCACTTGCCTGGGAGCCTTACCAGAACCTCATCGCACCCATCAAGGGTATTATCGGATTAGGATCGACGATGACAACTGGCATCATCGCCCTCTATGCAGTCTTCTTCATCGCCTACAGACTGGCGCAAGCTTTTGACAAGGACCCGCTGGTTCCCGCAGCAACGGCACTGCTCTCGTTTCTTATTTTGACGCCGATTCAAACATTCGATAAAGTTCGGGCGCTTCCACTTCAGTGGCTCGGTGCGCAGGGTTTGTTTGTCGCCATGTTGGTTGGCTTGCTCGCTTCCCGATTGTATATCTGGATTGTCGATCGCAACTGGACCATTAAAATGCCCGAAGGAGTACCGCCTACCGTTGTCAAAACATTCTCAGGATTAATTCCGGCGATACTCGTAGCTATGGTATTCGTTATTGTTTCCGGTCTGTTCATGCATACGTCATTCGGTACGGTCCATGAGTTTATTTATACCTATCTGCAAGTGCCACTGGAAGGACTGGGTGGATCACTGGGGGCTATGATTGTCGCCCTCATCATTATGCAGGTGCTCTGGATGTTCGGAATCCACGGCGCAATCGTAACGCTTGCCATCGTCAAACCGATCTGGATGAGCCTGGATCTTGCCAATCTCGACGCTTTCCAGGCGGGAGCTCCGCTTCCAAACATTATCGGGCTGGCTTTCTGGTATATTTTTTCAAACTATGCGCCGATGCTGGGCTTCGCTCTCCTGCTGGTCTTCTTGGCCAAGAGTAAGCAATTACGCACAATTGGCAAGCTCGGTCTTCCGGGGACTTTCTTCTCGATTCACGAGCCACTCATTTTCGGAATTCCAGTTGTTTTGAATCCGCTCCTGGCTATTCCGTTTATCATTGCTCCTATCGTCTGCGCCGTCCTCGGTTATTTTGCGACAACTGCGGGCTTGCTGCCTGCACCCATCGGAATTTACCCGGCATTTGGCACTCCGATTTTTGCTCTCGGCTTTATTGAGGGGAGCTGGAGACTTGCAGCTGCACAGCTTTTGCTCATTCCCGTTTGTATGTTGATTTACTATCCATTCTTTAGAACGCTTGATAAACAAGCGTTGAACAGGGAACGCGAAGCACAGGAGAAGTCAGAGCAGGAGGGAACGGCTGGAGCCCAAGCTAGTATCGTCACTTCATAAATGAGCAATAAAAGGGAAAGCGGCGAACTGTTCGCCGTTTTCTGTCATTACAGCAATAAGGGGGATGCCGTATGATAAAGCTTGGCATAGCGGAGAACAAACGTTACTTTGTCAATGAAGGAGTTCCATTTTTTTATCTGGCGGATACCGTCTGGAGCGCATTTACCAACATCTCACTGGAGGAATGGGCTGATTATCTTGACTACAGAAGTAGCCAGGGGTTTAATGTTCTGCAAATCAATTTGCTGCGTCAGTGGGATGCCAGCGGCAGTGATTTGGATTACGAACCGTTCGAACGGATTGAGGACGGGAGCTACGATTTTTATTCGCTGAATCCAGACTATTTTGACAGGGCGGAGACAATGGTCGAGATGGCGGTGAGCAAGGGATTTGTACCCGCGCTTGTTTTGCTTTGGTGCAATTATATCCCGGATACATGGGCGGCCAAGCTTCGTGATGAGAAAAAAATGCCTCTGGAGGCGGTAGAACCGTATGTGCGTTACGCGGCAGACCGATTCTCAAAGTATCACCCTATCTATATCGTGAGCGGGGATACCGACTTCCCGTCAGAGCGAGCAAACGAGTATTACCGCACCACTCTTCACGTTGTGAAGACACATAGTCCGGAGTGTTTGACTACTCTTCACATTCAGGGGAGACTAGCGGATCTGCCGGATGAGTTCATTAACGATCCTAATTTGGACTTTTACATGTACCAATCAGGTCACAATTCGCAGTTTCAGTCCAAGGCCTACACCTTGGCGTTGGACTTCTACAACAAGCGGGTAACACGGCCTGTGCTAAACTCGGAACCTTGCTACGAGATGATGGGATACAGCCGGAGAGAATACGGTCGTTTCGGCCGTGCCGACGTGCGTAAAGCTGCATGGCAAAGTCTTTTGTCCGGTGCGGGAGCCGGTGTAACCTACGGAGCACATGGAATATGGAGCTGGCACAAAAAAAGGAAGCGCTTTGGAGTTACCGGGGAAGGTTTTGATAGCCCCTATGAATGGCAGGCTGCCCTTAAATTTGAGGGAGCGTGGGATTATGGATTCGCGAAGTGGCTGTTCCAGATGTACGGACTGGTAGATTTGCAGCCTTGGAACATAGTACTTAAGAACACGGAAGAGATTCGAGTTGCCTCAACCAGAGGCTTCGAAAAAATTGCTATTTATGTGCCGGTGAACACGGTCCTGAAGCTAGACGCCGATCTCAGAGAATATGACTTTACGATTATCGACCTGGAATACCGCCGATTTGCAGCAGCTTCGGTAGCGTTTCAGGACAATGTAACGGTTATTGATATGCATAATTTTGAGGGGGATGTCATCGTGATTGGCGTGAAAGATAAGAATTGAGCGTTCCGCAATCTTCATCCGAATCTCTGTTAGATCGCTTGCAACCTTTCCATCCTGAACTACGTCAAAGAGGTTGTTAATGGCCAGGCGGCCTAATTCAACTACAAGGTGGAACTTACATGAATATGAGAAAAAGCGCATTCGCAGCCATGACCACAGTATTGCTTCTTTCCTTCTCTTTTGGAGATCAAATGTTTGCGGCGGGCAATCAGTTCAAGGATTTGGACAGCATAAGCGGCAAAGACAAAATCATTTCCCTTCAAAATCAGGGTTTGCTCAAAGGGGTCTCTGATACGCAGTTTCTCCCCGCCTCTAGAGTGACTGCTGCCCAAGGCATTCAGTTGATCTCCGGCGGATTTCAGCTCAGTTTGGCTGCTATTGATTTTAATAAGGCGCCACAGGCCAGCGGACTGTTCTCCCATGTTAAGGATACCGCATGGTATGCCGAAGCCTTTATCAACGCGCATTATAATGGCGTGGAGATTCCCAAAGATATCGATCCTTCAAAAACTCTGACCAAGGAAGAGTTCACCCATATGCTGATTCAGGGCATGGAAAAAGCAGGCAGCCTGCCGATGATCAAAATTGCACCTGCAACGATTGCCGATGATAGCAAGTTGGAGTCTTCCTATCAAGGCAGCATTCAGCGTTCGCTTGTATATAAGGTCAATAACTTGGATGCCAGCGGAAAGTTTAATCCAAAAAGCGAGATTACACGTGCGGAAGCAGCCATTATGTTGTATAACGCGCTAGAGTATCTGAATGCTCATAAGGCTTAATCCAATGTTCTGAGCCAACCCCTTGATTGTTACGAGGTACCGTGCGGATTTGGGCTTACAGTTACTTGACACGATTATCGTTAATGCTATAATAAGGAAATCGAATTTAGATCCAACGGTAGCTGATTATCGTATGGTTTCTATCCTGGTCCTTCGGCATGTAACACAGGTAACGAATAAATAAGCTGGCTCCGGATGAGGGAGACCAGCTTATTTTTTTGTAAATAAAACGCCTAAACATTTCGGGACCCATATATCGAGAGGAGACGGGAGTTATGTTTGGTAATGATTGGGATGAAGTTTTACGGGAAGAGGTAGAAAAGCCTTATTTCAATGAATTGAGGTATACATTAGCACGTGAATACAAAATACATAAAGTCTACCCTCCAAAGGAAGATTTGTTTTCCGCACTTAAATTAACACCATATCATCTTACCAAAGCGGTTATATTGGGGCAGGACCCCTATCATGGAGAGGGACAAGCCCACGGCTTGAGCTTTTCCGTAAGACCAGGTGTGCGTACACCGCCGTCTCTGCAAAATATATATAAAGAGTTACGTGCTGATATCGGTACTCCCATTCCCAATCAGGGCTACCTTGTTCCTTGGGCAGAGCAGGGAGTGCTGCTGCTGAACAATGTGCTGACCGTGCGTGAAGGACAACCGCAATCTCATCAGGGAATAGGCTGGGAACGTTTCACGGATGCCGTTATTGAGGCGATTAATGAACGTGAGCAGCCGGTAGTGTTTATTTTGTGGGGAAGCCATGCCCAGAAAAAAGCAAGCTTCGTGAATACGAGCAAGCATTTGGTTTTGAAATCTGTCCATCCGAGTCCTTTGGCGGCTCATAGGGGCTTTTTCGGCAGCAAGCCTTTTTCGCAAACCAATGCATTTTTGCTGGAGCATGGAATGGAACCGATTCGGTGGGAGATTCCTAACCGCTAGCACTGGAGGTGAGGACATGCGTCAATGGAAGGGACGTCAGGTCATTTTATATTATGGCAACAACGGTCATACCCAAAAGGTGCGCGGCACGATTGAAAAATGGGATGACACGCACAAGTGCGTTATTTTAGGCCCGAAGATGTTGTCTATTCCTTTTGAAAATATTACGTATATTACGATGCTCCCTCCTGGGCGTGAGCGCAGAAGCCGTCATCCGGCGAAGCTAAATTCTATCGGTTATGTGATGAGCGTTCCAGTGCAGTTTGATAATGCCATTCTTTTTCAATCGGCGGTGACCGTTTGGAAAGAAGACCAGTTGATTGCCTACAACACAAAATTGACCAGTCACACGGATTACGATGTCGTTCTGGATGATGGACAAACCTTGTCCAAGGAGGGTCATCTGTTCGTGGTCAGGTCGCTACGCGGAGAACTTTAACTGTTATAATTCACCTTTTTTTCTTCCTAAGGGTTCAAATCAAGTAGCTGTTTACCGATAAAGTAATAGGATTGTTAATTATATCCTAATTTATAGAGCTGAAACTAAGGGAGAGAAACGAATGAAACGTATGAGCAAACGGAGTACCTTCTTACTTGCTGTGCTGATGTTTTTATTTGCAGCATTGCCAGCGGGTTTGATCCAGGCGGAGGGGAACACGACCTCCACGGTAGAGTGGGATAGTCAAAATCCGACTACAGTCAATCTGGGTGGAAACCCCGCTCAATTAAAAGTGTGGTCATTGACTGAAAAGGGCAAAGAAGATGTTACACAAAAGGCAGAATGGATCTCTGGGGATTCAAGCATTTTAAAGGTAGATAAGGGACTCATTACTCCTGTGTCAAAAGGGCAGATTAAGATTGTTGCCACATATGGACAGCAAACGGTAAGTACAACGATTACAGTAAAATCGCCTTACAGCAAGCTGCAAATAGATCCATCCGGTCCCATCAATCTGGTGGTGAGCGGAGATTCGAAGCAATTGACTGTCCAAGGTACGCTTACGGCGGGCGGTACAGAAAAAGTATCTGGTGTGGAATGGACATCCACGAATCCGTCCGTGGCTACAGTGGAAGATGGTCTGGTTCGTCCTCTTGCCAAGGGCATGACTTACATTAAAGCAAGCAAAGATGAACTCAAAGCACAAACGATCGTGTATGTACGTTCTTCTTCTCAGGCATTAGTATTGAATGCATCCGGGTCCAAATCGGTCTTTCTGGGTAGCTCCCCAATTCAGGTTAATGCAACCGATGTGAACCTGACTGGTGGTAAAACTGATGTGACCAACACGGCAGAATGGACTTCCTCCAATCCGCTGGTTGCCACAGTCGAGCAAGGAAAAATCACACCGATGGATGCAGGGAATTCGACGATTACAGCGTCCTATCACGGTTTGAGCAAGACTCTGAAGATTAATGTACTTCCGACGGTTGAAAAACTGGTTTCAAGCAAAGCCAGTCTGACTCTCGAAACAGGAGGCAAAACTTCTCTTCCGAGTATATCTGCTTATTTGGTCAATGGAGCAAAAAAAGCAGTTCAATCCGATGTAAAATGGAGCTTAAGCAGTGAAAGTGCAGTTAAAATAACAAATGGTAAGCTAGTTGCAGTGAACCCAGGTAGTGCAACATTGACAGCAACGGTAGGTGCGCTCAAACTGGATATTCCAGTGACTGTGCAATACAAAGTGCTCAAGCTGACGGCTTCTGAGAAAAAATATGTATTGGTTGCAGGCCAAGAAGCAAGTATTCCGACAGTAAAAGCACACATGGCTGGTGGCGGAATCCTGGATGTTACCAATCAGGTAAGTTGGGTAGGTACAACAGCCGCAGTTACAGTAGGAAATGGTAAAGTAAAAGCGGTAAGTGGCGGTAACTCAGGAATCAAGGCGATGTATATGAATAAATACGTGAAAGTGCCTGTCATTGTGGAAGGAGCCATTTCTACATTGACACCAAGCTTTTCGAATGCTGAAATGAATTTGAAAGGAAGTAAGTCCATCAAAGTCACCGGCATATATACAGATGGTAAAAAAGCAACGCTGAGCAGTAAAGTGAAATGGACAACCTCGAATGCTTCCGTAGTGGTCGTGAAAGGCTCTTCCATTAAAGCCGTTGGAATTGGAACAGCAACTATTACGGGCACTTATCAAGATAAGTCGTTTAACGTTGAGATCAAGGTCACACCTAAGTTGCTCAAACTGGTATTGAGCAATAAAAACCTGAAGCTGCCTAAAGGCTCCTCTCAAGTGCTTAGTGTGAATGCAATTTATGATTCAGGCGCAACTACTAATGTGACAAGCTCAGCGGTATGGACATCCTCCAAACCGTCGATTGTACAGGTTACTGGTGGTCAGGTGAAGGCGATTGATACCGGAAGTTCCAGTATCAAAGTAGTCTATGGTGGTAAGACTGTAGCGACATCTGCCAGAGTGTTAAAATAGTCTACGCATATTGCCACATCCACTTATGCAAAAATAACCCCCGGTCTATAACCGAGGGTTATTTTTCAACTTATTCTACGCCGTCCTGATAATGGTTCTTCCAGTGCTTGTCGCCTTTGTGAGAGAAATCTTCAACCGTCTTTTCCAGCGTGGTCACCAGTTGAGCTTTAATCTCGGAAATGGTATCTCGAAACAGTCTTTCTTCTGTGCCATTAATTTTTTCACCATACAAAGCCTGAGCGGCTATAAATTGACGATGTTGCTCAACAAAACTGTCAATTGAATGCAGCGCATGCTCCACGTATTGTGAAATGCTGTGATGCTCGCTAGGCAGTTGCAATTTTAACTCCTGTACTCTGTTTAATAATGCCATGATGATCACCTCGTGCGTTTTATTATGTCAATAATTATACATCATTTTCGGAAAACTTTCATTAAATTTTGATTAAAATGTGACTTTTATTATGTCATGATTGCATTTTCACTGGTGATCAGGCATAATTTTCGGAATTAATTTCATTTTTTCTTTGTGTCGTGATTTTAAAATTTAATATATATGATACGAAGATGATGTAAAAGCATGCTGCGACAGCTGTCTTTCTGACATGTTATAATGGGGGAAAAGCCCAGTCGGAAAGGTTGTCAGTATGGTATGAAGCTTTTTAAAGGTTTATTTTGGGGGATTCTGATCAGTCTTCTCCTGTGGTGTGCCTTGTTTGGGCTTGTCCGCTGGATGTCTCATTAAGTCGCTTCCTGTATCTTATACAATAACTCTTGCGACTGTATCCACGTCATTAACGGAAATCGTATATACGTGTTCGTCATCATAAAGCTTGAATTGCTGAGTTTCTTGGTCAGATAGGAGCTTAGGCCAGCCAATTACGGTACTTCCATTCAGTAAGCGGATTACAACGGCTTGCATTTGGCTCACGGCCAGTTTGATCTCATCGTTCATTCGTACAACCTCCTCTCTATACTATTTGTCGTCGAATATTCAACCTTTTTTTAGTCAGTAAGGGGTTACAAAAAATAAAATCCGGGGATTACCTTAGTTGAAGGCATCTACTGGAATAGCTTGAAGGGAAGAAGAAAATTGAAGAAAAAGTTGCTGAGTTTTATAGTCTTAGTGCTGCTAGCTGCGGGCGCGTACTGGTTTGAAGGTGGCAATCTTCTTACGAAAACGACAGGAGAGAACCCGCCTGCATCGGCTCAGGTTACGCTGCAATTTCCGTCAGGTCGTTATCCTGAAACGGCGCAGCATATCAAGGAAGCCATTCAGGCGGGGAAATCACCGGTATGCACAATTGACCGTGAAGGAGCCGAGCAAAATCGCAAGCATTCGCTTGCAGGTGTTCCCACTCGTAAAGGATACGATCGTGACGAATGGCCGATGGCTATGTGCGTGCGCCCATAAGGGCATAAACTGAATTTGCTGATAGCAAGGCAACAGGTTAGGTTGCGAAGCCTGTCATCGCCCAA
>NZ_SLTL01000119.1:0-342 GCF_014858585.1 Paenibacillus sp. 23TSA30-6 | reverse complement strand
CTTCATGATCGAGGATTCGGGCGCGCCGTTATTGCTGATTCAAAAGCATCTGCACGAGAAGACCGACTTCGCAGGAATGCGCCTCGAATTGGACGATTTCGTTTGGGGAGACAGAGGGGCGGACTCCGCCGATGCGCTGGGTGCTTCGAACCTGGAGCCGATTTCCGGGCCGGGCAACCTGGCATATGTCATCTACACGTCGGGAACGACCGGCAGACCGAAAGGAACGCTGATCGAGCATAAGAACGTCGTGCGCCTCCTGTTTAACGACAAGAACCTGTTCGACTTCGGGCCGTCCGACACGTGGACGCTGTTCCACTCGTTCTGCTTCGATTTCTCCGT
>NZ_SLTL01000118.1:0-342 GCF_014858585.1 Paenibacillus sp. 23TSA30-6 | reverse complement strand
CTTCATGATCGAGGATTCGGGCGCGCCGTTATTGCTGATTCAAAAGCATCTGCACGAGAAGACCGACTTCGCAGGAACGCGCCTCGAATTGGACGATTTCGTGTGGGGCGACAGAGGGGCGGACTCCGCCGATGTGCGGGACGCTTCGAACCTGGAGCCGATTTCCGGGCCGGGCAACCTGGCTTATGTCATCTACACGTCGGGAACGACTGGCAGACCGAAAGGAACGCTGATCGAGCATAAGAACGTCGTGCGGCTCCTGTTCAACGACAAGAACCTGTTCGACTTCGGGCCGTCCGACACGTGGACGCTGTTCCACTCGTTCTGCTTCGATTTCTCCGT
>NZ_SLTL01000117.1:0-355 GCF_014858585.1 Paenibacillus sp. 23TSA30-6 | reverse complement strand
TTCCCTGATAGCTCAGTTGGTAGAGCACTCGACTGTTAATCGAGTTGTCACAGGTTCGAGTCCTGTTCGGGGAGCCAAATCTTGAATATTTCTGAATTTTATATATAAGATGGCGGCGTAGCTGAGTTGGTTGAGGTCTACGGTTCATTCCAGTGAGGTTAAGGATGTAATCCTTATGCTGCTTGTTGGAGAGATACCCAAGTGGCTATGAGGGATCAAACTGCGAAAGTGGTGCGAAGGTTCGAATCCATCTCTCTCCGCCAGATATTATTTATTGTTAAGGCCCGTTGGTCAAGCGGTTAAGACACCTCCCTTTCACGGAGGTAACAGGGGTTCGATTCCCCTACGGGTCATA
>NZ_SLTL01000116.1:0-365 GCF_014858585.1 Paenibacillus sp. 23TSA30-6 | reverse complement strand
GCTCCCCGAACAGGACTCGAACCTGTGACAACTCGATTAACAGTCGAGTGCTCTACCAACTGAGCTATCAGGGAATATTGGTGGAGCCAAGCGGGATCGAACCGCTGACCTCCTGCGTGCAAGGCAGGCGCTCTCCCAGCTGAGCTATGGCCCCAGTCATTTTTTTCATCAAGAAGTGGTGGGCCTTAGTGGACTCGAACCACCGACCTCACCCTTATCAGGGGTGCGCTCTAACCAGCTGAGCTAAAGGCCCTAATATGTATGTCTTCATTATCCTCTAAAGGGACATTGCTTGGCGACGTCCTACTCTCCCAGGACCCTGCGGTCCAAGTACCATCGGCGCTGGAGGGCTTAACGGTCGTGTT
>NZ_SLTL01000115.1:0-370 GCF_014858585.1 Paenibacillus sp. 23TSA30-6 | reverse complement strand
CCAAACGAGGTGTGGATGACGGATATTACGTATATTCCCACTGATGAAGGCTGGCTTTATTTGGCGAGCGTGATGGATTTGTACAGCCGCAAAATCGTAGGATTCCACATGGATTCTCGGATGACTAAAGAGTTAGTCATTCAGGCCCTTGACCAAGCCTATCGTGTCCAACGACCGGGCAAAGGGGTTCTGCATCATTCTGATCGAGGGAGCCAATACGCATCTCACGAGTATCAAGCTAAGCTGGTTAAGTATCATATGAAAGGCAGCATGAGCCGCAAGGGGAACTGTTATGACAACGCCTGTATCGAATCCTTTCACAGCGTTCTAAAGAAGGAACTGATTTACTTAGACCACTACAAAACCCGTC
>NZ_SLTL01000114.1:0-376 GCF_014858585.1 Paenibacillus sp. 23TSA30-6 | reverse complement strand
ATGAAGCATCCGAGCCAGGTAACAAAGTCTGCTGTTCAAAGCCCGCCAAATAGCTGCTCCAATACTCTTTTGCCGCACGTTCATCCTGACGCCCCAGCCATTCGATATATTGGCCATACGGTGTGATCGCAGCAAGCTCCGGCTGCTTCTGCTCCAGCAGCGCAAAGTACGTACCAAACACTTCGCCTGTCACCAGCGACAAGCACCAGCCGTCCATGACAATGTGATGGAAGCTCCATACCAAGTGATACATCTCTTCATCTGTCTGCAATACCTGTACGCGCATGAGCGCATCGGTACCGAGATTAAAGCCCCGGGCCTGGTCCTCCTGCTTGAACGCATGGATATACGCCTTTTGCTCCGCTTCCTGCATTCC
>NZ_SLTL01000113.1:0-389 GCF_014858585.1 Paenibacillus sp. 23TSA30-6 | reverse complement strand
CCCTGACATGACGTGCCCCCATCAAGTTATTTATTTTCATAGAGTGCTACGCCGTAGTTCATAAAAATACTGCACAATGGGATGCTTTAACTTCATCTTCTCGGTCATGTTTAATATTCGCTTTTTTCCAACTCGTCTGTCCACTAAAGCTAGAATATTCAATAAGATATCATTACTCTCTAAGCTTTCCTCTATAGAAATAGATAAAAACTTATTAGCTACAACGATAAAATTTGATTTACTTAATGAAGCCTGTGCTGACAAAATATCCTTTGCATATTCTGATATTTTTCTACTTCTTGCTATTACTTTTAGACGATCCTCCGGAACGGTCCCCTTGGTATCTTTTCTGATCGCTTCAATTTCTTCATTGTTGATAGGAACTTGGA
>NZ_SLTL01000112.1:0-434 GCF_014858585.1 Paenibacillus sp. 23TSA30-6 | reverse complement strand
CCAAGGCACCAGCCATCCATAATGATATGATGAAAGCTTAAAAGTAGCGTATATGCGTTCGTTTGGGTTTGAAGCACAGCCAGACGGATGAGCAAATCCTTGCTCAGATCGTACCGATGGCTCCGGTCTGCGTCTGTGTAGCTGCGAATCGCTTCAGCTTGCTTTGCCTCGGGAATATCCGTCAAATTCTCGTAATGAAGCGTTACAATTCGTTCCTTAAATACAATGAGCCGCGAGCGGGAGGCACTTTTATGATACATATTCGAACGGAGTGTTTCGTGACGCTGTACCAGGGTTTGGAAGCTCTTTTGCAGAGCCTCCAGGTTCAGTTCACCCCGGATAGTCATTCGCACTTGCTCATAGTACGCCTGTGATTCCGGCTCCATCACTGTATGAAAGAGCATTCCTTCCTGCAAAGGCGTTAAATTAGCCAC
>NZ_SLTL01000111.1:0-462 GCF_014858585.1 Paenibacillus sp. 23TSA30-6 | reverse complement strand
TTATCGTTGTTCGCCACGTCCTTCGTCGGCTCCTGGCGCCTAGGCATCCTCCGTGTGCTCTTTGTAGC
Source organism: Paenibacillus sp. 23TSA30-6 (assembly GCF_014858585.1). Taxonomy (NCBI): domain Bacteria; kingdom Bacillati; phylum Bacillota; class Bacilli; order Caryophanales; family Paenibacillaceae; genus Paenibacillus; species Paenibacillus sp. 23TSA30-6. The sequence continues at coordinate 394 of NZ_SLTL01000111.1, read as the reverse complement.
TTAACCTAGATTTTTCTTTCAAAGAAAGAAAATATCGATGTTCGATAAAGAATGATATTTGCCAAAGGCAAAATATCTTTCCTTACCTGCTACCTTTATTTCACTTGTTTACACAAGATCAGCGTAAAGGAATATTCTAAAACGCAATTTCGTTTCGGTATCCAGTTTTCAAGGTGCACTTTTCCGGTTTTTAAGGCCGGATGAATATCATATCAAATTCCTCAACACTTGAATACAAGTATATGTTGGAAACGCTATGTGAGAGTTTGAACTCTCAAAACTGAGCAACGAGTGAGTAGTTTTTTTTTGAAGCTTACGCTTCATATTTGAATGTTTCCGTTGCAGGAAACGATTCTCCATAGAAAGGAGGTGATCCAGCCGCACCTTCCGATAC
>NZ_SLTL01000110.1:0-503 GCF_014858585.1 Paenibacillus sp. 23TSA30-6 | reverse complement strand
ATCGTTTCCAATACGAAAATATCGAACGAAATGGTGGTTAGCGATAAAATCGTTTTGTCCGCTGCAAAGTCGATCACTTCGCGCATTCCTGTAATAAAGTTCAGCACCGAGCGATGCTGGAGCATAACGCCCTTAGGATTTCCGGTTGAACCAGAAGTATAGATAACGTAAGCCAGATGCTCCGGCTGAGCAGTGGCTTCCAGATTGGTCTTTTCTCCTTGATATACTTCCTCATCTTCGATAAACAGAGTGTTGGCGCCATAATGGTGTTCTCCTACCAGATCGCGACTGGTCAGAAGTACGGCGGCCTCACTGTCTTTCAGCATATAATCAATACGGGCTGACGGATATTCAGGGTCGATCGGCACATAAGCACCACCCGCTTTTAGCACAGCCAGCAGACCGATGATCATCTCCGCCGAACGCTGTACCATCAGGCCAACCAGCTTGTCGGGTCCTACACCGTGCGCTTGAAGTACCCGTGCCAGTGAGTTAGCGCGTTC
>NZ_SLTL01000011.1:0-177972 GCF_014858585.1 Paenibacillus sp. 23TSA30-6 | reverse complement strand
TTACCTCACACTTAGCTAAGGGTGAAATCCTGCGAATTCATGAGCCTGAGTGAGAAAACTAAATCATATTGAGGGAGCTTAATGAAAAATAGAGCAGCTGCCGGATCGCAACTGCCCCTTGATTCATTGAACTAAAGTTCCTCGTTAGTTGAGTCCCTTTAATTTGGTTTTGCATTGATTTCCGTTAAAGTTCATGCATCACGAAGTCCCACCGAGTTAAGGCAGCTTGCTGCCGGCCGCGATGCGGTTAGTCGGTGCGGATGTGTCCCGGCAATTACTTCCTCGTTCCTTGTTTCCGAGACCGAGGATCGCCCAGACCCGGAACGTGAATGTGGTGCTTATATGATGCACCCGACTTCTTCGAGATACTTTCACACTGCTTTTCTGTTTCTATTTTTACTCTAGTAATGTATATTTCAGTTAAGTCTTCTTTTAAACGGCACTTATTTATTACCGAGTTGTTCCGCCAAACCGATTAGAAGTCCTTCATTTCCACGAATGTAGCAGAGCCGATACGAGTCCTCGTACTGAACCACTTCGCCAACGAGCTGAGCACCATACTTAGTGAGTCTGGATACCATTTCGTCAATGTCTTCAACGGTGAACATGACGCGTAGATAACCGAGGGTATTTACAGGAGCAGTTCGGTGATCTGATATAGTAGGTGGGGTGAGAAATCGCGAAAGTTCAAGTCGGCTGTGGCCATCTGGGGTAACCATCATAGCAATCTCTACACACTGTGAACCCAGCCCGGTTACGCGACCAGCCCATTCACCTTCGACAGTAGCTCGCCCTTCGAGCTTCAAGCCAATCTCCTCGAAGAAAGAGATTGCGTCATCAAGGGATTCTACAACGATGCCAACATTGTCCATTCTTAGTAATTTGTTTTTTGCCATAGTTTTATCTCCTAATGTGTACAATTTTATTGCCTGATCATCTGCATATTTATTCTATCAAGAATTACTAATTCCTTCCAAACGATTAACATCTGGTCACAGTTCATGATAACAAAGATAAGTCACAGTATAGTAAAATGTGAAATTTGGTTTTCGGATATGTCATATTAACTTTTATTCTACGAAATTCAATTCGTAATTACCGTAATAAGATCGTTTTACGTAATAAAATTACGTAGATACCCCTTTTCTAAACTCCTAATATTTTTATACTTTAACAATTCGGAGTTACGATATTATCTCCTGCTTATTATTTTTGATCATTAAACTATCCTGCCAGTTAGCTTAATGAAGCATCGTCAGTATAATACTATATTTTCTCAGTCTACAACTTTATTTGCCTAGTCTTACACTTTATTTTTCAGTCTAGAATTTTATTTTCTTCTGATAGTTGAGCGGATTTCCCTGACAGGCATTACTTCGTGCTTCTGTTTACCAATTCACGCGGGTTGATGCCATCGTCTATCGATAGCGGGATGCGTGCGCCCTTGGCGATCTGCTCCCAAAGCACCATTTTAAAATTCTGATTCAGCTTTTTGCCGTTTTGAAGATTTTCATCATCTTGTACAACGAAGATACCGTGCGGGAAGTTCTTGCCTAATCCATAGCCAAGAACATCAATACCGTCTGTAACAGAGGTACCGTCGATTGTAGGGCTGGCGCTGATCGTAAAGTTGCTTATATAAGCATTGTCGCCTTGTCGTTCATAGATCGCATAGCTGCTGTTTCCTTGGCTGGAGGCGATGAGATACCCCTTGCCGTCTTTGCCGTAATACAATGTAAGTCCCTCTATATCATCCTGAAGTCTGCGCCCGTCTGCAACATCTACACGTCGTAGCAGATCGGAGGAACCATCTGGCTCGGCATCATATTTCCAAATGGCGTGATCCTCTTCAGCGATGTAGACCGTGCCATATTCATCATCAGCCACCATGCCCTCGGATTGCGTAGCGAGCTTGAACTGGCGGACCAGCTTACCAGCTATTTTGCCATTTCCGTTGTCCGTCAGCTCATATTGTTCAAATTCACCCTCTTTGCCCAAAACGAGTGCGTAAAACTTATCTGTCTTGAGGCTATGGTACAAGCTGAATCCGTACACTTCTTTCATAGATGATTTAATAGGCTGGCCAACCACGTTTGTTAACGTTCCTGATACCCCGTCAATGGCAAAGATATCAACGGTGTTGTTGGTGCGATTGGTTGCTCCTGCAATATCAATCTTTTTGCCGCCCAGTGTAAAACCGTAACGGATATCCACGTTGTTCATTTTGCCGACCTTATAGTTCTGTAATTGCTTGCCTTGCAGATCATAGACCAGAATTCCGCCGCCTTTATTGGTCGCTACAAGTCTACTTTTCTCCGGGTCCGCCGGATTGAGCCAGATAGCAGGGTCGTCGGCCGCGTCATCTCCATCCTCCACTGCTTCTGTCTCAGCAGTAGGGGTAACCTTGTAGGTAGGAACTGCGTCTTTGGGATCAGCATATTTGCTGTTTTCTGTCTCAAGCGTGGCAAGCAGCTTTGCCGGAAGATATAAATTCCCGCCGACCATCTTGATTTCGCGATCTGCTTCTCCGGTTTGGCCTGCCAGACGATAGGTCTTCTCACCGACGGTAAAGGTGCCGACAATGCCGTTTTTCAGCTTGACCGCAGCAGACTTGTCGTCACTGTCCCATGTAATGACCGCTCCCATTTTTTCCGCCTGTGTTCGCAGCGGTGCATACCCGGATGACTGAACGTCTGCCGCCTTGGTTATTTCAGCAGGTGATATCAAAGCCCCGGCCAAGACTGTCAACAGGGCTAGTTTGGTTGTCTTCATATGTATACCCCTTTTCACGATGTAGAATCTATAGCTGACTCAGTATAAAGGGGCAATATAACGGGAGTATGTTAAGGATGTAAAGGAGATGTAATGCCTGTACATTTTTCGATTCAATGAGTCGGCTTCCAATATTGTTGTCTATAGTTTTTCGGTGACATACCGAATTTTTGTTTAAAGCATTTGGAAAAATAGCTAGCTTGGGAGAACCCTGTTTCTTCTGTGATTTGTTGGACGGACCAGTCGGTTTGCAGCAGGAGACTGCGTCCTTGATCCAGACGATAATCCATTAAATATTCAAGCGGCGTACGGTGGAAAGCGGTCTTCATGCATCTGGCGAGATAGTTTTGATGTACGTGAAAATGGGCTTCCAGGTCTTTGTTGGTGATCGCATTTTTGTAATTCTGTTTCAGGTGAATTTCGATCTGTTCCGCTAACTTAGAGGAGCTGTCTTTATTATTCTGATCATGCTCCAAACTTTGAAAAATATTCACAAACGTCTGTTGGGCCTCCCATAGTGCCAGCTTTCTAGGTTTTAAAGTAGAGGATAACAAGTAGTCCAGCTTGGAAAATAGCTCATGTGGATTCACCACTTTTTGAATTTTGGGCAAATGGATGGTCGTATGTTCTGAATGAAAATGCAGCTCGGGAATGGGGGTGCTAGGTACAATAAGATCGGGCGAGGATTGTGCGCACCATGTGCTATTGGTTTGAAAGTGGAACCAGTAAAAGGAGGTTTGTTCTGTACATGCCTCAATGGGAAAATGGTGTTTATCCGGCTCAAGAATGAGAGCGTAATTTTCAGTTACCTTCCACGCTTCATCCTCCTCGCCTATGTGCAACAGACCTTCCTTGACAATAATAACGTCAAAATAACCCAGATTATAACGATTCGGGTGCCAATCCCCTTTTTGGTATGTAGTAATATTCCCCTCAATGAAATAAGGCAGTGGAGGGACAAGAAAGGACAAAAAGTCGGTTTTGCTCATGGAAGCCAGCTCCTTTATGTGTGTGAAATCGTATAACTTTTAGTTAAAGATTGCGATTTTTTTTATAAATTCAGGTTGATAAAATAAGGACTGTAGCAAGGGAAGCACAGGTTAGCTTGGCCGGGTATTTATCTTTACTTTATCCTTATTTTTTCAAAAATGAAAGCGTTCTATTTTCGGGAAGGGATGTTTATCCAATGAAAACAGCAAAGCCAGTAAAACATGTCGTCGTTGAGGATTCATTTTGGAAAAAGTATAAGCAGGTTGTGGCAGAAGAGGTCATTCCTTATCAGTGGAAAGCATTAAACGATGAGTTACCAGATACAGAACCCAGTCATGCGATTGAAAACTTTAAAATTGCGGCTGGTGAATCCAGCGGGGAGTATTATGGAACCGTTTTCCAAGATAGTGATATTGCCAAATGGCTGGAAACGGTGGCGTTTAGTTTAAGGGATCATCCGAACCCTGAACTTGAAGAACGGGCGGATGAAGTGATTGCGCTGCTGGGAAGAGCTCAAGCTGAAGATGGATATTTGAATACGTATTATTTGCTGAAAGAGCCCAACAATCGTTGGACCAACTTACGCGATAACCATGAGCTATATTGTGCGGGACATTTTATAGAAGCGGCGGTCGCCTATTACGAAACGACAGGCAAAACGAAGTTTCTTCACATTATGGAGAAATACGTGGACCTGATCCAGCAGATTTTTGGTACGGAAGAGGGCAAACGAAAAGGCTACCCTGGGCATGAAGAAATCGAGCTGGCTTTGATCAAATTATATGATGTGACTGAAAATGATAAGTATTTAAAATTAGCACAATATTTTATCGAACAGCGGGGGCAGCACCCGATTTATTTTGAAGAGGAACGAGAGAACAGAAAACAAATTCAAACAGAGCCCACCTGGAATGATGATAACAACATTAATTTTGGCTTAGGCTTTGAATACCAGCAGGCACACAAGCCTGTTCGGAAACAAACAGAGGCCGTCGGTCATGCCGTAAGAGCGGTGTATCTGTATATTGCAATGGCAGATTTGGCTGCGAAAACAGGAGATGCCTCCCTTTTAAAAGCCTGTGAAACCCTGTGGGACGATGTCACGAACCGAAAAATGTACATTACCGCCGGCATAGGCTCTTCTGTAAATGCAGAAGCGTTCACTTGCAGTCATGATCTCCCGAATGACAGCATGTACTGCGAAACCTGTGCCTCTGTAGGGCTGGCCTTTTGGGCCAATCGTATGCTGCGCTTAGCGCCAGACCGGAAATATGCCGATGTGCTGGAGCGTGCGCTGTACAATGGGACGATTAGTGGGATGGATCTGGATGGGAAACGATTTTTCTACGTAAACCCACTGGAAGTTAATCCTTTTCAAAAATCCAGAAAAGATCAGGAGCACGTAAAAACAGAACGGCAAAAATGGTTCTTCTGTGCGTGCTGTCCGCCCAATTTAGCGCGCATGATCGCATCGGTCGAAGACAATATGTATACCCAAACCGAGGATACGTTGTATACACATCTGTATATTGCAAGCAAGGTAAACATGGTTTTATCCGGTCAAAAGGTGGAAATTACACAAACTCATCATTATCCATGGGATGCAGACCTGACCTTTTCGATTCATGCAGCAGAGCCGACTTCGTTTACATGGGCTTTGCGGATTCCGGGGTGGTGCAAGCAGGCAGAGGTGAAGGTGAATGGAGAAACCATTTCATTACACCATCTGGAAAAAGGCTATGTAGAAATTCAACGCACCTGGAATGACGGTGATGTGGTAACTCTGCATTTGGCTATGCCCGTTGAACGGATTCGGAGCAATCCTCTTGTCTCCATGAATCAGCAGCAAGTTGCTCTCCAACGCGGCCCAATCGTGTTTTGTCTGGAAGAAGTGGATAACGGGGAGAACCTGGCGGGATTAAGGTTGCCCAAGGACAGTCTCATTACCGAAGAGTTTAGCGAAAACCTGCTTGGTGGCATTGTAAAGCTGACCACGGAGGGGTATCGGGTGAAAGGTTCACCGACATTATATAGCTCGGAGCCCCCTGAATTGGTTTCTCAACAAATCACAGCTATTCCTTACTACGCCTGGTGCAACCGGGATAAAGGAGAAATGCGTGTGTGGGTTTATGAATCATAATTCATTCGTATGGGGAGAGAAGAGATCATGAGCACGAGAATTGTGAGTACGGAGCCACCCGAGAAAGCAGACAGTACCGTTCCTTTTCATCGTAAAATCAGCTATTCATTAACAGATACAGCGGGCAATCTTTTATACTGTGTCATTTCCAGCTATCTATTATATTTTTATACCGATGTGTTCGGTCTTTCTATTGGGATTGCCGGGACATTACTATTTATCACCCGCTTCATTGATGCCATTGATGCCCCGATCTGGGGCATCCTGATTGACCGAACCAAGTCAAAATACGGGCAGAGTAGACCTTATTTTCTATGGTTATGTATCCCGTTTGCGGTGTTCATGGTTCTTACGTTCACAACACCCAACTGGAGTGAGTCCGGAAAAATTGCGTACGCGGCGATCACTTATATCATAGCCGGTATCCTGTATACAGGAATCAGTACGCCCATTACGTCCATTCTGCCTAACCTGAGCACGAACTCTAACGAGCGCGTCGTATTGAACTCCTTTCGTATGGTCGGGGGGAATGTAGGCTTTTTCATAGCCACGACGTTTACGTTGCCTTTGGTGGCCTTCTTTGGGCAGGGAAATGATCAAAAGGGCTTTTCCCTAACGCTCGTTTTATTTGGAATCATGGCTATTATCATGTTTTTGATAGCATTTGCTGATTTGCGAGAAAATGCAGGAGTTAAAACCAAGCCGATTCCCATTGCCAAGAGCTTTACAGCCATCAAACGAAACTGGCCCTGGATGCTCGTCGTAGCTGCTAATTTGTGCTACTGGATTGGCTTGAATATCCGTTCAGCCACGCTTATCTTTTATCTGCAATACAATCTGGACAGCAAAGACCTGGTCCCTTTAATCAACGGACTGACCTCATTACAATTGATCTCGATGGTTCTGATTCCGTTTTTCGCCAGGAAATTAAGTAAAAACAGCATCATGATTATTGGATTGATCCTGGCTGCATTGGGTCAGGTTGTGATTTTAATGGGAAGTACGGACTTAACCCTCATTATTATCGGTTGGATTATTGGTGCGTTAGGATCAGGCTTTGCATGTTCTATGCCGTTTGCGATGTTATCAGATACAGTCGATTACGGGGAATGGAAAAATGGTATTCGGGCAAGTGGATTCCTGACCTCCATTGGAAGCGCATTCTGTATTAAAGCAGGTAGCGGAATCGGCGGATTATTGCCAGCATGGATCATGGGCAGTACCGGTTACATCGCTGGGAAAGTTCAAACCCCTACTGCGTTGTCTGGAATTCAGTTCAGCTTTATCTGGCTACCGTTTATCATCTTCCTGATCGGCATCATTCCTATGTTTTTGTATAAAAAATTCGAAAAGAATGAAGTATCCATTCAACAGGATTTAATTGCGAGAAGGTAATTGTAATTCGTTTAACAAGGATTTAATCATATCGTAAAACATTAATGCTACTTCAAAACCTGTTCACTGAGCTGAGCAGGTTTTTATGTTTTTTTCTATTCAAATGTGAGTAAAACCATTGACAGGATTTTCATTTGGAGGGATACTTCTATGTAGAGAAAAGTGTACAGAATCAAGAACTAGATACATCTAGCCTTGCAACTTTATACATTTTTTCGCCATGGAAGCTCTTCTGTTGAAGGGTTTTTTTCAATTTGATAAAAAGAATGTGATGATATGAGTCAACTGAGTGTAAGGATGAGAACACACGGCTTTCTGAATAGGCATTTTTCGGGAGAGTCTATTGATTATCGACAGATTATTGCTTTATTTATTCCTCTACTGATCGATCAGGCTTTTATCGTGGGTCTTAATTTGGTGAATACGGCAATGATCAGTTCATCGGGTATGGCGGCGGTCAGCGCGGTGAATATGATTGATTCCCTGAATATTTTCTTGATTAATGTGTTTGTTGCTGTATCCACCGGGGGTACGGTTGTCGTTGCGCAGTATAAGGGTAGCGGTAACGACCTGATGGTCTCCAAAGCCGCATCCGGTACCATTTCCTCCGTTTCCTTGCTGGCCTTAGCTATCAGTCTGTTTATGATCTTGCTGTACAATCCGATCTTAAGTGTTCTGTTTGGCTCCGCCTCGGCTGATGTATTAGCTAACGGTAAGGTGTATCTGCTGGGAAGCTGTATGTCTTTCGTGGGGATTGCGATCGTTGAGGCGGTGTGTGGAGCGCTAAGGGGGATCGGGAAGACGAGGGCATCGCTGGCTCTTTCTCTCATCATGAACCTCTCGTACGTGCTTTTAAATGTAATATTCATTAATGTATTGGACATGGGTGTGCTGGGCATGACGATTGCCGTAAATGTGTCCAGATATGCAGGGGCAGTCTGCGCGTTGATCTATTTGGTCAGGGTAGATGACGACTTGCGTGTTCAGCTTAGAGATATGCTTTATTTTAACCTGGCCATGCTTAAAAAGATTCTGTTCATCGGACTTCCTTTTGCAGCGGAACAGATGTTTTTCAATGGGGGTAAAATTTTAACCCAAATTTTCATTGTGAGCCTGGGGACAAATGCGTTGGCGACGAATGCCATTTGCTCATCACTGGCTAACGTGTTCCAAATTCCTGCGAATGCCTTGGCTCTTACGATTGTGACTGTAGTTGGTCAATGTATGGGTCGTCGAAATGTCGAGGATGCCCGCAAGTTTACCAAATCATTTATTTGGCTAGCGTCTTCTTCTTTTATTGTAATGGGATTAATCCTGATGCCTTTGTTCAAGCCAATGGTGGGTCTGTTTCATCCTCCTGCTGAAATCGTAGATGACATCTTCATTGTCATACTGATTAATACGTTGGCCCAGATTCCGCTCTGGTCCATTGCCTTTATTACACCCTCTGCGCTTAGGGCAGCAGGTGATTCGAAATTTACGTCCCTCACCTCGATGCTGTCCATGTGGTTGTGCAGGGTGGTGCTTGGGTATATTTTGGGCATTGTGTTCAATCTGGGGATTGTTGGTGTCTGGCTGGCTATGGATATTGAATGGGGCGTGCGGGGGATCGTTTTCCTTTGGCGCTTCCATGGCAACAAATGGGTCCAGCATCGTTTGATCGACTGAGTAGGTCCACTACCATAAAATTGACTTCTGGATGAAGGCATTTTATAGTAGTGGATTTTTTTCTTCCTGTACTTCGTTCAGGCTCTTACTTCATCCTGATCCCTATATTACCTAACTGTGCTCCCTGCTGCATACGGTGGAAGGCTTGTGCCGTGTCTTGTAAAGGGAATACGCTATCTATAATTGGATGGAGTGCATGGCGCTCCATGAATTGAAGCATATCTGCGAATTCCTCGCCGCTGCCCATGGAGGTACCGATGATGCTGATTTGAGGGAAAAATATAGACCGCAGCGGAATCTCTATTCGATCTCCTGAGCTTGCGCCAAATGTAACGATTCGACCGTTCGGTTTGAGGATTTCCATGTATTTGTCGAACGTAGCAGGGCCGATACTGTCAAGGATCAGATCCACGGCGTCTCCGTTCACACTTTCTTTCCAATCGCCATGGCTGTCAAATGCATGATTTGCGCCATGGGCGAGGGCAGCTTGTCTTTTCGCTTCGCTACGTGATGTGACGCTGACCCGTGCGCCCGCCGCTAAAGCCATAAGCATGGCATACGTGGCTACACCGCCGCCAATACCGGGAATGAGGACATGCTCACCCTGCTGTAATTGGCCTCTGGTAAAGAGAGCGCGGTAAGCGGTCAAGGCAGACAAAGGCAGCACCCCTGCTTCGTCCCAAGATAGGTAAGCTGGCTTGCGGACGGCATTTTGGACGGGGATGATAACCGATTCAGCAAATGTCCCGTCTGAAGGTCCGCCCAGAATGGCTGGAACCAAGGGAATGTGGTGCGTATGCTCCCATCCGATACATGGATTAATGATTACATCGGTGCCTACCAGCGAGATTGGGACGCCATCGCCCACAGCCTCGATCACGCCTGCGCCATCCGACCCGAGAATGAGTGGAGCATCGTTGGCGGTTCGATCCGCCATGAGGAATAGATCTCGATGATTCAATCCTGCGGCTTGGAGCCTTACCTTCACTTCGTCGTGCCCCGGCTGTCTGTCCGTAACTTCTTTATACATAAGGCCCTCAAGGCCGTTTTTGCTGGCATGTATCATCGCTTTCATTGTAAAACCTCCCGTGGTTCGAATTGAGATGCATTTGCATGTATATTGAATTGTACAGAGCGATAAGCATCCGGTAAAATGAACAAAATCGAACGTGAGTATCATAAATGATCATACCAAGCAGGTGACGTATATATGGAAAGCAGTGATTTGAAAATATTTCAGGCTGTTGCTCGCGAGGGCAGTATCACGAAGGCTGCGCAGGTTTTGAACTATGTACAGTCCAATGTGACCTCCCGGATTCAGCAGCTTGAGGCACAATTGAACGTACCGCTTTTTCGTCGATCTAATCGCGGAATGACGCTAACGCCAGCAGGAGAGAATCTGTTGGGATATGCGGATACAATCCTGACCTTGCTGGACGAGGCTGTAAAGTCCACTCAATATTCGGACCATCCTACGGGACCTTTGCGATTGGGCTCGATTGAGACAGCGGCGGTCACGCATTTGACTTCATTATTGGCGGAATACCACTCACAATACCCGGATGTCCAACTATCCCTTTTGACAGGCGGCACGCATGATCTCGTACAAAAGGTATTGAATTATGAATTAGATGGGGCCTTCGTCTATGGGCCTGTCGATGATCCGCATATAGACCATGTTGCGGCCTATGAAGAGGAATTGGTGCTTATCTCGGAACCTGGGAACAAGAACATGGGCGAGCTGCTTGCCAAGCCTATGCTGTTTTTCGACGTGGGCTGCACACATCGGGCAAGAGCGGAAAGTTTTTTGAGCGAAACAGGTATTAATGCCTATCAGATTATGGAATTTGGAACATTGGAAGTGATTCTGGGTGGTGTAGCTTCTGGTCTGGGAGTGTCCATGCTGCCACAATCCTCGATTGCGAAGGCGGAGGAAACGGGAAGTATTGCTTCACATCGTCTGCCTGAAAAATATCGGAAATTGGAGGTGTGGTTTGTTCATCGGCGGGATTCCGTTTGCTCCAGTGCGCTGTCAGGCTTGCTTCACTGGATGAAAAGGGATGCTATACTGAATGAGGATTTAATTTGACATTAGAGGTGTATGATTTGGAAGAACATGATTTAATGAAACATCCATCCACCGTAGTACCGGGTGAGCATGTAGTCAATGGGAGCTATATTCGACCCGAGCCGGACAGGATGGCTGTGTTATCAGCAACATACGGAGCCTCTATTTTTTTCAGAAGATGGGCTGCCTGGATGATTGACTTCATCCTTATCGTTTTTGGATATGGAGGACTGGTTTATTTTGCAGCGAAAAAGATAGCTGCTGCCGAAAGTCCCAATATCGTTATGGTTGTGGGTATCTTCCTGATCGGCTCCTTCTGCTATTATCTCTTACTGGAAGGACTTACAGGCTACACGCTGGGCAAATATCTTCTTCGTATTCAAGTTGTGAATGGGGAAGGAAGCTCGCCGGGTATCGTTAAATCGTTGATCCGCACCGCCATACATCTGGTGGATACGAATCCGCTGCTTTTCTGGGGATTACCTGCAGGTATATGTGTGCTGGCGACACCCAAAAAACAACGGCTGGGTGATATGGCTGCGGGTACATATGTTGTAAAGGTACGGGATCTGAGAGCTGTGGGAAGAAAGAAAACCGGGATTTTTGCAGGGGCAATCATCCTGATGACAATCACTTCGGCCATCTTTGCTGTATCCCTTATTTCTTCTCTCATCACACAAGTAACCAAGCCCGACGTTTTTGTCAGTAAGGACAATCAGTTTGAAGTTACGGCTCCGTGGAGCTGGTCACGGGATTATACGATTAATGAGGATGCGGATATCTCCATTAAAAATGAATTTACAGAAAGATACTTGATTGTATTGTCTGAACCGAAAAGCGATTTCGACAGCAGTATGACTCTTCAAGAGTATAAACAGATCATTCAGGGCCATATAGAATCAGGGCTTACAACCCCTGAATCGGGAAAGGCTTCCAACATCGTGGTAAACGGCTATCCTGCTATTGAATTTACATTAAAAGGAGAAGTGGAAGATACTCCAGTTATGTATAACGTGACTACGATAGAGACTCCTTCGCATTATCATCAAGTGCTTGCCTGGACGTACGCCTCTCGATATGGTCGATCACAGCAAGAATTGCGCAAGATTAGAAACAGTTTTCGTGAAGTTAAGCATTAGGCTCTACCTATGATGTTAAGCTATACAGCGCGCAGTAAGCAGAAAAAGCAGACGGCTCACAGGAGCGTCTGCTTTTCTTGTATATAAGTCATTTTATCCCGCATTAGAATGTCGAATTACCCGCAATCCCGTGACCTTCGCAACCTTGCCTAGTGGATGGGCTTTGAACTGGATCGTAACTTCATCCTTTTGAGCCGTCACGGACAGAGGAAGCTCATAGACGAAGGTCTCAAATTTGTTCATTTCCTCGGACTCCAGCTTGCCTTCTTCTAAAATTTGTCCATCTGCGATGATATCAAAGTCAAGATAAGGGCGGTCAGCATCCTTGAGATAAGTCACCGCTAATTGGACGGGCTCATCCGGAAGAATCTTCATGACAAAAGAAAACCAGCCCCCAGGCCAGGTATCACGATATTTACGGTTATAGATAGAGCCCAGACTCACATGTTCGCCCGTAAAGGCATGATCCCGTTCTGGCTGCATTTCAGCAGGCTGCACAACATCCACCGTAAGTCGTTCGAGCTGCAACTGATAGGCTAACGCAGTACGGTATTCCGCCTCTGTTGACGCCCATTCTTCCTTGGAAAAGAGGTCCCAGTAAACAGTATAAGAACGATCATACATCTGATAAAACGGGCGAAGCTCCAAGTCTCCGACATACCCTAAATCGTTCATCCGGAACACATTTGGCTTGTTCCCGTCAGGAACCAGCTTCGAGGTCAACGAATCAGTTGCTCCGACCAGAACAGACGCAAGCAGATGCTCTTCGTTGGACTCCTGTTCTACGGGCCCAAGGTCTCCAGCCAGCACAAGCGGCCCATACATAAAAGCAATCCGGCGCGGATTATCCGGCATTTCCTCGACTCTCACCGTCATGGGAATGTCATACTCGACCGTATCCCCATCGTTCCATTCCCGTTCGATTACAACATAGCTGGTAGGGCAAGCCTCCGCGGCAAACTCTTCCCCGTTGATTTTGATGATTATACCTTGTTCCGCCCAATGCGGGCATCTTAGCTTGATCGCGAAGGATTTGGGTTCCTTGCTGATGACGCGCAGCGTTCCCCGACCATTTTGCGGAAAGAGAGTCTCTTGTTTGAGCTGTACGCCCATCTCATCCCACGTCACGGTAGAAGGGACATATTGATTGACATAGATCGTTTTTGGCGTGTGAAAATAGATTGCAGTACCGTACATGGAGTGGCTTTCCATACCGGACCCGACACAACATGTAAAATCCTCATATTGAGAATTGAAGGACTTGTGCCCTCCCATTTCCAGCGATACAAAGTAGCATACACGTCCATCGATAGGTTGCTGTGAAGCCAGAATATGATTGAACATTGCCCGTTCATAGTAGTCTGCATACGCTGCATATGCGTCCCATTCGAACATATGCCTCGTTAATTTCAGCATGTTGTAGGTGTTACAGGTTTCACAGGTGCCTTCGCCCAGACGGTCATTCAGCTTCCCCGGCTCCCCAAAATGCTCATTATAGCTATTGCCGCCAATGACATAGGAATGCTTGTGAACAACCCGATCCCAGAAAAAGCGGGAGAGATCCGCATATTGCGGTTTTCCGGTCATTTCATATTGCCGTGCAGCGCCAATGATTTTGGGAATTTGGGTATTGGCATGTCGTCCTGCCAGCGTATCGTGGTTTTCTGCCAGATCGTTCAGCACTTCCCCATGATAAAAGCGTTCCGCCAGCTTCAAGAAGCGCTCTTCCCCGGAATGTTCGGCCAGATCCGTCAGCACCTCGTTCATGCCGCCAAACTCGCAATGAAGCACCTGCTGCACCTGATCATCGTTCAGCCCTTGGAATACATCCTCCAGCCAGTCACCGAGTTTGATTTCCATCTGCAAAGCCTTGGGATGATGCGCGAGCAGATGGGCATCCCGCAAGCCTGCGAAGAGTTTATGCATGGTGTATAGCGGCACCCAGCCTCCGTTCAGATCAAAGCCTTGCGAGCGTATATCGCCAGCCTTCACTTCCTCGAAAAGCTCTTTCCCACGCGGAATACCGGAAATGTATCCGTTTCCATGATTGTTTTGGCATATTTCCAGCTCGTCGATGACATAATGTACTCGTTCAAGCAGCTTTTCGTCACCCGTTGAGGCAAACATCAGCGAGCAGCCGGACAGATAGTGACCGAGGGTATGCCCGCTAATGCCGCGGGATTCCCAGCCTTCATAGTGAGCCGCTTTGGGCTCCAGTCCTGCATATTCACGAAAGCGCGATAATAGACGGTCGGGTTCCAAACTCAACAGATAGGCCGCGTTCAGTTCCATAGCATGTAAAAGTGGGCCGGAATCAATGCTTACGTTATGCAAGTCAAAAGCTTCTGCTTTCAAAATCATCGCTCCTTAGCTAAGATGAAAGTGTATATTTCTCCACTACATTAGCATTGCCATCGCGGTATGTCAGTAGCTTAACCATACAATGGGTGGACAAATCCGAACATGAAGCTAAAGAGGCGATAACATGACCTATCTGAAAGTCAATGTAGATGCTCCCATTCAACTAATCTCGGCAGGCGAGTTTGTTTCCGAGGTGCCCTGGAAGCATATGAGCCGTTCCATTGAGAACTTTGAGCTGATCCTTGGTGTGCGGGAGACGGTATATATACGGGAGGAACAGGAGCATTTT
Source organism: Paenibacillus sp. 23TSA30-6 (assembly GCF_014858585.1). Taxonomy (NCBI): domain Bacteria; kingdom Bacillati; phylum Bacillota; class Bacilli; order Caryophanales; family Paenibacillaceae; genus Paenibacillus; species Paenibacillus sp. 23TSA30-6. Next base: position 163,150 of record NZ_SLTL01000011.1, on the reverse strand, counting down.
GAGGTAGGGGAAGGGGATATTCTATTGCTTTATCCCGGTTGTACGCATGGAGGATACCAGGAATCGGTGCCGGGAGTTACATTTTACTGGTTTCACTTCGATGTTCCCACGACCCCAAATGTATTATCCCATGAAGAAATGAAGCAGGAGACCCGTGTTATGGATGCTCATTTGCAGCGCCATGGTTTTGTACGGGATATCTATATACCGCAATGTGTACGCGCAGGCAATGGAGACCGGATTCATATTATCGTCAATCAGATTCTGCACGTAGCCAATTCGCACTATCTTACGTATCACAGTGTAAATTATCTGTTCACCTCGCTGCTGATCGAGATATCTGAGCTGGCCCTCAGCCGCTTGATCTCCAGTCCCGCAAGCCCACAGGGGAATGTGAGCTTCAACAAGATTATCGAGTGGACCCGTATTCATGCGGAAGAACCCATAACCGTGACGGATTTAGCCCGAAAATTCAACTACAACAAGGATTATATATCCCGTTTGTTCAAGCAAAATACAGGTATGCGGCCCTTGGAGTTCATTCACAGCATCCGTATCAATAAAGCCAAGGAGCTGATTTCCCGTACAGATATGAGCATTAGGCAGATTGCGGAAGAAGCGGGATATACGGATGAGAAGTACTTTATGCGTATGTTTAAAAAAATAGTGAATATGACCCCTTCGCAGTACCGGAATGCTTATCACAAAACATTTATGAACAAAGTCTGACGGCAAGCCAAAAGCCTAGTGCACTTTTTTTCTTTTCCATTCCCAAAAATTAACTCTAATGCATTTCCGCTTGGATAGGGAAATTTTATAGGTAAAACATTAGCGGGGAGTGGGCTAGAATGAACTTGTAAGCGTTTCACTTATAGATAGAAGGGAGGAGAGACATCCACCATGATTACTAGAGAACAGATTTATCTGGATAAGAAGCTGGAGACAAAATCGGCTGTATTTGAATTTATTGCCCAAGAGGCTGAGAAGCTGGGTGTCACCGTCCATAGAGAGCAGCTGGTGCAGGATTTGTGGGAAAGGGAGAAGGTATATTCGACGGGCCTTCAGGATCAGTTTGCCATACCTCATACGCAGAGCGAAGCAGTCACAAGACCAGCAGTTCTGGTTATCCGATTGCAAGATAGTATTGATTGGGCATCTCATGACGGTAAGCCTGTCCAGTATATTTTCAGTATTTTGGTGCCCAAAGGCTCCGTGGATGTATCCCATTTGCAAATTATTTCCTCACTCGCAACCCTTCTATTGGAGGATTCCTTCAAAGAGGCAGTAGCGGGTGCCAAGAGCAGCGACGATGTGTATCATTTGCTCGAACAATATACAGAAGGGTTGGTGTCATAATGAAAATCGTAAGCGTTACATCGTGTATAGCAGGTTTGGCTCATACTCCCATGGCGGCAAAAGCACTGGAAAAAGCAGCAGCACAGCTCGGTCACAACATTAAAGTGGAACAGCAGGGTGCGCTAGGCCAGGTGAACAAGCTTACGGAGGAAGAGATTGCAGCAGCGGATTTTGTACTGATTGCCTCGGACCAGACGGTAAAGGATGCGGAGCGTTTTGAGGATAAACGGATCGTTCGCGTCAAAATCGGTCATGCGGTCAACAATGCGGAAGCGGTTCTCACCAAAGCGGTGGAAGCCATATCTGCTCAAAAATAAGGCTAAGGCTACAGGGAACAGCGACATGTAGTAAAAAAGAAAGCAGCGTAGCTGCCTTGAATAACAACCGATTAGCCTTTGGATAACAGTAGTTTTCAAGATAGGAGAGAACATGATGAAAAAATGGCTGAGTGAAGCTAGAAAGCATCTAATGACAGGCATTTCCTACCTTTTGCCGGTTATTATTGCAGGTTCCCTGATTGTTGCGGTGTGTAAAATTATTGGACTGACGATGGGGGTCACGGACTTCGGCCCCTATGCCGATAAAAGCGGATTTCTTCATATTTTATACTTGATGGAAAATGTCGGCTGGCGCGGAATTGGGCTGCTGAACATGGTGCTGGCCGGATATATCGCCTACTCGATTGCCGATAAGCCTGCGCTTGCTGCGGGGCTGATTGGTGGCGTACTGGCACAGGAAACGAACGCTGGTTTTCTGGGCGCGCTCGTTGCCGGGTTCTTTGCCGGATACCTAACCCTGTGGGTGAAAAATAAAGTGAAAATCACAGGCCCAGCCGCTGGTTCTGTTCCACTGATTATTTTACCGCTCATTACCGTAGGCTTAACGGGGATTCTCATGTCCGTCATCCTGGGGGGACCGCTCAGTGCGATTAACGAAGGACTGGTTAACTGGATTAAGCATATGAGTGAAAGCGGAACCAGCACCCTCGTACTTGCCCTGATTTTGGGAGCCATGATCGGGTTCGACCTTGGCGGACCTGTCAATAAAGCAGCCTGGATGGCGGGAAATGCGTTATTCCTGTCAGGTGTATATTTGCCTAATATTTTCGTAAACATTGCCATCTGTATTCCACCATTGGGCTATGGACTTGCGACTCTGATTCTGAAGCATCGTTTTTCCAAAACGTATCGGGAAGCTGGAAAAGGCTCGGTCATCATGGGCGTTATTGGAATTACCGAAGGGGCTATTCCTTTTACGTTGCGCAACCCTGCCAAGCTGATTCCACTGAACATGATTGCCTGTGCGGCAGGTGCGGCATTAACAGCTTTGTTGGGCGCACATGTCATCATGCCTCCAATCGGCGGCCTGTATGGCGCGATATCTGTAGGTACTCCGTTTGCTTATCTCGCAGGAGGGATTACGGGAGCTTTAATCATTGTAGCGGGAACCCTGCTCGTCAACTTCCGTGAGGAAGAAAAGCAGCAGGCAGATACGAAGGAAGCATCCGTCAAGAAAAATGGAGAAGACATCGAACTGGTATTTGACTGAATTTTTCCTGAACTTCACTAGATAAGTTGAATTCGAAAAATGCACATTAAAACGAAGTAGACGGAATGGTGCTGTACAAGCGAAGCGGTCGCTTTTGTCCCCGGATTTCTACTCTGATTATAGGCTTTATTCCAGAAATCCGGGGGCGGTGGCGATGGGAAGCATCATCCGACTGCGCAGTGGCACAATATGAAACTTTTAAGTTCAGCTTATATAAATAGAAGATAGATAACATGGAGGGAGATAGAGATATGAACCGTACGAAAGTGCATGTCATTCCACATACTCACTGGGATCGGGAGTGGTACTTTACCACTTCCAGATCCAAAGTTTACTTGGTAAAGCATGTGAAAGAAGTGCTGGATGCATTAGAAAATGTGGACGAATTCAAGTATTACCTGCTGGATGCCCAAGGGTCCTTACTGGATGATTACATCAAATGGTGTCCCGAAGACGAGGAACGCATTCGCAGCCTTGTGACGGACAAGCGCCTGATGACCGGGCCGTGGTATACGCAGACGGATCAGCTAGTCATTTCCGGTGAATCCATGGTTCGCAATCTGTACTACGGTATGGAGACAGCGCAGAAATATGGTCATGCGATGAAGGTTGGTTATGTGCCGGATGCTTTCGGTCAGTCGGCGCAGATGCCGCAAATTTATCAGGAGTTCGGCATTCGCCATTTTCTGTTCTGGCGCGGTGTAGCAGACAATACGAACCCGAAAACCGAATTTTTGTGGAAGGGCTCGGATGGGAGTCAGGTGTTTGCGGTTCAAATACCGTTCGGGTACTACTATGGCGGTAATATTCCGGAGGAACCCGGAGAACTTGAAGCATATCTGGACAGCCAAATCGGCGCGCTGGAGGAAAAAGCGTCCACTCGCCATGTTTATTTTCCGAACGGCTTCGACCAAGCGCCTGTCCGCCTGAATCTGCCGGAGCTGATCCGCAAGTTCAACGAGCTTGACCCGGAACGGGAATATGTGATGAATGAGCCGGAGCGTTTCCTTGAAGAAATTGAAAAGGACAGCAGCGATCTTCCTGTGCTGGAAGGAGAGCTTATGGAAGCGAAGCATATGCGCATCCATAAGTCGATCTTTTCTACGCGAGCTGACCTCAAGCAGCAAAATAACTATATTGAAAATTTAATCGTAAATACGCTGGAGCCAGTCCTGTCAATCAGTCATGCGCTGGGACATGAATATCCGCATCATATCGTGAAGGATATCTGGAAGCTGATGTTTGAAAATGCTGCCCATGACAGCATCGGTGGCTGCAACAGTGACACGACGAACCGGGATGTGGCTTTTCGCTACAAGCAGGCGCGGGATATCGCGGAAAATCTGCTGGATCTGCATAAGCGCCTGATTGCTTCAAAGATTAAACAGGAGGAGACATTCGCCTTCACCATCTTTAACACATTGCCTTATCCGCGTAAGGGCGTTACAGAGATTGATGCTTATTTACCGGAAGGAAGCTTTGTGATTCGGGATACGAACGGACAGCAGCTTCCGTATACGATTACCGAAAAAGTGGAACAGACGGATTACGTGCTTGGTCAGCATATTTACCTGAATCCGAGCAAAAAAGTGTATCTGCCTGAACGTGTATTCCGTGCAAAGCTTCTGGCAGAGCTTCAGGAAATACCTGCTATGGGATATACGCAGATTGTATTTGATTTCAGTTCGACCGGGGATGCCACGGCAGAACGCAGTAATGGAAACTGTATTGAAAACGAATTTTATAGCGTAGCTGTACAGGAGAACGGGGCATTAAGCATTACGGATAAAATCTCGGGACGTGTGTACGCGGATCAGATGGTGTTTGAGGAAAATGGGGATGACGGAGATTCCTATAACTATTCTCCGCCGGAACGTGACCTTACGGTTTCTTCGCTCGGTGCTGATGTAGAGACTATCACCTCTAAAAGTCCGGTAGCCGAGGAGCTGTCCCTCCGTATGAAGCTAAAGGTTCCGTACGATTTGAATGAACGCGCCGCTGCCATAATCTCTGCGGAACTGCCGCTACAGGCATCCGTCTCCCTGCGTAAAGGCGAGCGTCTGATCCGTTTCTCGGTAGATGTGGACAATCGCGTGCTGAGTCACCGTCTGCGGGTGCTATTTGACACCGGGATTGCTTCCAAGCTTTCTATTGCGGATCAACCGTTCGGAGTCATTGCCCGTCCAACAACGCTGGAAGAAGTAGAGGTGTGGGAACGTGAGCAGTGGACAGAAAAACCGATCACGATTGAGGCTCTGCAAAGCTATGCTGCGCTGAACGATGGTTCCCGTGGAGTAGCGGTGCTGACCGGAGGTGTACGGGAATATGAAATCATAGGCTCAGAGCATGATACAATAGCGCTGACGTTATTCCGTACTTTCGGGTTTATGGGCAAGGAAAATCTGCTATATCGCCCGGGACGCGCTTCGGGAGAAAAGATCGTAGAAACGCCAGATGCGCAGCTCATTGGCGAGCTTTCATTCACTTTTGCCCTGCATGTGCATGAGTCCGGTTTTGATGAAGCCAATATAGCTAAAGCGGCCAAGGAATATTTAACGCCATTGACCAGCTACCAGTTGTCTGACTTCCTGAATGGTCGTTTAATTTTCGCCTTCCGTGACGAAGAAAGAATATTTGAGCAAAACTACAGCCTGCTTTCCTTTAGCGAGGATTCGAATGTGATCCTGAGTGCATTCAAGAAAGCAGAGCATACGGATGGATATATTGTGCGTGTATTTAATCCTTATTTAGAGAAGAATGCAATCGGACGGATCGCTTTTGGTGAATCGGCCCACTACGAGCTGGCTTCGCTGGATGAGCGCTCCAAGGGAGAAACGTTGGCCTCATCGGATGCTGAAGGTGCACCATTGCCGGAGTTGGAGCATTGCAAGCTGTTGACGGTACTGGTGACGCCTGAGTCGAAGTAACGCGGAAACAAAACATGGTTTATTGGAAAGGAGGTCTTGAATCTACATGATTTTTCCTTACAAACGCTTGAAAAAGCTGTACCAGCTCGTCAGTGGAAACGATCAAGGCTGGTCTTGGACCACCAAAGCGCTGTCCGAGCGGCTGGAGGTCACGGAGCGAACGGTCCGTGATGATCTCAAAAAACTGGGCGGTATTCTGAATGAATATGGAGCACGTCTGGAATCCAAGAAGGGTAGCGGCTATACAATCATGGTCGTTGATCCCGAAAGATACCGTTTATTCGCTGAGGAAGGTCAGGAAGAAACGGAGGTAAGCGGGCGGCTACCGGGAGCACCGGAAGAACGCATAAGGTATGAGCTATTCAAGCTGCTGAATACGGGAGAATACGTGAAGATGGAAGACCTTGCCGATGAACTGTACATTAGCCGGGCGACCATGAATAATGATTTTAAAATTATCCGGCGGATTCTGGATGATTATGCTCTCACCCTGCGCACCAAGCCGGGATATGGCGTGAAGGTGGTCGGGGAAGAGAAAAGTATCCGTTACTGTCTCGCTGAGTATGCCGATGTACGCGATGAAGAAGGACAACGCAGCGGTATGCCTTTGGAACAGCAACAACTGTTTCAGGGGCTGGATTTACCGCGAATCCGTGCAATTATTTTGAAGCATCTGCGTCCCAACGGCATCAAGATGGCGGATTTGGCGCTGAAGGACCTGATCACCCATCTGGCGGTTATGGTACTACGAGTGAAGGAAGGGCAAGGATTGGAGCGCTTTGAAAAGGTGGCAGGCGGTCAGCGAGATATTGAATTGGCTACTGCCATTTTGAGTGAGATGGAGGAGGCTTTTGACATCACCTGTCCTTCAGGGGAACTGGATTATGTCCTGCTGCATATCGTCAGCAAAAAGATGGCCGAAACCGAGTGGGAACGTCTCCAGTCTGACCGTCTCTTCCTGGCTGTGCGCGAGATGCTGACATTTGTCTACGAGCGCTTCACCTATGATTTGCGTGACGATGAACGGCTGTCCCGGGACTTGTTTGTGCATCTGAAACCGATGCTGACCCGGCTGGAGCATGGCATGAACATGCGTAATCCGTTGCTTGGGCATATTCGCAAGTATTACCCGCTTGCTTATGAAATCACGGTCGGTGCAGTAAAAGAACTGCAAAAATCGTTCCCGTATGAAATCAACGATAACGAAATTGGTTATTTGGCGCTTCATATTGGAGCTGCTTTGGAACGCAAATACAATATCCCACATCGGCGTCGTAAAACCGTGTTGCTGGTGTGTGGCTCCGGCTACGGAACCGCCCGGATTTTGGAATCCAGGTTGCGTTCGCTTTTCGCTGAGCTGGATGTATCGCGGGTGGTTTCACTTCGAGAATACGAGGAAATGCCTACTGTCGACGAGGATTTGATCGTATCCACGATCCACTTGCAGCAGCGTAAGGATAAACCGTCGGCGGTGATTAGCCCGATTCCTTCGGAACGGGATATGGAGACGATCACGCGGATGGTGCGTGCCAGCGATGAGGAACAGGAAATTTCGCTGCTGCGGTATTTTGACCAGGACTTATTTATGACCCGATCCGATCGGCCGAATAAAGATGCTCTGATTGAAGAAATGAGCGGTATTTTGAGGCAAAAAGGAGTTGTAACTGACAAGTTCCTGCCAGCAGTCATGGAGAGGGAGAAGCTGGGATCTACGGCTCTGGATCGAGGTATGGCGATTCCCCATCCTTTGGAGCTTAGCTCTAACCGGACGGTCGTAAGCGTGTGTCTGCTGGAAAAGCCGATTCAATGGGATGCCAACCATGAGGTTCATGTTGTATTCCTGCTTTCGATCTGCAAAGAGGACTACGAGCAGGCGATGGGGATTTACGATCTGTTTGTAGAGCTGATTCGTCAAGAAGAAACGCTGGAACGATTAAAGCATTGCCACTCCTTCGATGCCTTTATGCTAATCGCCCGTCAGGTACTTGCAGTCAAGAGCAATGATTTTCATTGAAGGCTGAACACATTATCCTCTTTCATATGAAACGAAAAAAGGGACCCCAAAGGGGCTGTTGACAAAGTGGGAAAGGAGCTGCGACTCCTTTCCCACTTTGTTTTTTTGGAGTTATTAATAAAATGATCCTAATATACACCACTCATCGAATCAATTACCGAATCTTCATCCTGTGATATAATTCTCCCAATATCATAGTAATGAAGGATGGTGCAGATGTCGGAGCAGCGAGTATATGTCCGGTTCTCTGAGGAGGCGGACGCCGCAGAATTAACAGCAATGTACAAGCGCAATCGGGAGTTGTTTGAGAAGTTTTCGCCAAGCAATCTAGAGGAGTACTATACGGAGGAGCACCAGCTCCAGAAGATTATTACGAGCAAGGCCGACATGATGGAGGATCGGAGATATTCCTTCGTGGTATGCCACAAGGAGGACGACCGGATTATAGGCAGCATAGGGCTATCTTTTGTGGTGAGGGGACCGCTTCAGAGCTGTATGATCGGATTCGACCTAGACCAAGCTTATAACGGCAAGGGCTATATGACGGAGACGGTGAAGCAGGTGGTGCGTTACGCTTTCGATGAGCTAAAGTTTCACCGGATCGTCGGGGAAGCCTCTCCTCGGAATCCAGGATCAATCCGTGTGCTTGAGAAGGCTGGCTTTCACAAAGAAGGCATCTCTCGAAGCAACGTAAAGATCAACGGAGAGTGGGAGGATCATCAGGTTTTGGCGATTATAAATCCGTCAGAGGATATCTAGTTTCCCAAAGTGAAAATAATCTATGATTTATGGCTCAACTAACGGGATACGTTAGTTGAATGACAACAGCGGCAGTCTAAGACTTTATTTTCACTGGACAGCTATTTGAATTACAAAAGCCCTTCCGATGCTCCTCTCGTGGGAAGCCGGAAGGGCTTAGCTTGCTGCATAATGATGATCCTGATTATCTATGCGGTGAACTTATTTATACCCTTTGCACGGTAAACTCAAATTCCAGCTTTTGATCGGCTGCAATTTGGTATTCCTCGTGTACCGGAGCGCCCCAGCTATCGTCACCGCCTACGCCCATTTGCTTGCCAGCCACCGTGACGACGGTGTAGTAGACGTTTGGCAGCTCATACTGATGGTATGCACTTTCCAGCTCGAACGCTGTGTACGGTGAAATGTTGCATTCCACAGGCGCGGTTGCCGGTGAAGTAATGCGAATACCTCGCTGAGAATCGTCAGTAATATCGACACGACGTACGCCTGTACGGTTACCTGATTCCTGTGGCACGACATAACCGGATACGTTGTCCGCTGCTTCGTTGTGGAATACGCCGAGTCTTGCTCCGAAGGCCCGGTCGATATAGTTTTCCTCTGGTCCCATGGCGTACCAGTCCAAATGGCGGTAGTCTGCTGGAACCTTGAAAGAAAGAGCAAAGATCGGCAGGTTAGGCAACCCGGATACGCCTTCATAAGTGGATTTCACTTTCAGGCTGCCATCGGCAAAGACGGTATATGCCACTGCTACCCGTACGTCTGCATGAATGCTCAGTGTATAGCGGAACGTAACGGTTACGTGATCAGTTTGCTCCTCCGTGACTTCAAACCCCACGCATCTGCGTGTTAGACTCGCAGCAAACCAACCGCCCGCTTCAAACCCAAGCGCTACACCTCTGTCATTGTCCGTGGTTGCACGCCAGAACAATGGGGCAGGAGGAATGGCGATCATCTCGCGTCCAGCGTAGCGCAGTGAAGTCAGGCTGCCTGCTCCTTTGGAGAACATGGCGCTGAAATCGGCACCATGGACGCCGATGTTAACATCTCCATGCGCGACTCGAAGGGCACCGCCCGTAGGAGCCTTTTGCGGACGGGTATCTTCCACGATGAAAATATACTGCCCAAAGGCTACTTCATATCCAGCCTCCGCCCACAGCGTAGCTTCTTTCAAGACCAGAGACGTGTGAATGACGTATTCACCAGGCGCGTCTATTCCAGCCGTATCTGTCAGCGTCAATGCAATATGAGCTTCTGTCTGTGCCGCTACATCCACATGAATTACGTTCCGTGCGATTTCGTGGCCTTCATGAAGCAGGCTGTATACCAGCTCGTATTCATCTGTTCCTTCGAACAGATTTTCATTACGAATCGTCACGCCTGTGCGATCCGGCGTGAGCTTCAGATTTTGGTACAGGAATTTGACCTCCTGCATCTTCGGTGAAACCTTCCGGTCCGCATAGACAATTCCGTCCGTACAGAAGCCATAGTCTGTCGCACGGTCGTCAAAGTCGCCGCCAAAAGCGAGGTATTCGCGTCCGTAGCGATCTTTTTTCATAACCGCCTGATCAATGTAGTCCCAAATAAAACCGCCCTGATACAGCTCGTATTTGTTCTCCAGCTCTGTATATTTGTGCATACCGCCTACCGAATTGCCCATTGCATGCATGTACTCACAGCTAATGTACGGCTTTTGCGGATTGTCGTTCAAATACTGCTCAATATCCGCAGGCTTGGCGTACATCCGGCTTTCCATATCGCTGGCATCATCATAGGTACGATTGTGGAACACGCCCTCGTAGTGTACCAGACGGCTCGGGTCGGTGGCTCGGAAATAGTTGGCTACATTCCGCAGCACTTCACCTGCATAGGACTCATTGCCGCAGGACCAGATTAGAATGGACGCATGGTTTTTGTCCCGTTCCAGCATGGAAATGGCGCGGTCCATAACGATATCCTGCCACTCCGGCAGATTGCCGGGAATGTTCCACGAAGGCTCGACTGCGCCAAGCTTTTGCCAGGAGCCGTGTGTTTCCAGATTCATTTCGTCAATCACATACACCCCGTACTCATCGCACAGCTCATACCACAGAGTCTGGTTAGGATAGTGAGAGGTGCGGACCGCGTTCATGTTGTTTTGCTTGAGGGTGCGAATATCCCATAGCATATCTTCACGCGAAATCGCACGTCCGGTGCGAGCGTTGAATTCATGGCGGTTCACGCCTTTGAAGACAATCCGCTTGCCGTTCAGATGCATCACCTTGTTGATCAGCTCAAACTTGCGGAAGCCGACCTTTTGCGGAATGACCTCGATCAGCGTTCCATCCGGTTCGTAGATTTGGATGAACAACGTATACAAGTAGGGCTTTTCGGCGCTCCAGCGCTGGACTTGATCCAGTGTTGCCGATAGCGAAGCCTTGCCATCTGCAAAATCCGTCTTCAAAGAAGCGACAATCTGGCCCGCAGCATCTTTGACATCGACGGCTGCATAGGCGGCTACTGCTTTTTCCAAGGTCAGCTCCAGCTCCAGAAGGCCCTGCGTATACGAGGCGTCCAGACCGGCCTTGGCATGCAGATCACGTACGTGAACAGACGGGATGGTGTACAGATATACGTCTCTGAAAATACCGGAAAAACGCCAGAAATCCTGATCCTCCAGCCATGCTCCCGTACTTCTTTGATATACCTCAACCGCCAGCTTGTTTTCGCCTGCTTGCAGGAACGGTGTCAGTTCAAAATCGGACGGTGTAAAGCTGTCCTCACTGTACCCGACAAATTGCCCGTTCAACCACACATAGAAAGCCGACTCGACGCCCTGAAAAGAAATGAACACAGGCTGACCGTCAGAAGCCATATGTTCCGGCAAAACAAAGCTTTTGATATAGCTCCCGACCGGGTTGTGATCTTCCGGAATATGTGGTGGGCGAACGTCGGAATGTCCGTCCCACGGATACATCGTATTCACGTACTGCATTTGGCCGAAGCCTTGCGTCTGAATATGACCCGGTACCTGAATGTCGCTCCAGCCGCCGTATTCAAAATCAGGGGCATAGAACTCCGCCGGACGGCTGGATGGGTTCGTAGCATAGTTGAACTTCCAGCTACCGTTCAGGCTATGACGCCAAGCCATATCGGCATGACGCTTCGCTTCCTGAAGTGTAGCGTAATATTTATGATCGGAATAGGCAGGCAGCCGATGTACTGCAAACTTGGTTACGTCGGTTAGCCAATCCAGGCTGGGGGTGTGGATGGTCAAGGCGAACACTCCTTATTTTTAAAATGAAATGAAGGGATTTCACAACAGCGAATCCGTTATTTTACCGAGCCTACCATACCCGCTACAAAATGCTTCTGCATCAGGAAAAATACCAGTGCAGTCGGCAACGTGGACAGGACGATGGCAATCATAATCACGCCGTAATCGGGTGCATAGCCAGAGCCGAGGTTCGAGATCAACAGCGGAATCGTTTGATTTTCCGGCGTTTGCAACACGATCAGAGGCCAGAGATAGTTATTCCAGCTCGACATGAACGTGATGATGGCGGCAGCGGCATAAGTTGTTTTCATCGTAGGCATATACACCCGGAAGAACAGACCCAGCTCGGACAATCCGTCCATACGACCGGCTTCCAGCAAGTCCTTCGGAAACATCTTGGTGCTTTGACGGAAAAAGAAGATCAGAAACGCCGTGGTAACTGTCGGAATGACGACAGACGAAAGGGTATCAATGCCGATCCAAGGCAGCGTATTAGAGATACTGCCGAACATCCGATAGAGCGGAATCATGATCGCCGCAAACGGAATCATCATAGACATTAGCAGGATATTGAAGACTACGTCCTTGGCTTTACTTCTGTAGATTTCAAACCCATAGCCTGCCAGTGAGGCAATCAGCATTGCCAGCAGTGTCGTGGAAATCGAGATTTTCGCCGAATTACTCAGCGCGGTAACGATATCCACTTTTTCCAGCAGATTGTGCATATTATCCATCAGATGAGAGCCGGGCAGCAGCTTGCCTTTCGTCACATCAACCGACAGGTTGGTGGCGCTGGATAGCATCCACAGGAACGGGAAAATCGAAACGAACGATATAATGATCAGAAAGGCATACGTAAATAATCTTTTCGTTTTCATCATTTCTTCTCACCTGCCACTTTGAACTGGATGATCGACAAGATAATGATCATAATGACGATGGAGTAGGATACGGTCGCCGCATAACCAAAGTCGGATGAATATTTGAAGGACAGGTTATAAATATATTGCGAAATGGAAGAAGTCGCGTTCCCCGGTCCGCCTTTGGTAATGTTCATAATTTCATCGAAGAGCTGGAGTGTACCAATCGTCGATGTGATGGAGGTGAACAGGATAATCGGTTTGAGCAGTGGAACCGTAATGCTGAAAAATTGTCGAATGGAGGAAGCTCCATCAATACGGGCCGCTTCGTAGATCGAGTTGTCGATGTTCTGGAGACCGGACAAGTAAAAGATCATATTGTAGCCGGTCCAGCGCCATGTGATTGCAATAATAATCGTAACCTTGGCCCAGAAGGGGTCTGTAATCCATTGAATCGGCGTGCCGATCACGTGCAGATTCAGCAATAAGGAGTTTACCAGACCATCAGCTGAGAACAGATATTTGAATACAACCGAATAGGCTACAAGGGATGTAATACAAGGCAAGAAGATCGCTGTGCGGAAAAAGCCTTTGAATTTCAGGTTTTTATCATTCAGCAGTACGGAAATGAACAGGGCCAGAATCACCATCAATGGCACCTGGAAAATCAAATAGATAAACGTGTTCTTTACGGCGGTTATAAACATGCTGTCGGTGAACAGACGTTTGTAGTTATCAATGCCGTTGAAGGTCAGATTAGACCCTGTACCTGTCTTGAAGGACAAGATGAGCGCCTGGATCATCGGATAGAAATAAAAAGCCACAATCATGATCACTGCGATGGATATGAACAACCATCCTGTCATACCTGCCTTGAAACGTGATGTCGTCATTTTGGGCGCGGCTGTCTTCATACCATGTCAACTCCCCATGCAGCAATAAAACCTTGAACTCGAAAGCCCAAGGTTTTAAGTGCTTATCGTTTTATTGTTTAGCCTTGGCTAGATGGACTGTTTTATTTAAGCTGTGCTTCTGCTTGTCCTTGAGCATCTTTCAGAACTGCATCTACATCTTTGCCGTTCAGGTAGTTTTGAATTTCAACGGTCATAATATCCTCAATGGCGTAAGTGTGCATGCCATAATTGACTTTTGGAACTTGTTTGGTCCATTCTGCGAATTTCTTATAGACTTTGTCGCCACCGAAGTACGGATCTGTCTCGTCATAAGCTTTACCGCTGGAAGCTGCGTTTAATGAACCGACAATTCCAATTTTGCTCAGCATATCTTGATATAGATCTTGATCTGAACCGAATGTTTCTTTCAGGAAATCAGCAGCGGTATCTTGACCGTCTGTGTTCAGCACATACCAGGAGCTGCCGCCGAGGCTGGAAGCATTCACGGACTCAGGTACATTTTTCAATTTAGGGAAAGGAACAACGGCCCATTTACCCGATTGCGAAGCTTCTGCTTTGATCGATGGTGTAATCCAGTTACCTGTAGGTACGGAAGCGACTGCACCGCTGTTGAAGGCGGCCAGGAATTGGCTCCAGTCGGCATTCATTTTAACAATGTTGGCATCGAACAAGGATTTGTACGTCAAGAGTGCTTCTTTTAGAGCTGCATTGCCAGCCAGGTTTGGTGTTTTACCGTCTTCTTTCAGGTACCATGAACCTGCGGATTGGATCATACCGCGGATCAGACCGAGGTCATTCGGATCTTGAGTGAGCATTTCTTTACCTGTTTTTTGCTTCACAGCTTTACCGATCTCAATGAATTTGTCCCAATCAATGTTGGTCAGGTCAGCTACTTTGTAGCCGGCTTGTTCCAAATAGTCCGTTCTTACATACAGACCCATAACACCGGAGTCGAATGGAACACCGTATTGCTTGCCGTTGTAGCTTGTTGGTCCGATTTTGTAATCCGCGAAGTCGGATGCTTTGATCGAGCTGCTCATATCATGGAAGGAATCAGGATAGGCTTGCAGGAAGTTCTGTGCCCGGTAATCCTCGATCAGAACCACGTTAGGCAATCCTTTGGTGGAACCGGAGTTGAGACCGGCATTCATTTTTTGTACGATATCATTTTGAGCATATTCTACAATGTTTACGGTTACATCAGGATGTTTGGCAACGTAGCGATCTTTCGCCAGCTTCAGTGCTGCGATATTGAAGTTCGGGTCCCAAGCCCAGACCGTGATTTCTTTCTTGCCGGAATCCGTGGTAGTCGCGGCTTTCTCGGAATTGCTGGAACATGCGGACAGCAAGATCAAGCTTGCGATCAGCAGAAGGAAAGTCATTTTTTTCATTTCGTTCAACCCCTACTCTTTTTTATATGTTACTTATTCGTGCTAAACCTTTTGAATGAAAGCGGTTACTTTGTTTATAAATCTAGTTTATCATCCTTGTTTTGCAGGCGTTAGGAATATCTTTATACGGATTGGTCTTATTATTATGAATTATCAAAAAAGGTACCGCTTACATTTGTATTTTATTTTGGTTTAGGTATTTTTTTTAGGTTGAACTAAAGTTGTACACGAAGCGCCACTGCGCGGTCGGATGGTGCTTCCCATCGCTGTTGTATCCAGATTTCTTTATTCAAATTATATAAGGTTGAAATCCGGATACAAAGGCGACCGCTACGCTTGTACAGCACCATTCCGCCCACTCCGTTCTTGTTCCACCTTCTTTGTCTTTAGTCCAGCCTATATTTTTATTAGATAGGAGAGGCGGGTTTTACGATCAATGGCAGTGTCATTTTCACTTTGGTACCCTCGCCTTTTTTGCTGGAGATGGTCACGCCATATTCTTCTCCATATAAAAGGGTAATGCGGTTGTGTACGTTCTGAATGCCGATGCCCGTGAACAGTTGGCGCTTGCTCTTGGGGTTCGGAAGTCCGTCCTGCACAGCATGTCCGTCCATATCCATACCGTCCCCGTCGTCGACTACCTCGCAGATGAGAGTGTCGTCCGTTTTGGACACCAATATATAGATGTGTCCTGTATTTTTTTCATTAAATGCATGGAAAAATGAATTTTCGATAAAAGGCTGGATAATCAGCTTGGGCACATGGTACTCCAGACAATCCGGCGACACAAAATAATTCACCTGTACCCGCTGCCCATAGCGTACGTGGTTAATGAACACGTAATTTTGCATATTGGCCATTTCCTGCTCGATTGTGATCGTTTCACTTACATTGCTGATCGTATTCTGCAGTAGGGAAATGAGCGCGTTGATCGTCTCGGCGGCGGTCTCCTTGTTTCCTTTGAGCACCAGCATTTTGATCGAAGCCAGTGTATTGTACAGAAAATGCGGATTGATCTGCCGCTGCAGCGCAGCCAATTCTGCATTTCGTTGTCCTTTTTGCGTCTCTAGAAGCTTCTGGATATAGTCATTCAGTTCATCCAGCATGTAGTTGTAGGCATGACTTAACTGTCTAACCTCATAGCTACCCGTTACCGGGAGATAGTTATCAAAATTTTTCTCGCGGACGGTCGACATTTGCTTGACCAGCCGGGTCAGAGAACGAATCAGGCGACGGGAAATCAGAAAAACAATTAACAAAGCAATCAACACGATGCCAATGCAGATCAGTACAACGGATTTGACGTCAATAATCTGTCCGATCGCGGTTTGTCTGTCGATCATGTTCACCAGATAAAAATCATAAGAAGGAATGTAGTTGGAAAGAAGGATGCTCTCCTTGTTCATCACATCGGCATTGATGTAATTAAGTCCCTGTTCATTAATTTTTGTGGCATAGCCTAGCAACTCATTGGAACGTTGTCCGATCAGATCCTGACGGTTGCTCGATACAATCAGTCCCGACTTGTCCAAAATGAGTACATCATTGCCGTTGCTTGTGAAGTTGTTATAGAAGCGGCGGAATTCCGGCTCGCGAATGGCAATGTAGATCATGCCATACAACGTACCGCTAGTTCGCTCCATAAAAGCCTTGGAGGCGATAATATACGGTGTCGGTTTCTGCCCGGTATTATTCATTTGCTGACGAAATAGATCCGTATCCAATTGATACATGAGCTGTGTAGGCTGTGCCGCGCTGCGGGCTGTAATCAAACTGTTCTTGAGCTCCTCCGCAGTTACCGGCCAGTAGGACGAGTCGGAATAGAAGCTCCGGCCGTTCATGCCCGTTACGGCGACACTGACATCATAGGCGTCGACATTTGATTTAATCTGCTTCATCTGCTGTGCCATACCGAAGTAGATTCGCGCTGAGTTAATGGAGTCGGATTGCCCTCCTGTCAGGTAGTTTTTGACCGTTCCATTTTCCGAAGCATGGGTTACGGCATTCACGATAGAATCATTGAAGGACTCAAAGCTGGATTGAATCTGACTGAGTACCTTGGCATTCGTAATGCTGAATGTTTCGGCGAACAGTCGTTCAGACATCCGAATCGTCACCAAAGAGGTCAGCAAGGACACCGCAGTGATGCTGACCACCATAACGACAAATATTTTAAAGAACAGACCTTGATATTTGATTTTATGGATATACCTTTTCATATCAATCTCTTTTCTGCTGGCAGATATGCTCTTGCTCTCTAATGGAGATGCTCCCTGCGATATTGGCTGGGTGAGTAACCCGTTACCTTTTTGAACACTTTGGTAAAATAGCTGGGGTCCGAATAGCCGACGGTGCTGCTAATATCCGAAATGGACATCGTCCCCGACCGCAGCAGCTCAGCAGCCTTTTCAACCCGAATTTTGTTCAGATACTCGCTGAAGCCCTCTGTATGGTGTGCTGTAAAATAACTGGACAAGTAAGAGGGATTAAAATGAAAATATTGACCGAGTGTCGTCAAATTGAGCGTTTCCGCGTGATGTTCCTCGATATATTCCAGCAGCTTCTTCATGCTCGTACTGCTTCCTTGCTGTGTTTTGGCCAGAATCTGCATGTTCGCTTCTTCTAAAAAGGTCTCCAACAATCGCACTGCCTCATGTACGTGAGGGGCATCATTAATTGTTTTGAAATAGGAGTATTTCGCTGCATCCAGTTCCTTCATATCATACCCCTGATTCCCGAGCAAAATCGTAATGTTGAATACGATGTTCCCGAGAAGGGATTTGAATTCAAAAGCGGTGGAGGTATAGTTGCCGGACATAGCGGCTACATAAGACCTCAAATCCTGAAAAGCCGTTTCAAAATGCTCACGCTTCATCTCTTCCGTGAACTGTTTTAAGTTAAACGAGCTGTTCACCTGAACAGGCTTGGGGAGTTCGTCTTCCATCAAGAGCGCGGTTCCCGGGAAGTAAAAGCGATAGCTGAGCAGTTTGGGCAGTTCATCCTGATAGACCTCGCTCATTTGATTAAAATTATCAAACAAACGGCTGATCGCCCAGCCTGTCTGTGGCTCGACTTGCTTCGTCTCCTGAGCTACTTCTCGGACCGCAGCTATCCAGGAGTGTAATTCACGCGGATCAAGATTAGCTAAAAAAACAGCCGTGTTTGCTTCAGACGGCAGTTGTCGCAACACGATTTGTTCACAGGCAGATGTCACTCGATCGGTGAGCTTGGAAAATAGGTCCAAGGCAGGGTGGGAGTGGCCTTTCCCCTGTGGTTCCGCCTGCTCCACGCCTATGAGTGTAAAACGGGCATACGGAAATTCCTGCTTCAGCAGTTCCGTGTCATAGTCGATGCTATAGCCGGAAACGAGCTTTTCTATCACATGATCCATCGTAATTTGGTTATTCCCGGCATCCGCCTGATACTGAATGGACGGAATTTTGCGGGCTGTTCTCTGGAGCACTTGAAGCAGCTCATCCGTGTCCAGCTTGGGCTTCAAAATATAGTCAGCAACACCTTGCTGGAAGGTGGATCGCACGTAATTAAACTCGCCGTAGCTACTGAGCACAATGACCTCAATATCAGGATAATTCTGTCTGACAATGCGCGTCAGTTCTTCACCGTCCATGATAGGCATCACGATATCCGTAATGACAATATGGGGGCGCAAAGTCTCAATCAGCGCTAACGCTTCTTTTCCATTAGAAGCCTCGCCTACAATGCGAAATCCATACTGTTCCCACGATAAATGATGCTTGATCCCTTGCCGTACCAATATCTCATCATCTACAATCAAAATATTGCATAGCTCTTTCATGGTAGCACTCTCCGTAATTATACCTATTCAAAAAATGACCTCCATAAGGCGGACGTCACATCATTTGAGACACATAGTTGATAACGCTTCCAACTTAGCTTAAATATAAAGCATTTAATCCTTACATGCTAACATAAACCTTTGTCTAATCCAAAGGTAATTTAGTTCAAATGGCATGTAAAACGACAAAAAAGGCCGTCGAGAAGATCTCGACAGCCTGAGTAAACCGGGCTACCTTTACCTTAAACGGTACCCCATGTTCGATCACCTGCCAAATATTTTTCAGTCAAAATAGACAGCAGTTGAATGCCAACCTCATTGTGGCCCCCTTCAGGGAGGATCAGGTCAGCGTATTTCTTGGAAGGCTCAATAAATGCCTCGTGCATAGGCTTAACTGTACTCAAATAGTGATCGTGGATCGACTGAATGGTGCGGCCTCGCTCCTCAATATCCCGAAGTACCCGGCGAAGTATACGCACATCCGGATCGGTGTCGACAAATACCTTGATGTCGAGCAGTTGACGGAGCTTTTCGTCAGACAGCACGTGCAGACCCTCCAACATAACGATATGATTCGGCAGAAGCTCTACCGTCTCGTCAGTGGAACGGGCATGAACTGTAAAGTCATACACTGGCGCTTGAGTCGCTTGTCCTTTTTTCAGACATTGGAGATGCTCGATAAGCAATTCGTTGTCAAAGGCAAACGGATGATCATAATTGACCAAAGCACGTTCAGCATGGCTCAGATGTGAATGGTCTTTATAGTAGTTATCCTGAGATATGAAAGTCACTTTGTTTGATCCCAGACGTTCAACGACAGCGCGTGCTACCGTTGATTTACCGGAACCCGTACCGCCGGCAATACCAATAATAAGCATGGCGTTTCACTTACCCTTCCCTGAATATATCCCGATACAACTCAAGTATTGTAGCACAACACGCACTTTTTTTCATCAATGCAGAGCATTGTATTTCTTCCATTTTCGTATCTTGGCTCTGAATGTTTTAAACGGTGCCACGGAGTTGATGTGAATCCATCTAGCCATGGGCCACTTCGGATTACTGCCTGTCCACTTGTGAACGCCCTGCGTAAAGAGTTCTTCATGACTTAGCGTGTCAATCCAATCCAGCCACTTTTGCTCTGTCAGCTTGAATAGTTGGCGTAATTCATGTAAAGAGTGGTGGGTGTAGGTTTTGTAAAAGGATTGGTAAAGCTCGCCTAGCCTATTCCATTTATAATTTGGTGCAGGCATGATGACGTCTTTTCCTTCCTTTTCGTCCCTGTCCCATGACATGACAAGATGAAGCCATCCAAGCTGGTAGGCAATGATTTCTGCAGGTGTTTTATCTACTTCGGGTATCCGGACATCCTTTTGGTTCTCGTCAACCTCCTTGTATTCACTATCTAACAGTAAGTAGGAGGCATGAATTGCTTCTTTTAACTCGGTTTTGGAAGCGTAGTGGTAGCTGGGCATCTAATCACTCCTATAGGTTCTTTTCATTATACCGACCTCTCTAAATGTATCACTTTAAACATGACAACCTTATGGCTTATTCAAAAAAATGTTTTATGTGGTTTTATGAAAGGGTAATTGGTATATTCACGAAAAAGGATGCAAAATTAATAGAGAATTTAAACCAAAAGATAAGTAATTCGACATATTTTAATATTATTTTATAAGTCTATAATTATTAGTGTATTGCGCTAGCGTATATTGTTTGGAAAGGCCGTATGGCACAAACAGCTGTACAGTTATGTTGGTTGGTTCTTATCAATTTATCTAAAAAGGAGACTGTTACATGAAGTCGAGTTTGCTGAAAAAATGTGCAAGTGTAATGTTGAGCAGTACGATGGCTCTGTCTTTGTCGTTACCGTTACTAGGTCATGCACATGCAGATGGGAATTTACAGGTAAGTGATGATTTTGAACAAGGGGAAGCTCAAGGCTGGACAGCAGGTTCAGGGAACTGGTCAGTTGTCTCGAACGGGAATGGCTCTACATACCAGCAATCTAGTCAAAGCGAAAGCCATTCGGTTAAAGGTAATGCATCATGGACCAACTATAGTGTGCAAGCAGATGTATATGTAGATGATTTTAATGGCTCCAATCGGGTATATGTTGCAGGCAGATACACAGATTCCAACAACTTTTATGCTGCATCTTTGTACAACAAGAAGGGTGGAGCGCTTGAAATTCGCAAAAAGGTAAACGGTTCTATGAAGACACTGGCTACCAATAACAAATACAAACTGGACACCAATACCTGGTACAGAGTGAAGCTGGAGCTGTCCGGTTCGGAAATTAAGATGTATGTCAATGATAAGCTGGAGCTGACCGCAACAGATTCCGGCCTTGCTTCCGGAGCTATTGGTTTGGTAACCTCCAAGGCGGTTGCCCAGTTCGATAATGTTACCGTATCCGGTGCTTCAACTGAAGCAGATCCAGGCACAACGCCGGTGAATCCAACACCAGGTATAGATAAACCAACTCCTGGGGTAGATAAAAACGCAACCTCAAATATTAACTATAATCTGGCCGGTTTCTCCTATGGTAATACAGGCGGCGGGGAAATTAAGGATACCGATGCCAATTACAAAAAGGTTTACAACGCTGTAGATCTCAACGAGGCACTTAAAAAAGGTTCTAAAGTCAAAGTTATTGAGATCATGAATGATCTTGATTTGGGATGGAACGAAATGCCTGATGCTGCAAAGGTCATGCCTTTTAGCGCAAACAACCCTGTGCTGACAAATCCCGTTTTGAAGAAAACAGGTGTGAGCAAAATCTATATAGAAAACTTGAATGGAATCACGATTTTCTCGGCAAATGGCGCTAAAATCAAACATGCTGGTATTGTTATTAAAAGAAGCTCTAATTTGATTTTCCGTAACCTCGAATTTGACGAACTTTGGGAGTGGGATGAAGCAACCAAAGGGAACTATGACAAGAATGACTGGGATTATATCACGGTTGAAGGTCAAAGCTCCAAAGTATGGATTGACCATTGTACATTCAACAAAGCATATGATGGCTTGGTAGATGTGAAAAAAGGCAGTAACGGAGTTACCATTTCATGGTCCTTGTTCAAAGGAGATGACCGCAGCTCCAATAGCTGGGTAACTCAACAGGTTAACGCTATGGAAGCAGACAAATCTTCCTACCCTATGTATGCTTATCTGAGAAGCAGTGCAGTAGGCTTGAGTGAAGAAGATATCATTGATATCGCAGCAGGACAAAAGAAAGCGCATCTGATCGGTGCTACTGAGATGGCTGCTGATAATGCAGATTTGGCAGTAACATTGCACCATAACTACTACAAGGATATTCAAGACCGTATGCCTCGTCTGCGTGCTGGTAATGCCCATGCCTATAACATCGTTATGGACGATGCCGGATTGGCTAGAGCCAAAAACAGAATTACGTCCGACATGGCGAAAGCGATTGCTGCCCAAGGATACCATTTTGACGTAGTGGGTAACGGTGCGATTTCCACGGAAAATGGCGCGGTACTGCTTGAAAAATCGTATTTAATTGATGTATTTTCACCAGTACGTAATAATCAAAAAGACCCAAAAAAAGATGACTACACAGGTAAAATCAAAGCAGAAGATGTTATCTTCTCTGACAACGGTACAGTATTCAGAGGGGGCAGCGAAGATGCGAATAGCCCGTTAGCCCCTTATCCTGTAAAAGGCAAGAGCTTCTCCTGGAATGGATTCACAACGTTGCCTTACAGCTACACAGCCGAAGATCCTGAAAACCTGGTTGCTCAATTGACAGCCAAGGACGGAGCAGGTGCAGGCAAGCTGAACTGGTCGAATGAAAACTGGCTTAAAACCGTATACAAAACAGTTGCTTTGAAGGCTGCAGAAACGGTGGAAGATTCCGAATAAGTGTATTGGAAAAATAGCATTGGAATAAGAAGCAGCCAGGACAGATATACTCTGTTCCTGGCTGCTTTTTTTCGTATACACTTTCAGGACGCGTTCGGCAAGCACTTAACCGATAACGACATACGAGGACACACCAGCAGGTACTGATCTAATCCGGAATAACGTTCCGTCGTCTCTAAAGGTACGCAGAGTATAAGGCTGGTTCGTAGGTGTACGGACTCTGCTGAATCGGGCAGTACCAAAACTGTCGAAGCCTGCAGCTTGCACAAAGCTTCCATCTGCACGCCGGAGTGTAGCAAAAAATCCGGTCGTGTTAAAAGGCACACCATTAGTGTTAGCCCAGATGACTGTAAACCGACGAAGGGTTTGCGTAGGACTTACATTACGATATTTCGTAACAGGAACCTTTCTGCCCGTAGACTTCAGGGTTTGAGGAGGACGAATGGCCACTTCATATCAACTCCTTTGTTGTGATGTGATAGTAGATGCACACAAAGGAGTTTCGGACCGTGCTATAATCTACTTCTTCAAAAATAGGTTATAGACCTCATCATGCCCAATCGCGTCGTAGCGTAAAGAGTTCTTTTAACGCGTCTGTCGACAGCTCGGTAATCCAGCCCTCGGTGCTGGAAATGATCTGGTCGCTAAGCTGCTGCTTGCTCTCCAGCATTTCGTCAATGCGTTCCTCCAGCGTTCCCAGCGAGATGAACTTGTGCACCTGTACGTCCTTCGTTTGTCCCATTCGGTAGGCGCGGTCCGTAGCCTGATTTTCAACAGCCGGATTCCACCAGCGGTCGAAGTGAAAGACGTGGTTGGCAGCTGTCAGATTCAGACCCACACCCCCGGCTTTGAGTGACAAAATAAATACGGATGGCTGCTCGTCAGGTGGCAATGTGTGAGATTGGAACTGGTCAATCATCCGGTCACGGGCGGTTTTGGACGTGCTGCCGTTGAGATAGAGCACCGGCTCTTGCAGCTCTTGAGCGAGCACCTGCTGGAGCATACGTCCCATGCCGATATACTGTGTGAAAATAAGGCAGCGCTCGCCTTCTTCTCGCAGCTCCTTGACCATGGCTAAAATACGCTCCAGCTTGGATGAACGGCTGATAACTGCTTCGAAATCGGGCTGACTATAGCTGGAAGCCGTGGCATCCGGCACCGCCTCCTTAGTTAAGAGCGCAGGATGGTCGCAAAGCTGCTTCAACTGGGTCAGGGCAGATAATATAGCGCCTTTTCGCTCAATCCCCTCCAGCTTCTGCATCCGTTCCATGAGCTCTTTAACAATTTGGTCATAGAGCGCTCCCTGCTCGGAGGTGAGGTGAATATACGTTTTCATCTCATTTTTCTCGGGCAAATCAAGCTGTATAGCCGGGTCTTTCTTCTTGCGTCGCAGCATGAAGGGCTGAACCAGCTTTTGCAGGTCTATCGTTCGTTGTTCGTTATGTTCCTTCTCGATAGCATTGATGAACCGATTGCTGAAGGAGCGTGCGCTGCCCAGATAACCGGGATTGATAAAATCATAAATCGACCATAGCTCGGATAGCCGATTTTCAATAGGCGTCCCGGTGAGTGCTATACGATGCCGGGCAGGGAAGCTGCGAACGGCACTGGATTGCTTGGTTTGCGCATTTTTAATGTTCTGCGCTTCATCCAGGCAAACCGAGTCCCAGGTTATGCTTTGCAGCAGCTCTTGATCCAGGGTCGCTGTTGCAAAGGAGGTCAGGATGACATCGGCTTGCTCGACTTCTTCGCGGAACAAGTCTCCCTGATCCCGTTTGCTTCCATAGTGGAGCATGACCTTTAATGAAGGGGCGAATCGGCTAAGTTCCTTCTGCCAGTTGCCCAGTACCGAAGTCGGACAAATCAGCAGCGAACTGGAGCGGACGCTCGTCTCTGCTGCGATATCCTGTAGATGCAGCAAATAGGCAATAAACTGCACTGTTTTGCCAAGCCCCATATCATCGGCAAGGCAGGCACCCAGCCCAAAGCGCCGTAAAAAGGCAAGCCACGCGTATCCGTCCTGTTGATACGTCCGCAGCTCGGCTTGCAGTCCATCCGGCACGTCCAGTGCGGGCCATTCCGACTGTCGCCCGAGCTGGCTGATCAGCTTCAGCAGATGCCCGTTCAGCTCGACCTCCAGCCGGAAGCGTGCCGCATCCTCTGGCTGCTCTCCCGTAGCGTCGCCCTCTGCCTCATCGTCGTTGCCGAGCAGGTGCAGCTGCAGGATGTCCTGAAAGGACAATCCCTGAGCACTGTCGATCCCGGCCATGGCTCGCCGGATTTGCGCCAGCAGCGCGGGATCGAGCGCGATCCATTGCCCGCGGAAGCGCACCAGCCGCTCGTTGCGGGCCACCAGCTCGGCGAACTCGGACTCGCTCAGATCGGCATCGCCAATGGCAACACGCCAATCGAACTGGACAATCGAGTCCAGTCCGAACAGCGAGCTGCCCTTTGTGCGCTCACCCCCGCCTTCGCCCGGGCGAACCTTGGCCCGCAGCTTCGGCTTCTTGCGGGTGGCTGCCTCCCACCAAGCGGGCAGCAGCACCTGCCAACCGCCCTCCAGCAAGCGATGGCTGTCGGTCGTCAGGAATTGCCACGCCGCCTCGTCGGAGAGCGGGCGATCCAGCACGTCATCGCGGCTTCCGGTCCGCTGCCCGGCAGGCAAAATCGCGGTCAAGCGCTCCAGCCATCCGGCTGAGCGCTCACGCACATGGGCCGTCCACGCATCGGGCCACGGGCCGGATGCGTATCCATCGTCAGCTAGCCGTACAGGCACCAGCAGTGCCGGGTCCTGCTTGTCCTGCAACACAAGCTTGAGCTGCCACGACGGATCGTCGTCCTCCAGCTCTGGCTCCAGCAGTTGCAGGAGCGGGCGGAAGGGCGCGGTATCGGCCTTCCAGCCGATAGCGATAAGCCATGCCCGCGCATCCAGACCTGCCGCGGCCGGGCGGTTTTGGGCGAAGAGAATTGGATATTCTCTTCGCAAATCGGCGGCTTCCGCCTCGGTGCTGTACCAGCGTTGAAACACGGCGGCCGAGAACGCCGCAGCCAGCCCTTCGAGTTCGTCCTTCTCCAGGCTGTCAAGCAGAGCAAGCTCTGCCGCTTCGGTGCTTTCAAACCTTTTCCCCGATTCTAGCCCCTCTAACGTCTTTAACGTCTCTCTCGCCTCCACCATTGCTTCCGTATCCCAAATCCATTGTAGCTTCCCTGTCTGAAATGCCGTGAAGCTGGGCGTGTAGGCTTTTGCTTCAATACAATGGGCAAGTAGAGGGATCAGCCGAAGCCACGGGGCATTGCCCTCGTCCCAGATCCATTCGATATGCTCCAGCAATTGGCGTTCCGCCAGAAAGGGAATCACTTGTTCCGAGGGCAGGAGGATAATATCCGTGTCCTGAACGTGCTGAATCTCCAGCTCGGTGCCATAGAAAGAGGCCTCGTGCCAGGCAAACAAACGCTGCTTCAACATCTGACCGGAAATGCTGTAATTCATGGAGGAATCGCCATAAATCAGCGCGTCTCCATAGGTAGTTAACTGGATGTGTACCGTAATCGTCTCCGTGTATTGGCTCATGATAACAATTTCCCTTTCCGCAATTCCTCCTGTAGCGCCCGCAGGCGGCTATGACGGCTGGTGAAGGTCGCGAAGAACAGCTCCCAGCGCGGTTCTTGCTTCATTTTTTTGTATAGCTTGAACAGTCGCTTCAACAGCTTGACCGCTGCTTTATAGCTGGATCTATTTTTTTCCAGCACATATCGTTCCACTGCCTGATGGTAAAAGGGCAACAGCAGCTCTGGTGCGTTCTTTTCAATGGGTTGTAACACGCTCACTCGAAAACTCAAAGGCTCGCTGCGTATACTTAGCTGATAGTCAATCCATTGCCGCCATTTGTCGTGGGCAAGCAGCGCTTCTTCATACATTCCCCCGGCAAAAGGAAGCATACCGACCAGTGTATTCCACATTTCCTGCTCCGCTTCTGGAAGGTGCTGCAAAACCATATCCCAACCATTCATATAATCGTGTAAATGATCGTCCCGATGGCTGTGAAGCAAGGGTCCGATATGCCGTAGTCCATCCTTGAGGCGTGGCCATTCCTCGGCTTCACGCAACGCATGCAAGAACAAAAGCAACTGACTGGAAGAGATTTTTAGCGGAAAAGCCTTTTCGGCCTCCTCAAGCAGCGACCAGGCTTGATCATCCTGCGACTGGTAAAAATACATCCAGCTTTGGGCCAGCATCCAGGGAAGCCGGGCCAAAGCTGTCCCAAGCTCATCCTCAGCCGTCTGCAAATGCAGTAATTCCTCTGCATATATGCTGGAAGTGTAATCTTTCTGCTGGGGACGCATCCAGTTTAGCCAAAATCGGTAGTACGCGTCTGAAAAATAATTGCCATTACGCGATTCTGTCAGCATTTTTCGGCGTAAATAGGCCAAGGTCTCTGCCATGCGTGCTTCTTGCATCGGTTCATCGGTTAGGGCAAGCTGGCTCTCAAAATCACGCTCGATAGCTTCTTTAAGCTCATCTGCGGCGATTTGCGTGTAATATCCCATATAGGAATGGGTGGGATAGCCTGGCATAGGTGACTGAGGCACCAGCTTTTCCAGCACACGCAGATGAGCGTGCAATTCATACAACTGTTCCATGCCGGGTGAAAGCGGCGGCTTCACGGCATATATTGAGGCCAGCGCGCTTTGTGCATATTGGGAATTTTGCGTATTCATGTGGATAAGGGCGATGCACTGATCGAACAAGTCATGCCACTCCAAGATGGGCAAATTCAGTATGCGGCTTGCTGTTTTACTGATCGTGTTCCTGGCAGCCTGCTTGCGATCCGGTGAAGGAGTGGACCGGGAAGCAGGCGCGGTGGTGCGCACGTCAGATTTGGTAGCCAACCGGGTGAAGCTCGCTGAATGGGCGTTCACCAACGCATGTACGGAACGCTCCTGCACATTCGCATAATTCAGCAGTGTGGCGATCATGTGCTTGCAGTTCTTATGAACCGGACATGTACATCGGCTGGCAGCAAAAGCGCTCAAGTGCAGATCCACCTCGTAAAGATCGCTTCCATCTACGACAGCCGCGATATGGTCGGCGTCAGGCATTATAAATTCTTTTACCTTTCCTTGCTTAAAATATTGGAACCCGCGTTTGATCGTCACATCATTAAAATGGTCAGCTACATTTTGGATAAGCTGCTGCCACTGTATATCATCCATAAGATAGGTTGGTTTCATATGCATTAGTCTCCTAAGAGAGAATAGTCAATCTGATGACAGCTTAACTCTTCCATTATATCAGTTTAGGAACGAGTATTTGCATTAATCCAGAGAGCGGTTTTTATTCGGCAATATAATAGATCGGAATGATTCTGTCCGTCTATATATTGTACCTGCGGGCGAATGGAAACGAATAATGCAAAATGCTGGGACGTAAATTGAGGTGGAGGGAGCAGATGGAAAGTTTTCATGCGGGTTGACATGCGTTCTTTTAAAAAGTGAATTTGTATTATGAATATAAAATAAATATTACTAATATTTTAGTGCTGATGATCCTGTTTAGGATTGTATGATGAGGAAAAGAAGATGTCATCTTTATATAGCTACGATATTCACCTGCCCAGCCAGCTTGATCCTAACCGCACGTATTCGTATTTATTTCCCGCGGCGAATACGATTCCGTATTTCCAGTGAGGATCGGTCATGAGGCAGCACGATGGGGACCGCGATTGTACTTCTACTCACGGCACTGGTTAATCTCGCAGCCGCTTGGATGAACTTCCAAACAGCCAAGAAAAATAACCGCCGGGTAAAGTAAAAAGCCCCTTACGTTGCAGCGTAAGAAGGCTTGAATCATTAGCAAGGTTGGGGAGCAATCCCCTTCCTGCACCCTATCATCTTATGCTTATCTTACCCTCTTCATTCTCTGTTGTAAAATATATTTTACAAATTCGAGAAACCATAAAGGAGGCATCAGTATGCAAACTGTTACCCTTATCATCGCTTTGGTCGGTCTGGTTATTTCACTGGCTGCTTTATCACAAGCTATTAAGAATAGGAGGTAATCGCTTTGGCAAGGAATGCGCTATCTTTTAGATTTTCGGAAGAGTTCGCTACAATGCTGCGTACCTGGTCATTTGTTACGGAAAAGGATCAAAGAACCATTTTGCAAGAAGCCTTCACAGAATATGCGAATAATCACCCAGACACCAAAGAGAAAGTCCTTCAAGTCATAAAAACGCTAAAATGACCTGTCACAGAGACAGGTCATTTTTTATAATCTTTCTACCTTGTTCATCCTCTGAGAAAATGATCCTCCAATATCCTCAAAGACAGCTCGACGGTAGTAGCCACCACGATATTGGCACCCTGCATTTGCGAGTGCGTGCCCACACCGACCGCGAACATTCCTGCACTCTTGATCACCTGGATTTCGGCCTGAGCATCCTCTACACCGATACAGTCGGCAGGCTGAACGCTCAGATTGGCGGCTCCGGTGAGGAAGATTTCAGGGTCAGGCTTGCCATGCCGGATGGCGGTAACATCTACCACGCTGTCAAAATAGTGCGTCAGCTCCAGCCGTTCCAGTATAAACGCTGCATTTTTGCTCGCAGAAGCCCACATACCTACCATCATCTTTTTCATAAAATTGATCTGATAGATCACTAAAACAATATGAGACCTAAGATTACTTGTCTGATTATCCAATTATATGTCTAAAAAAACACTTTATTATCAAACTATTAGAACCTTTGGCGAATGACAGATTTCCAAAGAAGTTTAGAATATACTTGTGGGAATGGAACCTTTTTAGGAGGGAAAAATATGGACAAGCCTCAGTCAAACGAAAAAACAATTGAAGAAGTAGTGGAAAGTTACTCTAAAAACATAATCCGAACCACGACTTCCAATCGGAAGTTGTGGGCTTTTTGCGATATAAAGTACTTCGAGATGGTATAATAATGTCGAATAACATTATAAAATATCGAGTTATATACATTATGTTCTTCTCAAAATATGGGAGGTGTCTGAAATGCGATGGGAAGAAGTTAAAGAACGTTTTCCCAATGAATGGGTCGTACTTGAGGCGACCAAAGCCTATTCCAAGGATGGTCAGCGTTTCATTGAAGAAATGACCGTAATTGATACATTCGATGATTCGACTGATGCTTTTAAGCGGTATAATGAGCTGCACAGAGTAGATCCTCAGCGTGAGTATTGTTTTTTTCACACCTCTCGTGCCACGG
Organism: Paenibacillus sp. 23TSA30-6; assembly: GCF_014858585.1. Classification (NCBI taxonomy): domain Bacteria; kingdom Bacillati; phylum Bacillota; class Bacilli; order Caryophanales; family Paenibacillaceae; genus Paenibacillus; species Paenibacillus sp. 23TSA30-6. The sequence continues at coordinate 133,173 of NZ_SLTL01000011.1, read as the reverse complement.
TTACGGCAAAAGAACGCTATGTGGGGATCAGGGGGCCTAGATGAACATTACAGAAATATATGAGCTTCCCTTTGTCAAGGTCAACGTAACATTTAGGGGAGAAGAGTTAACTTTAAGCAAAATGCTGCTAGATACTGGTTCTGCCAGCACACTTCTGAATGCAGATATAGTACGAGAAATAGGAATGGTTCCGGAAGGAAATGATGATGTTGATATTATACGAGGCGTGGGTGGCGTAGAATATGTCTACACTAAATTTCTTGATTCCATTACACTCGAAGAATCGACACTCAAAAATTTTCAGGTGGAAATTGGAAGTATGGATTATGGTATGCAGATTGATGGGATACTGGGTTTTAATTTCCTTAAACTAGTTGGAGCTATTATTGATGCTAAAGCAATGGAAGTAAAGACGGATACCTATTAGAGTTTGTTTGCAAAACTTCTAAATTCAATAAGGCCTGTATCAAAGGAAAATAAAAAACTGGTGGAACGGGTCCACCAGCCAATCAAATTCACTTTTAAAGGACATTCCCTTTTTTGAAACTTATTATATAAGATGAAATCGAAAAATTCACATGGAAAACGGAGTAGGCGGAATGGTGCTGTACAAGCGGAGCGGTCGCCTTTGCCCCCGGATTTCAAACATTGTGCGATCATTCAGGAAATCCGGGGGCAACAGCGATGGGAAGCACCATCCGCCTGCGCAGTGGCACCTCATGTACATTTCCAGTTCAACTTACTAAAATGATCCTTCAGCATCCTCAAAGACAGCTCGGCGGTAGTAGCCACCACGACATCGGCTCCTTGCATTTGCGAGGGCGTTCCTACGCCGACCGCGAACATTCCGGCACCCTTGATCGCCTGAATTCCCGCCTGTGCGTCCTCTATACCGATACAGTCGGCAGGCCGAACGCCCAGATTCGTGGCTCCCGTGAGGAAAATTTCCGGATCGGGTTTGCCATGCCGAATGGCTGTGACATCCACCACACTGTCAAAATAGTGCGTCAGCTCCAGCCTATCCAGTATAAACGCTGCATTTTTGCTCGCAGAGGCCAGCGCGATACCGATCCTGGCGTCACGTAACTCCGTTAGGAGCGCGCGGATTCCCGGTAATACATCTACCGGGGTCAAAGCCGAGATGAGCCGCTGATATTCGGTATTTTTCTGTGCGGCCAGTTGCTGCTTGTCATCGGCTGAATACGCGCTGGACCGATCACCACGCGCCAATATTTTGTCGAGTGACTCTGTACGGCTGATTCCTTTTAACTGCTCATTAAATTCCCGGTCGAAAGGAATACCCAACGTTGTCGCCAAGCTGCCCCATGCCTGAAAATGATATTCGGCGGTATCTGTAATGACTCCGTCCAAGTCAAAAATCACTGCCTTCATTTGGTTTCCCCCTGTCTGTCCGGTTTATGAAACACTGTTTGTCAGTAACGGCTGCCCATGGGTAATGTGCGTTGGCTGTCCATACAGCTCCAGCGTGAGGGGTTCTCCGTCCAACAGCGTAATGATCACTTCATTTTCCTGTACGAGAATACTTAGCAAGCGACCACGATAGTTGATTTTAAACGTATATTTGCTCCAGCCCTGCGGCAGGAAGGGGGAAAAGCTCAACGTTTCGTTATACGTTCTCATTCCGGCAAAGCCTTGCACAATCGCCAGCCAGCTTCCCGTCATGGAGGTAATATGCAGTCCGTCCTCGGTGTCGTTATTATAATTATCCAGATCCAGCCGAGCTGTCCGTTTATACATCTCGACTGCTTTTTCCTCCATTTTGAGCTCGGCAGCCAGCACAGCGTGAATGGATGGGGACAGACTGGATTCATGAACGGTCATGGGCTCATAAAATGCAAAATGGCGTGCTTTTTCCTCCAGCGTGAACCGATCTCCGAAGAAATACAGACCTTGCAGCACATCCGCCTGCTTGATGAAGCAAGAACGGAGGATTTTATCCCATGACCATTTCTGATTTAGTGGCAGATGACTTGGATCAAGGGAGGATACAGGCTGTAAATCCTTATCCAGAAAGGTATCATGCTGTACGAATATGCCCCGTTCCTCATCGTAAGGATAATACATGCGGTTGATGATATCCTGCCAATGCGCAAGCTCATCCTCGGTAACAGCCAGCTTCTCCGATTTCTCTGAAGAAATTTGAGGCAAGACCGATGACGTATATTTTAAAACCCATGCAGCCAGCGTGTTGGTATACCAGTTGTTATTGACGTTATTCTCATATTCGTTCGGTCCGGTAACCCCGTGGATCATATACTGCTGATGGCGATGGGAAAAATGAACTCGATCCGCCCAGAAGCGGCTAATTTCGACCAGTACATCTATTCCATATTCCCGTAAATAGGCCAAGTCGCCCGTATAGTTGGTGTAATTGTAAATGGCATACGCGATGGCTCCGTTACGGTGAATCTCCTCGAAGGTAATTTCCCATTCATTATGGCACTCCACACCCGTAAAGGTGACCATAGGATACAGTGCTCCACGAAGACCTTGCTGCGCCGCGTTATGCTTGGCACCCTCCAGTTGATGGTAGCGGTATAGCAGCAGGTTTTTAGTCACATCAGGATCTGCCAGCGCCAAATACATCGGTACAGCGTACGCTTCCGTATCCCAATACGTGGCACCGCCATATTTCTCACCCGTAAAGCCTTTCGGTCCGATATTCAGGCGAGCGTCTTCACCGTAGTACGTAGAGAATAGCTGGAAAATATTAAAACGTATTCCCTGCTGGGCCTCTGCATCCCCTTCGATTTCAACATCCGCTTTGTCCCAACGTCCGTCCCAAGCGGCGATATGCTCCTGCTTAAGCAGAGCGTATCCTTTGTTCACGGCTTCCACGGCGAGACGTTCAGCCTGTGGAATTAACGCATCCTTTTCTATGTCACGTGAGGTGGTGACGGCCACGATTTTTTGCAAATGAGCACTGTCACCCGGGGCGACGGTATATTGATAGTGGCGTGCAGCATACAAAAAGCCTTCTTCCGTCGTCTGATGATCCTGTCCCTCGGTCACAATACCCATGGTAGCGTTTACGGTAAAACGCGGAACACCAAATGGATTATCTATCGTCGTTGTGGATAGGCTGATGAATTGTTCCTGAACCTCGCGTGCTTCCTCTAGCCAGAACACCTCATCATAGTTGGTGTCCTCATTTCTCGTATTACCGTCCAGATAAGGAACAAGCTCAATCGTTAGAGGCTGCTCGCTTATATTGGTTGCTTGGTAATCAATCAGGCATAGTTCACGAGTGGTGATGCTTAGAAAACGTTCCGTGGTGATACGAACCTGACCGTTCACGGTACAGGCACGCCGCAGAATACCTTGCTTCATGTCCAGTTCCTGCACAAAATCACTGATGTGGGCCGTAAATAAGTCCACTTCCTGCTGGTTCACGATCAGACCGATGCCGATAAAATTCATGGCGTTGATGACCTTGCCAAAATACTCGGGATAGCCGTTTTTCCACCAGCCGACCTTTGTTTTGTCGGGGAACCAGACACCGGAGATATAAGTTCCTTGATGATGATCACCTGAATAGGCTTCTTCAAAATTGCCGCGCATGCCCATATAACCGTTGCCTATGGACATTATGCTTTCTTGTAATCGCATGTGTGTTGTATGTAGAGTGTGGGTTGTCAGTTTCCAGTTATCTACGTCAAATAATCGGTTATAAACCATGATTGCGTACCCCTCTCGGAAAATGAATTCGTTGTTTTAACGAAATCAGTATATGAGCGAGTTCAGTATATAGTGCAACCGATTGCCCTGTCAACGCAAAAAAACTGATTTTATGGATGTCCACAAAATCAGTTTTTTGTTCATTCCTTGGAAGATAACAGCGCCTGACTGGATTTGCGTTCTACGATCCGGTGGGGAACAATGATATGTTTGGTCAGCTCCTTGGGGTCTTCGATTTTTTCGATCAGACTTTTGGCCGCCTGATAACCCAGGGTGAAGATATCAATATCTACGGAAGTAAGAGGGGGATTCATCAGCTCAGCCAGCATCAGATTGTTGAAGCTCACCATGGAAAGCTGTTCCGGCATGGACACGCCCAGTTGGGACAGTGATTTTTGTACCGCCATCGCAACAAGGTCATCATTGACGATCATAGCGGTAGGGGGAGGGGAAACCTGCAATAGCGTCCGCATGTCCTCCAGGGAAAAAGGCTCCCTGACAACATATTCGCCTGGTAGAGGCAGATGGGCCTCCCGTAGCGCATCCTGATAGCCCCTGAGTCTTTCAATATTCACAGTGCGTTCATGATCTCCGCCAACATAAGCAATACGCTGATGATTCAGACGGATCAAATAAGTGACCACGTCCTTGGCGGCTTGGTAGTTATCGTTGTCCACATGGGTGGTTTCACTGATAAATTGCTGAGGCTTACCGATTACGGTATAAGGTATTTTTTCTCTATGAAAATACTCCACGATTTTATCCTCTTGCTTGGAGTACAGGACAATGTAGCCGTCAACACGTCCGGTTCGCGTCATCAGCTTCACGCGGGATAGCAATTCATCGCTCGTTTTCCCCGTGACAATCGACAGTGTATAGTTATGCTCATTCACCCATTCACTAATCCCGCGGAGGCTTTCCGGAAAGAACGGGTTTTGAAAGATTGCCACATCCGATTCTGGCATAATAATGCCAATCGACTGTGTGACACGGTTAGCCAGACTTTGGGCCGAATAATTGGGCTCGTAGCCGAGTGCCTTCATTTCTTTACGGACACGTGCCTTGGTGGCCTCGCTGATTTTAGGGCTGTCTTGAATGACGCGGGACACGGTGGAAGTAGCAACATTGGCACGTTTTGCGACATCTTTGATGGTTACTGCCATCGTCTTCTTCTCCTTTTGCTATCTCAAGCAGGAAATATTATGTTCTATCATACGATATTGCTCGAAAATCAACAAACTCGCGGCTTTTTTCGAGCTTTTACATCGTCATTAACCAAGATATTTACAATCAGGGTATTGCTAATAGAAAGCGATATCATTATAATAATTGTGCAACCGATTGCATATATTTACGAGGTAACAAACAACGCTGTACATACTATATGGATGGAGATTGATGGAGAAATGAAAAAACTTCTATCATTTGATTTTTGGCAAAAGCTTGGGAAAGCACTGCTTGTGGTAGTCGCCGTCATGCCAGCGGCCGGAATTATGATTTCGCTCGGTAAAGTGGTGGCAATGCTGGCTGGCGATGTTCATGTCTGGTTGACCGTCGGTGGGGTCATGGAAAATTTGGGTTGGGGCATCATTAACAATTTACACATTCTGTTTGCGGTGGCCATCGGCGGTTCCTGGGCTAAGGAACGGGCTGGCGGGGCTTTTGCTGCCTTAATTGCTTTTATCCTTATTAATATTTCAACAGGAACGATTTTGGGTGTATCCTCGAAGATGCTAACGCAGGAGGGGGCAACCACCCATACTCTCTTTGGTGCATCCATTCCGGTCAGTGGCTATTTTACTTCTGTCTTAGGGGCACCTGCACTCAATATGGGCGTGTTTGTCGGTATCATCTCCGGGTTCGTCGGGGCAGTGGTATTTAACAAATACTACAATTACCGCAAGCTACCGGACGCTTTAGCCTTTTTTAACGGTAAACGTTTTGTTCCTTTTGTCGTGATTTTATGGTCTGTCATCGTTAGTTTGATCATGTCTGCCATCTGGCCATTTATCCAGGGAGGGATTAACCAGTTTGGTGTTTGGTTGGCGACCTCTGGGGAATCGGCTCCTTTTGTAGCGCCATTTGTCTATGGTACACTGGAAAGACTATTGATTCCCTTCGGGCTTCACCATATGCTGACGGTTCCTATTAACTATACTCAACTTGGTGGCGTTTACACGACGCTTACGGGTTCCGGGGCGGGCAGCGTCGTTGCTGGACAGGACCCGCTGTGGCTGGCTTGGGCAAGCGACCTGAGTGCGCTTCGTGGTACCGATCCGGCAGCCTACAATAGCTTGTTGGAAGGCGTGACGCCTGCCCGTTTTAAGGTAGGACAAATGATCGGCGGAGCGGGAATCCTTATGGGACTGGCGGTGGCTATGTATCGCCGTGTAGACAAGGATAAGCGAAGCAAGTACAAGTCGATGATTTTTTCAGCCGCTGCTGCTGTCTTTTTGACAGGGGTAACGGAGCCGCTGGAATTTATGTTTATGTTCGTAGCGCCTGTACTGTACGTGGTTTATGCTATTCTTACCGGAATTGCGTTCGGAATGGCGGACATCATACATTTGCGTTTACATTCGTTTGGTATGATTGAACTGCTGACCCGATTGCCGTTGTCTATAAATGCGGGTTTGGTGCAGGATATTATTAACTTCGTGCTGACTTGTGTTGTATTTGCGGTAGCAACCTACTTTATCGCTTATTTTATGATCGGCAAATTCCAAATGGCTACGCCGGGAAGACTGGGAAACTATACGGATGAGGAGCCTCAGGGGACTTCCGAGGTGGGGAGTACGAAGGCAGATGGTGTGGCGGCTGTTTCCCCGCAAAATCAACTGGCTACCGATATCATCAAAACGCTTGGGGGTGAGCAGAACATTGTCGAGGTGGATGCTTGCATGACCCGTCTGCGTGTGACGGTGAAGGATACAGATGCCGTCGGGGACGAAAAGACATGGAAAGCGCTAGGCGCTCTGGGCTTGATTAAAGTAGATAATGGGGTACAGGCGGTTTACGGACCGAAGGCCGATGTGCTCAAATCAGATATACAAGACATACTCAACAGGTGATTACTTTGAAATTGTTAACCCTAAATGTACATGCTTGGATGGAAGAAAATCAGCTTGAAAAGCTAAAACAACTGGCCGCTTTTATTCATGAGCAGCAGTTCGATGTCATTGCTTTGCAGGAAGTGAACCAGTCCATAGACGAGGCTCCTTTATCGCCGGACAATTTGGGAGCTTACTATAGTGCTGATCCTGAGGTGGTCATTAAGCGTGATAATTACGCTTATGTGCTGAACGGATTATTGTCCGATACCTATTATTGGACGTGGGCCCCCGCACATATTGGCTTTGCCAAATACGATGAGGGCTTGGCGATTTTGTCCAAAACACCGATTACAGATACGGTGAGCGAATATGTTTCCTCGCTACGGGACTATGACAACTACCGATCCCGCAAAATTGTGGGCGTGCAAACTGGAGTGGATGGAGTATCGGCATGGTTTGTGAGCGGGCACTACAACTGGTGGAATGATGAAGAATCCTTCCGTGGACTATGGGACCGTACAACGGAGGTGTTGAATACTTTTGCACCGACGCCTGTCTTTATGATGGGGGATTTCAACAATGCGGCTGAAGTGCGCCGGGAAGGGTATGACTATGTGCTGCAATCCGGCTGGTCGGACACCTATCCGAACGCAACAGTACGTGATGAAGGCCATACGGTCATCAAAGCCATTGCAGGCTGGGAAAGTAACGCCGAACCGCTGCGGATTGACTATATTTTTTCCAACAAACCCGTACAGGTTCAATCTTCAACTGTCGTGCTGAACGGAAAAACGGGATCAGTCGTATCCGATCATTTCGGGGTTGCAGTTGAATTGGAGCTGTAATGATAGATAAAGGAACAGGCTGCCTGCTTATGCAAGTGGCCTTTTTCTTGAGGATTTCGACCTTAACCGAATGAAGTATTGGATAACAATAGCCATAAGCACCAAAAGCATATTGTAATAAAAAGGGGCATTTATGTTAAAACGTTCAATGAGTACGCCTGCGATGATTGGAGAAACAATAGCCCCTAATTCCGAGAGGGATACAACGTTGCCGATAAATGAACTTCTGTTTTCCTCAGGAATGACATCCCCCAGTTGCGAGTAAAAAGAATCCAGATAGCTGGCTCCGCCAATGCCTCCGATGAACATCCCCAAGTATACGATCCACGGTTCAGTGAACCACAGAAACAAGGTTATTTCCACCATGATCAGCAACAGGCCAATAATACTGAGGATTAAGCGATCTTTGAGCAGATCGGATACTTTGCCCATAAAAGGTGCTGATACAAACGTCGATACCCCGATGATGGTAAAAGCTAGGCTGATTTCTACAGGGCTCCAGTGGAACTTGTAGGTTGCATACACAGAGAAGTACGTTAAAAATATGGCGAATGCACTCATTTCAAGGAAATGAACGGTGGAATAGAGCAGTAGCTGCTTTGTTAAAGTGGTTTTTCTTTTCGGCTCATGAAGGAGCTCGGGCTGTGGCTGAGGTTTGGAAGGAGGACTGGGGAATGTCATTCTAGAAACGGCGACGAACGATACCAATGAAAACATAGCAACGAAATAGAATGGAACAGATAAAGTAAAATAGGAAACAATCACTCCGCTCATGATAGGTCCTAAAATCGTACCTGCCCCTTCGCTGCTGCTGATATATCCATTGAGGATACCTCTATTCTCCGTGGTACTGATCTGGCTGATGGTGACTCTTACAAACACGGTTAATCCTATCGCCACCAAGCCTTGAAGGAGTCTAAGGATGGATAGAATGATGAAGCTTTCTGCAATCGGGAACAAGAGCATACACATAATCTCAGCCAAGAGTAAGCTCAGCCCCAAGCGCTTTGCGCCAATCTTTTCATAAATTCGTCCTGCCAAGCCTCCACCCAGAAATCTTCCCACATAAAATAGAGAAAATAAAATACTCATGCTGAGTGCGGATATGCCGAACTGTTCTACATAAATAGCAAAGAGCGGGAGGATCATACTCCCGCTCATATTAGCAATAAGACTGATGACAATCATACAGACGATATTATGGTTTAAATGTATACGCCTCTTCATATCCTCGAAACCTCTCTTTGAGCTTGCATCATGGGAACCGTTTTTCTGATTACTCCTGATTACGCATGAAGGGCTTCAAATCAAGGTAGGATGAATATGAAGTAAGCAGGCACAAGGGGAGTGAGTTCTCTCATAGGATACGCAGATGTGTTCCTTGCTGTGCCTAATTCTGTACCCATTAAGCGGGAAAGCCCCCTCCAGGCGGCGGCCAAGCTCCATAAATACGGCGCAGCAGCACGATTTCGCCCAAATGATATGAGTTGTGGGAAGCGATATTCCGCAGCAGTCCCGCTTTCGTTTCACCGGGGAAATGGGGGAGTGAATCATCCAGTTGTGCAGTTTCTGCAATCTTTACAGCCTGATCTACGCCCTGTAAAAATTCGTTAATGACAGCTTGCCATGCTTCTTCACTTTGCGGTTCGGTTTCTTCAGGCCAGCTTTCCATTACATTGCCCGGAAGCTGGGGCTTCCGACCTTCCAAATGCTCCAGCATAAATTGCTGCCAGTAGCTCATATGCTTCAACAGTTGATAAATACTGTAGGGCATTTCTGCATTTTTCTTCCCTGCCAGCTCGATGTGGATATCCGGTAAAGCCCGAGCCACTCGAATATGTCCACGTTCACCGACCAGCGATTTAACCAGTGCTTGACCGAATAATTGGTTTGCATCCGACATGTAAGATCATCCCTTTCATAAAAGCTTGTTCTCATTTTACAATTATACAATTAAATTTTTGGAAATGGAAATTCTATAAGCTGCACTAAAGATGCATACGACCCAGATTTCTTTATTCAATTTATAAAGGTTGAAATCCGGGTAAGTAATGCTTCCGAAGCGAGCTTTCCTATGGAAAGCTTTTAAGGCGACCGCTAGCGCTTGTACAGCACCATTCCGCCCACTTCGTTCTTGTTCCACCTTTTTTCGTCTTTAGTTCAGCTTATCTAGCATGGTTTGCGAGGGGATCCAGGATTTTTTTCAAAAAAAGTAGTTGATAATTATTCTCAATGTAGCTACAATAAAATTGTTTCACAAGAAACAAAATATCATGAACGATTATGATTTTTATTTAGATACGAAAATGTTAAAGGGGAGCTTTTCGCATCTTTATATTGTTTCCTTTGAAACAAAATGGTGGTGGGATTATACTTTCATACAAAGGAGCGTGAGACATGGATTATGAAGTGATTATAGCGGGTGGCGGTCCTGTCGGGATGTGGCTGGCTGCTGAGCTGGCATTGGCAAAGGTGAGTGTTTGTGTGATTGAGCGATTAGAGGAAACAAGTCCCTACTCGCGCGCACTTACGTTACATCCTCGGACGCTGGAGATGTTTGATATGCGTGGATTGAAGGAGCGATTCATGGAGCACGGCAAGCCCATAAGTACGGGACATTTTGCCATGCTGGATACACGTCTGGACTTTTCGGTGCTTGACAGCTCCTCGAATTATACCTTGTTTATCCCGCAGGAGATCACCGAGCAGGTACTGGAGGAACATGCGACAAAGCTGGGGGTTGTGATCCGACGTGGGGAAGAAGTGGTGTCTGTGCGGGAACAGGATCAGGGTGTAGAGGTCGTCAGTGTCCGCGCATCCGGTCCGCATGCGAATGTGTCGGTGATGACAGCGGCTTATGTCGTAGGAGCCGATGGGGCGGGAAGTACCGTGCGCAAGCAGGCAGGTATTGCTTTTCCCGGCACGGATACTACTCTGACCGCTGTATTAGCGGATGTAGAGCTGGCCGTTCCTCCTGAAAATGGAATACGTTCCGAATACACAGAGCGGGGTGGGGTGATGATTGCCCCCGTTTCTCCGGATATTTACCGGGTTATTTTGACTACCCCCCATCTGATGCATGTCCCGAAAGACGTACCTGTAACGCTGGAAGAGATTCAGACAGAACTGCGCTATCTTCTCGGTACAGACCTTGGAGCGTCTAATCCCCGCTGGTTGTCCCGATTCGGGAATGCTACGCGGCAGGCCGAAACATATCGCAAGGGCAGAATCCTGCTGGCTGGCGATGCTGCACATATTCATTTCCCGGCAGGTGGACAGGGCATGAATGTGGGTTTGCAGGAGGCGACGAATTTGGGATGGAAACTGGCAGGAGTGATTCACGGCTGGGCTGCGGACACGCTGCTGGATAGCTACCATGGCGAACGCTACCCTATTAATACACAGTTCTTGCGGAATACGGAGATTCAGACCAGCCTGTTGGATTTTACGACTGCTGTACTGGCTCACCGTCAGTTGCAAGAGAAATGGTTCCGTCATACGGAAATCAACCGTTCTATGGCGGAGCAAATTAGTGCGTTGGATGTAGGTTATCCGGCGGCTGAGGGTATGCCGCAGCATCCTCTGAACGGGAAGCGGTTTGCAGATTTCCAATTAAGGCTGTCTGACGGAACAAGAACGTATGCATACGATCTTTTTCATGAGGGCCGTTTTGTGCTGCTTCATCTTGCTCAGGATGCCAAGATAGCGAATGAGCTTCACAAAATTGCACTTTCGCATATCTCATATGTAGAGGCTGTAGCCGAAGAAGCGCCTGTGGGATGGAGTGATGTGCATACGGTTCTGATTCGTCCAGACGGTTATATTGCATGGGCTATTTCCTTGGAACAGACGGACGTGCTGAGAACCATCGGGGAAGGTATCGCGAGCTGGTGTAGCGGAGAACCCGTATTGCTATAATCATATTGTTTCTTGCGAAACAAATTTAAGCTATAATGAAGGGAGGAGTACCCCAAAGGAGTGACCATCCGTTTGTATGGAAAAAGCCACAACCATCCAGCATGTCTATGACCTGCTTATCAAAACTAACCATCAACTGGAGCAGTATCATCAGAGAGAGAGTATGTCTTTTCTCGAAGAAGTCCACGAGCATTTTGACGGGATAGCTTCGCTCAATTTGACCGATATTCACGTTATTGACTGTATCGGAAGGCATGAGCCGATTAATGTTACGGCATTAGCGGATCGGATCGAGCTGAGCAAAGGTACGGTTTCGAAAGTTAGCACCAAGCTGCTCAAGGAAGGCTGGATTCGCAGAACCCAGCTTAACGACAACAAAAAAGAAATTTACTTTCGTCTAACCCCGTTGGGGAAAAAGCTCTTTCTTGTGCATGAGCGGCTTCACGTTAAAGTACAGCATCAGTTGCTTCAATTTTTAGATCGTTACAGCACGGAGGAATTAAATGTCTTGAAACGTTTGTTGTCCGACGGTGTCGGTTTTTTGGAGGCCCTGGAACTCCATGACAAGAGTGAGGAACCAAAAGACTAGAAGATCATCGGCATTTTTCTAACAAAATGGCATCTGCGTAACCCTTTTCATGTGGCGGACACATTAGGGGATATGCAGGTGCTTTTCTAATGCAATAGCCTTTTGGCCTCCATATAGAACACCTGTACAAATTTCTTCGTATTAATACGGGCTTGAGACAGCGAGGGCTCCACATTGTTTTGCAGCTCCAGCATTTTTTTGCGGATTTCTGTAAAATCAAAAAATTTGGACGCATAATTTTCAAATTTAGGGTGAGTGTAATCCGTCAATCCGAGCGACACGATATGGCTTAGCGTCTGGAAAATGGCGCGGCGGACGCGCTGCTCAGATGCCTTGATTTCCTTGCTCAGCTCTGCCGCAGAAGCCGAGCTTCCCAGCCGTTTCAAGGCTACATTCGCGAAGATATCCTTCAGCGGCGGGAACATGTAGGGGGACAGGTTACCCGTTTCCTCCTCATACTGATCCAGATATTCCAGCATGTCCAGCAGATCCATACTCCCCGCTTCGCCGATCATTCCCATTTCGGAGAGCAGAAACTGTCCGGAAGTTGTGATGCTTTTGGTCGGTTCTACCGTTGTCGATGGTCCTGTCGATGCGAACATCGATAGTCCCTGTAGCGTGCGCTGGATATCTGTGATAGATTGCTGCATACGCAAACGTTCGGACACCTTATGAATCACCGCAATAATCTCCAGCCGATTCAAGGGCTTGGCAATGTAGTATTCAATACCGAGTGAGTAGGCCTCGCCGATCATATTTTTAGATTCAATGCGGGAAATCATAATGATTTTGCCGCTGAATTGATCACCGAGCGCGCGTACCGTCTGAATGCCATCACGAATCGGCATCAGCAGGTCAATGAGTAATATATCAATCCGGTTAAGCTCCAGTAGATCGCTGCTCACATAGGAACCGTCCTCCGCTTCCCCGATAACCTCCCCGAGACCTTCATCTTCAATAATGTCTGCCAGCATAGAACGAATTCCCTGATCGTCATCCACAATATAAAAACGCATCCGGGCTATCTTCCTTTCTCCGTCAGTTTCCGTAAAGGCAATGTGACTGTAAAAGTGGTCCGTACCCTGTCTGTGTGTTCTTCTTCATGCTGTTGCAGTACAATCGTTCCTTCGAGGCTCTCCGCGACCTCGCGCACATAAAACAATCCCATACCGGTCGAAGGCTGTCCTTCATCATCATACTTGGTTGTATACCCCGGTGTGAAGACCATTTCCCGTTTGCGCTGAGGAATCCCCGGGCCGTTGTCCGTGACGCTAAAGGTTACAGTGTCCTCTTTTCCCGGTAGAAACCGAATGGAAACGTCAATACTTCCGTTGTCCTTCATCGCTTCAACCGCATTGGCTGTCAGATTATTAATGAGTGTCAAAACCGTATAAACATGCAACTTCGGCAGTAAAGAGTCAACATGCAGGGTGAAATGAATGGGCTTGTCCAGCGCTTGGGCATATTTGCGGTTCGTTCGGACGATCAGCTCCCCAAGCTCCCGAGAAGGCATGTAATGCACTCCGCTTTCCGCATCAATCAGCTTGGACAGCCCGGCAAAAATCCGCTGACTGTCTTTTTTGATCTCATGAACCTGTCCGGAAATACGCAGTGCCTGTCTGGCGTAACGGTCCCTGTCTTCCAGAGATTCAGCCTGCTGCAACTCCCGATATAGCTCGTAGCTTTCACGGGTGATCTGCTCTGTATGCGACAGGGTTTTGCCGAGCTGGACGGACTCCTCGTACAGATCCGATACCAGAAGCAGAATCCGTTCGGTCTGCTCTCTTTGCGCCTCTTCATGCTGAACGGACTGCTTCAGGCGAATGATATTGTAGAACCCGAGCACGAAGAAGCTACGGATCATGGCGATGAGCACCACCTTGCCCATCTTGATGATGTCCCAGAATTCCCCGTCAATGCTCCGCCGGACGCTAAGTTCCGCAACGCTTGCCGCAACCTCAATACCCACGGAGAGGATGCCTACCCGGAGAGCGCGGTAAGGCTCGGCATTAATGTTAAGGACCTGAAAGAGCAGGCCGTAGACCAAGTAATAAAAAAAGGTAGGCCCGTGCAGGGTCACCAGCTCTTCAAAGGAAAGGCCGGAATGGGTAAAATAACTGAGTGAGATACGAAAGGCCACCACGGCTATGCCTGTAAGCAGTCCTGATAATACAGGCGGAATATGACGAATAGATAGCAGAAAGAAAAAAAATACAGGCGTGCCGAAGCTGAGACGAAATGTATTAAAGAAAGGGTGAATATTCAGCTCGCCCGCCAGTGGTACGACCACAAGCATAAGCAGGAAAAGGAGGATATTCAGCTTCATAATTATTCACCTCCTGTGTATTCGATCAAAAAGGCAATGTGAGATAAATTCACAATCCAACATTAAAGTGGTGAATTTATTGAAAAAAAACAAATACAGGTGTAGATAATTGTCGGTTTTTATAGATCAGACTGTAGTATAAATAACACCATTTGAATATTAAGAACAGCATACTGCAAAAATATACAAATCAGCCAGGGGGGACACGAAGTGAAAAAGATTAATTTGACAATGCAAATCTTTATCGGTCTGGCTTTAGGTATTATTATTGGTGCCTTATTTTACGGCAATTCAGGGGTGGAAGTCTACTTAAAGCCGATCGGCGATATTTTTATCCGGTTGATTAAGATGATTGTCGTGCCTATTGTGATCTCAACTCTCATTATCGGCGTAGCCGGCGTCGGAGATATTAAAAAGCTGGGCAAGCTCGGCGGAAAGTCTATTGTGTACTTTGAAATTGTGACGACCATTGCCATCCTTTTCGGATTGCTGGTTGCGAATCTGGTTCGTCCCGGAGACGGTGTAGACATGTCCCACCTGGCCAAAAGTGATATTCATAGCTACGTGGAGACGGCTGAAAAGTCAGGCCACAGCTTTATGGATACGATTGTCCATATTGTTCCTACTAATATTTTTCAAGCGCTGGGCGAAGGGGATATGCTGGCCATTATCTTTTTCTCCGTCTTGTTCGGACTAGGGGTAGCGGCGATTGGTAACAAGGGCAAGCCTGTGCTGAATTTCTTCGAAGGCGTAGCCGACGCTATGTTCTGGGTAACCAATCAGGTGATGCGCTTGGCTCCGTTCGGTGTATTTGCACTGATTGGAACGACAGTAGCCAAGTTTGGCCTGGCCTCATTGTGGCCGTTATTGAAGCTTGTTTTGTCGGTGTACGGCTCCATGCTGCTATTCATTGTGATTGTTTTTGGAATTATCGCCAAGCTCTGCGGTACTCGTCTCTGGACTATGGTCAAAATTTTGAAAAGTGAGCTACTGCTTGCCTACTCAACGGCCAGCTCGGAAAGTGTCCTGCCTAAGATCATGGAGAAAATGGAGAAGTTCGGATGTCCGAAAGGAATTACTTCCTTTGTCATTCCGATAGGATATTCCTTTAATCAGGACGGTTCCACCTTGTATCAGGCGCTGGCTGCGATCTTCATCGCCCAGATGTATGGTATTGATCTGCCGATCACTACACAGATCACGCTGGTGCTGGTGCTGATTATTTCTTCCAAAGGTATGGCAGGTGTGCCGGGCGCTTCCTTTGTAGTTTTGCTCGCTACACTGGGATCAGTGAACCTTCCGCTGGAAGGCTTGGCCTTTATCGCTGGTATTGATCGTATTCTCGATATGGCGCGTACGGTAGTCAATGTATTAGGCAACTCGCTTGCCGCCGTGGTCATGTCCAAATGGGAAGGCGAATACGATAAGGAAAAGGGCGAGGAATATGCCGCTTCTTTGAAATAAAATCGAATAAACCGAATATTTGCCGAAAAGAACACTCTTGCAGAGTAAGTGCGAGGGTGTTCTTTTCGTTTCCAGACCTGTGAGGTTTCTCCCTTTTTCGACCTTTTTCGATATTTTATCTATGGATATTTGGGCATATGGTCTTTAAAAATGGTTCTTTTTACCTAATTAATTTCATTTTTATTTATAATGATTATTGATAATATTCCGATATAAAATATACCGTTTCAAACATTGGTCCAGAAGGGAAGATCATATCATGTTTTTCAAAAAAAACGAGGCTCAATCACTTGCTCCTTTAGTGGAAGAAAGCCGCAAATTGTCGCAAAAAATACAGCAGAAAGACTACTCTGCCGCAATACAACTATCCTCTGCATCTACCGAGGTTCAAGAAATCGCAAACAATGTAAACCAAGCGCTTGAATCCATCAAAAACGAAGCTCGAAACACCGACATTCGTCTGAAACTCGTCACCAAGGCGATTGAAGTCGGCTTATGGGATATGGAGGTCATTGCAGGTGATCCCGTCAATCCAAGTAATACGTTCACATGGACAGATGAATTCCGTTCCATGTTGGGGTATCAGAGCGAAAAAGATTTCCCAAATGTATTGGATAGCTGGGCATCCCGGTTACATCCGGAGGATTATGACTGGGTATTGGCAGCGTTGGCGGATCATTTGCTGGATCATACCGGAAAAACTCCTTATGACATTCAGTATCGCCTAAAGCTGAAGCATGGCGAATACCGTTGGTTCCGTGCGACTGGAACAACGATTCGCGACCATCAGGGAGTACCGCTTCGGATTGCCGGTGCTTTGCTGGATGTGCACGATCAGAAGATCAAGTCCGAGGAGTTGGAGGCCATGGTTACAAGGTATGACCTTGTTAACCGTGTATTAATCGAAGCTCCATACGACATCATTCTGGTTGACGGAGATGTAGAAAATCCAAATAGTGAATTTTGGTGGTCACCGCAATTTCGCAAAACGCTGGGCTTTAGTGATGAGAAAGACTTTCCGAGTGCGCTTAGCAGTTGGAGTTCACGCTTGCATCCAGATGACGTTGAAATAGCGTTTAAAGCGTTGAACGACCATTTGAATGATTTTTCAGATCGCACTCCCTATGAAGTAACTTGCCGCTTGCAGAATAAAAATGGCGAATACCGCTGGTATTATAATAGTGGTGGAAGCATACGTGACAGTAAGGGAGTGCCAATTCGCATGGCAGGTACTATCCGTGATGTAACGATGGAAAAACAAAAGCAGTCTGTTGCGGACGAGCTCACGCTCAAAATACAACATCTCTCTGATTCCATTACGGAAATGGTGAATGGTGTAAACTCGGTTAGTAATCAGGCGCAGGAGTTGGCTACGGCTCAAGAGCAATCGACTGAGGCGGCTAATCAGGCCAAAGATAGCGCGGAAGAGACACAAAACATTTCCAACTTCATCAAAGAGATTGCCAATCAAACGAATCTGCTTGGGCTGAATGCGGCGATCGAGGCATCCCGTGCGGGTGAACAGGGACGCGGTTTTGCTGTAGTTGCGGATGAAGTAAGGAAGCTTGCCATTCACAGCGCCGATGCGACCGGAAATATTGAGACCAGTCTGGACGAAATGAAGACGCTCATCGAGCGGATTTTGCATAACATCGGCAACATGTCTACGTTGACGCAGACACAGGCTGCGCTCACGCAGCAGGTGAATGCATCTACGGACGAGATTAACAGCATGTCCAAAGCATTGCTTGATTTTGCGAGAACGATGTAAGGGTTTATGCAGGAATAAGGTCGGGCATTAGGCTCGGCCTCTTTACTGCTTTTGGAAGAACCATTATACTTTTCGGAGATAGATTTAAAAAGTTACCTCATCATAACTTGTGTGGAAAAGAGGAATATACTTGAGCTTGATCAGTTCAATATTGGTTGGGATTGTTGCTCTGGAGCATGTGTATATTTTAATATTGGAAATGTTTTTGTGGACGACTCCACGGGCGATTCGCACGTTCGGCACCTCCAAGGAGCTGGCGGGAGTGACCAAGCCACTAGCTGCGAATCAAGGGCTGTACAACGGGTTTCTGGCTGCCGGGCTGGTATGGGGGCTGCTGTACCCGGATACTGCGGTAGGGCAACAGATTCAACTGTTCTTTGTGATTTGTGTTCTGGTGGCTGCGATTTATGGTGCATTGACGGCCAATAAATCCATTTTACTGAAACAAGGTTTACCTGCGTTGCTGGCATTAATCAGTTTGCTGGTCTTCTAAAAGACACCCTGATCGGGTGTTTTTTTGCTAATTTCGATCACATAATGTCTGAACTTCTAATGAAAAGGGGAATAGGTAGTTTTTAATTGATTGTAAATCCGATTATTCCGATTTATAATATTTTTTATTACACACTTAGAGAACTCGGAGGCTAGAGACATGCGTCGTAATTGGACTGGTGTATTTGTATTGATCATATTAATGTTGGTGGTAAGTGCTTGCTCTGGCGGGAATTCCGGTTCTTCGTCTGCGACAAATGATAGTGCAGCGAATACAAATGCTACAACAGCTGATAACGGGCAGCCAAAGGAAGGCGGCAGCCTGATCATCGGTGTACAAGCCGATCCGGTGGTGCTGAACCCGAACTATGCGGGTGACCGGGTGAGTCTGACGATAGATCAGGCGATATTCGCACCTTTGTTTCAGGTGAACAACGGCAAGAAGACATTCTATCTGGCAGATAGCCTGTCTCCTTCGGCAGACAAGCTGACGTACACGCTGAAGCTGAAAAAGAATCTGACCTGGCATGATGGTCAAAAGCTGACGGCTGACGATGTTGTGTTCACGATCAATAAAATTTTGGACGAGAAGCAGCACAGCTTTTTGAGAAGTAACTTCATGATCAACGGCAAGCCGGTTCAGGTGAGCAAGGTTGATGATACCACGGTGGATTTCAAGCTTCCGCAGGCAGCTCCTGCTTTTGAGGCGGCACTGGTACAGGTATCCCCGATTCCAAAGCATATTTTCGAGAACGAAGCGGATATTGAGAAAAGCACTAAAAACAACACTCCTGTCGGATCGGGCCCTTTCAAATTCAAGGAATACAAAACCGGCGAGTACGTTTCGCTGGAACGGTTCGATAACTATTTTGGCGGCAAGCCGCATCTGGACTCTGTAACGTATCGAATTGTGAAGGATTCGAATGCTGCGAATTTGGCGCTCCAGAATGGCGAAATCAATGTTAACTATGTAGACCCGCAAAATGTGGAGACGATTAAAGCAACCGGGAAGTTCGACATTTTCCCATACAGCGAAGGCCGCTTGGCTTATCTGATGTTTAATGAGAACAGCGACACGAAGCAGTTGAACAAAAAAGAAGTGCGTCAGGCGCTCTCTTATGCGCTGAATCAGGATGAGTTGATTCAAGTATCTTATGGCTCCAAGGATTATGCGGATACTGCGAAGTCTGCACTGACACAAGACGTGTTGTATCACACGAACGATGTTCCATTTTTTAATAATGATGTGAACAAGGCGAAAGAACTGCTGAAATCGGCTGGAGCTGAAGGACTGAAACTGCGCATTATTATTCCGGGCGGTAATAAGGTACAAGAGGCACAAGCGCTGTACATTCAACAGAAGTTCAAGGATATCGGCGTGCAGTTGGATGTAAACAGCATGGATTCCTCGGCTTGGTCGCAAAAATTCGTCGATACGAATGCCAAGGACTTCGATCTGGCGATCAGCGGCTATATCATGGGTTATGACCCGGACGCGTACCGTATTTTGTACAACACCGGATCTTCCTCCAACTATTCGCATTATTCCAACAAGGAAGTGGATAAGCTGCTGGAAGAGGGCGCGGGAGAGTCGGATACGACCAAACGTGGAGAAATCTATAAAAAGGTACAGGAGCTTTTGGCTGATGATGCCGTCATCTACCCGATTGCTTATACCAAAACGATAGTGGCGTTCGACAAGCAGTATGGCGGTATTGATCAGGCTGTGCTGAAACCGGTCGTAATTTTCGAAGATTTGTCCAAAATTTATCACAAATAAGACAGGGTTTTCAAAAAATAAGCTGGGAGAACCAGCTTATTTTTTTCGAGAACAGCAAGGGGAAGAGAAACGTATGAGACAACTCATCGCCAGAAGATTGCTGCAAGTTATACCGATGCTATTTTTTGTATCCATCGTCTGCTTCGGCTTGATCAAGCTGGCTCCAGGTGATCCGGTTCTCTCTTTTGTTACACCGAATATGCATCTGGAAGATATTGAACGAATGAGGCATAGCTTGGGGCTGGATCAGCCTGCTTATGTGCAGTACATGTTGTGGCTCAAAAAAAGCCTGACGGGTGATCTGGGCTATTCGCTCATTAATCACCAGCCGGTACTGGATCAGATTCTGGATCGCCTCCCGGCTACCGCCGGATTAATGGGTGCATCCATTGTACTGGCTGTGCTGATTGCGATTCCACTCGGCTTGACGGCTGCCGCCAATCGGAACCGCTTGATCGACAAGCTGATTAACCTGATGTCATACATCGGGATTTCTGTGCCGTTGTTTTGGCTTGGCATTTTACTTATTTATTTGTTTGCTATTTATCTGCATTGGCTTCCAAGTACGGGGATGCGTACCATTGGAACGGACTCGGCGCTGGATGTTATCAAGCATGGAATTTTACCATGTTTTGTACTGGCCTTCGGCTTTCTGTCTGTGTATGTGAGGTACATCCGTTCCAGCACGATTACACAGCTCAAGGAAGAGTATGTGCAGATTCAATACGCGTTCGGGTCTGGAAAAAGACTGGTTTTGTTTCGACATGTGCTCAAGCATGTGCTGCTGCCCATCATTACGCTGCTCGGAATGTCGGTTGCGGACCTGGTGGCTGGAGCCATTGTGACGGAGACGGTATTTTCCTGGCCGGGCATTGGCTCGCTGGGCATGACGGCGGTGAAAGGGATGGATTATCCCGTCATCATGGGGATTACTTTATTTTCCGCTCTGCTGCTGATCCTGGGTAATCTGCTTGCAGATATCTTGTACAGCATTGCGGACCCGAGAATTAAATCAACGAGGTGAATTCATGAATCGGAGCAAATGGCGCAACATCGGAATCGAGCTGATGACGAGCAAAATGGGCGCCGTCGCCCTCATACTATTGATCGTATTCTCGCTGGGGGCGATTTTCGCATTTTTATCGCCGCAGGACCCGAATAAATTGAACGTGCTGGAGCGTCTCCAACCACCGGGAGCGGCACACTGGTTTGGGACGGATGATTATGGGCGGGACTATTTTACAAGAGCACTGTACGGCGGACGTGTATCATTGTTGGTAGGCTTCGCGTCCATGATTATTGCGACCAGTATTGGTGCAGTGGTAGGTATTGTGAGCGGATATTTTGGAGGATGGATCGACAATCTGCTTATGCGGGTTTTGGAGCTGATCATGTCGATTCCGTCTTTCTTGGTTATATTGCTGCTGAGTGTGTTTTTGAAGCCGGGCGTCGGCAATATCATTGTCATTATCGCCTTGCTCATGTGGATGAACATTGCCCGGGTGGTTCGGGCAGAGACGATGACGCTGCGGGAACGGGAATATGTGCTGTATGCCAAAGCTTCGGGACAAAGCACATTCGGGATCATCCTGAAGCATATCGTCCCGAACCTGATTCCGGTAATTATCGTGGGGGCGACGAACAATATCGCTTCGGCGATTATGATGGAATCTTCACTGAGCTTCCTCGGCTTTGGTGTGCAACTGCCGAACGCGACATGGGGAAGTATGCTGAATAATGCTCAAGGGTATATTGCACAGGCTCCATATATGGCCTTATTCCCTGGGCTGCTTATTTTACTGACCGTGCTGAGCTTTAATGTCTTGGGGGACGTGCTGCGTGTAGGCTTTGAACCCAAGCTGGTGAAACGATGATTCGCAACCAGCTACAAGAACCATTACCAATGGCTCCAGGAGCGACAGAAAGGAGCGACAACACCACAATGACTGAACATCTGCTGTCCGTCGAACAGCTGGAGGTTTCCTTTTTCACTCGTGAAGGGGAGAATCAGGCGGTTCGAGGGGTTAGCTTTCATATTGATGCTGGAGAAACGGTAGGAATCGTAGGAGAATCCGGTAGCGGTAAAAGCGTTACAGCTAAAGCGATCATGTCCATGATTGCCCCGCCGGGCAAACGGCTGAATGGCGACATTCGTTACCGGGGAGAAAGTCTGACGGCTCTAACGGAAAAGCAATGGCGTAAAATACGCGGGAACCAGATTGCGATGGTCTTTCAGGACCCGATGACCTCGTTGAACCCGGTCAAGAAGGTCGGCTATCATCTGGTCGAGGTGATTCGCAGACACCGGGGACTGAGCAAGGAAGCGGCCACGAAAGCTGCTGTGGAGCTGCTGCGACAGGTGGGGATTACCGAGCCGGAACGCCGGATGAACCAATACCCGCATCAATTCAGCGGGGGGATGCGTCAGCGGGTAATGATCGCGATGGCGCTCTCGTGCAGCCCGGAGCTGCTGATTGCTGACGAGCCGACCACGGCGCTGGACGTGACGATCCAGGCGCAAATTCTGGAGCTGCTCAAGACGTTGAAGCAGCAATCCGACATGGCGATTGCCCTGATCACTCATGATCTGGGCGTCGTCGCCCAGGTGTGCAGCCGTGTCATCGTGATGTACGGCGGCATGGTGATGGAGGAGGGTCGCGTGGACGATATCTTCTATCGTCCGGCCCACCCGTATACGCAGGGCCTGCTGCGCTCTGTGCCGCAGCGCACGAACGGCTTCCGCGAGCGGCTGGTGCCGATTGAGGGCACGCCGCCGGATTTGCTGGACCCGCCGTCCGGCTGTCCGTTCATGGAACGGTGCCCGCACGCCTTTGCCCGCTGTGTAGAGCGGCCGCCGATGGTGGAGCTTCGCCCGGATCAACGGGCGGCCTGCTGGCTGAACGAGCCGGACGCTGTGCCTGCCGGAGTCTACGAGACGCCCGAAGCGGGTCATGCGGAAGGGAGGGTTTAACGTGAGTGAAGCGAGTAATGTATTGGGCGAAAGTCATCCCTTGGTGGAGGTACACCAGCTTAAGAAGCATTTTGTAACAGCCAAGGATCTGTTGGGACGCAGCTCCGAGGTACTCAAGGCGGTTGACGGCGTGAGCTTCCAGATCAAGCGTGGTGAGACGTTCGGATTGGTCGGCGAGTCGGGCAGCGGCAAATCGACGGTTGGACGCTGCCTGACGCGGCTATACGATTATACGGAAGGCACGGTGCGCTTTGACGGTCAGGATATTTCCAAACTGAACGACAAGCAGCTCAAACCACTGCGTCGGCGCATTCAGAGCATTTTTCAGGACCCGTATTCCTCGCTTAACCCCGGTATGAATGTGCTTGATCTGATTGGCGAGCCGATGGACATTCACAGATTGCATCAGGGCAGTGAGCGTAAGGATGCCGTCGTGGCTTTACTTGAAAAGGTCGGGCTGAAGCGGGAGCATTTGTACCGCTACTCGCATGAGTTCAGCGGCGGGCAGCGCCAACGGATATCTATCGCGCGTGCCTTATCTGTGAATCCGGAGTTCATTGTCTGTGACGAGCCGATTTCGGCACTGGATGTGTCCATTCAGGCGCAGGTGATTAATACGCTGGAGGATCTCCAGCAGGAATTCGGGCTGACGTATCTGTTCATTGCCCATGATTTGTCGATGGTGCGGCATATTTCAGACCGGATTGGTGTGATGTATCATGGAAGATTGGTGGAGGTAGCCGACGCGGATGAGCTGTATGAGCAGCCAGCCCATCCGTATACACAGTCGTTGCTGTCCTCTATCCCGGTGCCTGATCCGAGAGCAGCCGGAGGGCGGGACGATTTAGGGGCGAGTTTTGCCCAACCAGACGGTTCTTTGGCATGGGACAAAAATGGTGAGAGTGCCACTGAGCTGCGTGAAATCAGTCCCGGCCATTATGTAGCGTATCCGGTTAACCGTTAGGTTAAGGTTGGTGTACGATGTACGTGATCAATAAGGAGGCACAAAATGATGGCTGAATCGACGAAAAGAGTACGTATTTCCCAATGGGACGCGCTCATGCTGGAATCTTTACGCGCATTAGGCTGGTCTGATGAGGAGCTAATCCGTCGGGTGCAGCACAATGAACTGCCGTCGGACGGACAGTCCGATTTTGATTATGCGGAGCTTGCCACCGGGTTGGCGACTAAAGAGCCGGAGGTGTTTGTCAGCGCGGTAACAGACGGATATCAGATCAAGTACAACACGATACGGGGCGTCCGTTCATGGATTGCTGCTGCGTTTGGGCGGGAGCCTGAGCTGTCACTGGAGGAAGGAAGCGAAGCCGTTACATCCGAGCTGACGAAGGTTGAGTATGCTCGGCTGGAGCAGGTGCTGTCGTTAGGCTGGGTCATACAGGAAGATCGGCCCGCGACTGGAGATGCTGCGGGATTGTACCGAATTGTGCCTGCTTCACAGGCGAATTAAATCCTGGGTATGGAGTAACACACTTTACCAGAAATTGAAACGAGCTGACCGGGGAGGCCAGCTCGTTTTTTTAATGCAATCCTTCTTCATCTTTTTTATACAGCATGACCAGACTATTGTGAATGACCCGTGTCATGCAGTAAAAGAAGGCCGTTCTGGAAGTTTGCATAATGGCTCCCAACAACATGGACATCGATTCCATATGGGAAAAATGTCGGATAAGAATTCGGTTAATAATCCCTTCACCAAACCAGACAAAATATAGCGGAACAATCATCTTTTGAATATAACGAGCTTTGCGCTCCAATTCGGGGTGGAGCGCAAAGTACCTATAAATATGGGTGAATGTATTGGAGAATCCCCACAAGTTAATAAAAGGAATCATGCGAGCCATAGCTCCAACGGTACGAATCGGATAATCGGAATGCTTTTGCCGGATGGCTTTATGTACTTGAACTAGCCAGATCAGATAGGTTACAAAACACATGTAGTACAGAACAAAGCTAAAAACTGTAAATTTTTGCTCCAGCTCGTATAGATGATCGTAATAAAAATCATTTGCATAAATATACACTGCAAAAAACACGCTTCCTTGAACGCCAAGATCTTTGACCGGATGCATTTCTCCCTGCAAAATATACTGTGCAGGCATAGGCCGTGTTCCAATAAAGGCAGCGATAGCCGGGATCAGCAGCAGTGCGAAGATGAGTATACGTTCTTTGTTTATGCCAAATAACCTTTTGAGGAGATATGGATTACGGCTTGGCACCTCATTCACAACCTTTCCATCATTTCTCATACGGATATCATCGGTTGATATGATTAGAAAGGTTACATTTTTCACCATAAATGACCGATAAGAGTATAGTAGCATTCATATTTTATGGTAAATGAGGAAAGGGGATCTTTTAAATCTGATGAGTGAACAAGAAATACATGTGGGTGAATGTGGAGGTGGGACGATTGCTGGCGAACCGAATGCAGCTCCACCACGTCCACAAAGAATTGTTTTGACCTTGGTTACAGGATTTGCTTTATTGATCCTTGGTTTGTTTCTGTCGCTAATCACAGGTATATTTCCTATCAGCTATGCAGAGATATTGGAAGTGTTTTTTTCTTCAAATCCCAATCCCACATTTGTGGAAGTTGTATACCATATTCGTATGCCATTTGCATTGGATATGTTGTTGCTTGGAGGATGTCTGGCCGTTTCAGGAACTCTTTTACAATTACGAACAGCTAATCGGTTTGCATCACCAACCTTAACCGGACTTATGCCTGGGGCAATGGTAGGGCTATGTGTTGTCCTTTTACTTGGGATGGACATGGACTCTTTTGGTAGTATGGCTCTTTGTATTGCAGGAGCGGTGTTTGGGGGATTCATTGTATTTACATTGAATAAAATCCGTTTCATTCGAGGACGGTCTGCGGGGATTCATTTATTCATGATTGGTTTCATTATTGATGTTGTCCTTCGTTCAGCGTCGGGAGTTATTATGCTACTTGGAGAAAATCAGCAAGAGTGGGCAATCTCTCAGGGAGGGTGGGGAATAAGAGAAGGATCATTCACGTTTTGGCTTGCAGTGCTTACAATTCTCGTTGCGGGCTCTGTCTTTGCTTTCCCCAAGCAGCTTAGTCCGTTATACATTCCCTTCGCGATTGTGTTGACCGCCGTTACCGTGTGGGCATGTGGTACCATCGGATATATAGGACTTATTGTGCCTTATTTCATGCGTTGTATGATAGGAAACCGTCCACGGCTTCTCATTTTGGGCTCCGTCTTTTGGGGGGGAGGTCTGTTAATGCTGGCCAAAGTCATTTCCGCTAAAATTAACGAGCCGGTTGGGTTTCCCGTAACCCCGGTGCTGGCCTGTATCGGCATACCCTTTTTGATCTTTATGGTGTGGATAGAATGGAAAAGAAGCTCTCTGCTTGAAAGCAGTAGATTTTGAACGAGAAAACTTTTTCCAGATCACTGGACTGTTATCATAGGTGCTCTGCTAGATCATCAGACGCTCTTTTTTTATGCTATATTTTATACATAAGGAAAATCAGAGAGTTGAGGTGCAGCATGGCAACAATGACTATTGTCGAATCATCCGTTAAACCAGGATTAATGGCTTTTCAGGCAAGTACTGAAGATCAGGCTGAGGTTCAGGAGTTAATTTTACAGACTGCCAGATGGCTGCACAGCAAGGGTTCCACTCAATGGGGCAGGTTATTGAAAGGGAAGGATGATCATAATCTGGGAGACGCTATTTCGCGCGGAGAAGTGATCATTTTCCGAAAATCAGAGGGGCTACCCTTGGCAGGCTCCATGATTCTGCAACAGCAGCCCAGTGCATGGGACCGTAAGTTGTGGGGATTAAATGAAGCGGATTCCGAGCCGGGAACGGCAGTATACCTGCATCGTTTGGTTGTAGATCGCGATAGCACCGGGAAGGGGCTAGGCCGTGAGCTGATGCAATGGATTGAACAAGGCATTCACTTCACAGGCAAGGATCGAATCCGATTAGACTGTATTGCGGGAAATGACAAGCTTAGCGAGTTTTACAGACAATGCGGTTATACGTATATAGGCGAAACGAACGGCTATAATATTTTTGAAAAGATGCTAACAGAGATGTAGAAAAATAAAATCTGAGCTGAGCAAAGGGACGTCTAAACAGATGTCCTTTTTGCTTTTTGAGTCGTGGCATTCTATCCCGATATACGTCTAACCCCGAATTAAAGTGTTTTATAAATGAGGTTTATCGCTATTTAAAACGTCATAAATAAATATAATAAAT
Source organism: Paenibacillus sp. 23TSA30-6 (assembly GCF_014858585.1). Taxonomy (NCBI): domain Bacteria; kingdom Bacillati; phylum Bacillota; class Bacilli; order Caryophanales; family Paenibacillaceae; genus Paenibacillus; species Paenibacillus sp. 23TSA30-6. The sequence goes on along the minus strand of NZ_SLTL01000011.1, from coordinate 106,008 downwards.
ATATATTACGTATTATATATTGAAATAACCACTTACTTTGTGTTACAACTTTAAGTAAACCTATAGATCAGTTCAGGCATGTATCTCGATAAGTGGAGGGAATGAATTCAATGCTGAAAAGAGTGTATTCATTTAATGAAGGCAGGTTAGGGATGAAAGCGCTGTTAGGTGGAAAAGGCGCAAACCTCGCGGAAATGACGACACTGGGTCTCCCGATCCCTCCCGGCTTTACGGTGACTACCGAGGCGTGTAAAGCCTATTTTACTTCCGGCGGCAAGCTCCCGGAGGGTTTGTTGGGAGAAATCGTCATTGCCCTGCACGACGTTGAGGAAGCCCAGTCGGCTATATTCGGAGATACGGAGCGGCCTTTGCTGGTATCTGTTCGTTCAGGATCAGTAACCTCGATGCCCGGTATGATGGATACGATTCTGAACCTGGGTCTGAATGATGAAACCGTGCGTGGATTGGCCGAGCAGACGGGAAATGAAACCTTCGCCTACGACTGCTACCGCAGATTTATTCAAATGTTTGGCGAAGTGGTGCTGGGTATCGAATCCAATCATTTTGACCAGCTTCAGGAGCAGAGCAAGCAGACCCATGGGCGTGGCAGTGACCAGGAGGTTAGCGCGGAAGAATGGAAGGAACTGATCGGACATTATAAGGATCTTGTCGCAGAGCAGAGCGGACAGCCGTTTCCACAGGATGTGTATAAGCAGCTGCAAATGGCGGTAGAGGCTGTATTTTGCAGCTGGAACAATATGCGTGCCAAGGTGTACAGGAAGGCTTACGGTATTCCAGATGAACAAGGAACAGCAGTGAACATTCAGGCCATGGTATTTGGCAATCTCGGCAACGAAAGTGGAACCGGGGTGCTCTTCACCCGCAATCCCTCCACAGGTATGAATGAACTGTATGGCGAGTACATGGTAAATGCTCAGGGAGAGGACGTCGTGGCAGGAATAAGAACGCCTAACCCTATTCCTCAACTTTTGGAAGAGCAGCCACTAGTCTATGGTCGTCTGGAAGAGCTGGCTTCCTTGTTAGAGCGTCATTATCGGGATATGCAGGATATCGAATTCACGATTGAAAAAGGAAATCTGTATCTGTTACAGACGCGGAGCGGCAAAAGAACGGCGCAGGCGGCTGTGAAAATAGCTGTGGATCTGGTGGAGGAAGGGATTATCAGCAAAGAAGAGGCTATCCAACGGATTGAGCCGTCCCACATGGATCAACTGCTGCATCGCTCCATTGATGTTTCCACACCGCTGGTTGCGATTGCCCAAGGTTTGCCTGCCTCGCCCGGCGCAGCGAGTGGGCGCATTGTATTCGACGCCGATACGGCAGAGAACTGGACGAAGGACGGGCAGAAAGTCATCCTGGTCAGTGTGGAGACCTCACCCGATGATGTTCACGGGATCATTGCCGCCGAAGGCGTGCTGACAAGTCGAGGTGGGATGACCAGCCATGCCGCTGTGGTTGCGAGAGGCATGGGTAAACCCTGCATTTGCGGCTGCGACGCGTTGAGCATTGACCTGTACAGTCGGAGCGTTAGCATCGGTACCCTGACCTTTCAGGAAGGGGAAAATATTTCGATCGATTCGACCTCCGGGCAGGTGTATCAAGGCAGTTTGTTGCTCAACGAGCCAGTCATTACACCGGAGCTGCTGAAGCTGCTGGAGATTGCGGATGAAATTCGGACGTTGAAGGTCTACACCAATGCGGATACGCCACTTGACGCCGCCAAAGCTCGGGAATTTGGAGCTGAGGGCATCGGGCTGTGCCGGACAGAGCATATGTTTTTCTTGGGCCAACGGCTGCCTATCGTTCAGGCGATGATTTTGGCCGAGGACCAGGAGGAGCGGGTTCTTCATTTGAATCGTCTGCTCCAAATGCAACAATCCGACTTTGAGGCTATGTTCAGTGCGATGGACGGTTTACCGATGACGATTCGCCTGCTGGACCCGCCATTACATGAGTTCCTGCCGAATCTTGAGCAGCTTCAGGAGCAACAGCGGGAGCTTGAGCTTTCCGGCGGCCATGTGGAGGAGCTTCAACGTCTTAAAAGAACCATCTCCAAGGTGCACGACCTGCGTGAGATTAACCCTATGCTGGGATTGCGCGGTGTTCGGCTGGGCATTCTGTTTCCGGAGATATACGATATGCAGGTTGAAGCGATCTTTAAGGCCGCGGAAGCAGCACTGCGCAGGGGCGTGGATGTGAGACCAGGGATTATGATTCCGCTGGTCGGTCATTCGAATGAACTCAAGCAGATGAGGGAACTGATTGATGAGGTAGCAGTTCAGGTGCTTAGCGAGGAATTCAAGTGGTTCAAGTATCGGGTGGGCACCATGATTGAGGTTCCAAGAGCCGCCCTGCTGGCAGACAGCGTGGCCCAGTACGCCGACTTTTTCTCTTTTGGAACCAATGATCTCACACAAATGACCTTTGGTTACAGTCGGGATGATGCCGAAGGTAAATTCCTCGGCTCCTATATGGAAAAGAATATTCTGGATACGAACCCTTTTCAGGTGTTGGATCAGGATGGCGTAGGCAAATTGATCGAATGGGCTGTTATCAAGGGTAAGGAGAAAAAGCCTTTTCTGGAGACAGGTATCTGTGGTGAGCATGGCGGGGATAGTGAGTCTATTCTCTTTTGTCACCGCAGCGGACTGGACTATGTCAGTTGCTCACCGTACCGGGTGCCATTTGCCCGCATTGCCGCCGCCCAAGCAGCTTTGCTTGTCAGAGCGGAGCAACCTGAGGGAGCGTTGTCCGTTATGTAGCTGAAAGTAGTCTCTACATTTCAATAACACATTTAAGGCAGCCTTGATCCAAGGGCTGCCTTGTTCGTTTTGCACCACATTTTACATACACATATCTCGTCGGGAAGAAAAAAATTTATATAAATATGAAAATGGTGATATCGTGTTCCCTCCTCCTACATATGATGATAGGGAACATTTTTGTAAGCGCTTTAATAAAAGAATGACATACAACCATGCGAAGCTACAGGAGGCGGATAAGGTGGACAATTACATGAACTGGATAAAAATTGGATTTTTTCTCATCGTTCTGTTTTTACTTGCAGCAGCATGCAGTACCTCTCCCAAGCTGGAGAACACCGATGGGCAAAAGGTGCGGCTCACGATGCAAGCTTGGGGTAATCCCGCTGAGGTGAAGGTGTACCAGCGGGCGCTCGATGCCTTTGAGAAGGAAAACCCGAATATTGAGGTCAAGCTGGTGCCTGTACCAGGAGATCAGTATGAGCAAAAGCTGCTGACACAGCTTCAGGGAAGCCGCGGGCCGGACGTGTTTTATTCGTATGAGCCAACGATTGCACGTTTGATTGGAGCGAAGCAGGTGCAGCCGTTGGGTGAATTTTTAAAAAGTGATGCCAGTGATGTGAAGGCCGAAGATTTTCCGGAGGGATTGTGGGGTCCAGCCAAACGCGATGGGGAAATTTACGGGGTCACTCCTGACTCGAATCCCATGGTGATGTATTACAACAAAAAGGTCTTTAAGGATGCCAGTGTGAAGACACCGCAGGAATATTATGACGAGGGCAAATGGAACTGGGACGCCTTTGAGGAAGTCACATCGAAGCTGAAAGCTGCCGGAAAACAGGGCTATATCGCAGAAAACTGGTGGGCTCACTGGTATTCATGGGTGTGGTCGAATGGCGGACGGATTTTTGATGAACAAGGCAAGTATGTGCTGGACCACAATGAAAAGGGTAAGGAAGCCTTTGGCTTCATGTACGATATGGTGAAAAAGGGAAATGCGGTATATCTCGGCTCACTTCCCAAGGGGCAAGGGGCTGACGCAATGTTTATGTCTAACCAGGTCGGTATGCTGGCGGCGGGAAGATGGCTGGAGCCCTTGTTCAGTCAAAATAAAAGTCTCGACTTTGATTATATTTACTGGCCTTCCAATACAGGCAAAAATGAACCTGTCGCCATTCCGGTTGCTTACGTAGCCGTGAACAAAAACAGTCCGCATCTGCAAGAGGCCATGAAGCTGGCAGCATTCTATGTCTCTGTGAAAGGGCAGGAGGCGCGACTGGTTGAAGGTGGGAACGCCATGGGTACACTTGCCGCCGCAGATGAGAGCATTATGAAAACGGCGAAGATTGGGCATTCAAGCTATTTGACCGAAGGACGCGATAAGGGGCATGCCCACGGCTCTGCACTGGCCTATGATGCTCAGATACCGGGATTAAACTCGGATATCACGGAGACGATTGACCTGATGTTCCTGGGTAAGCAGGATGCCGTGGCAACGATTGAGAAGCTGAATCAGATCATATCCAAGGCGGTCAAATAAGCGTCGGATGGGATTGCATCCGGGGAGGAAGGTGACAAGATGCAGAAAAAGCATCAAGCGCTGTGGGGCTACCTATTCATTAGCCCCCAGTTTCTGGGTCTGTTATGTTTTTCGCTATTGCCGCTGCTGTATGCGTTCTATTTAAGCTTTGTGAATTGGGATGGCTTTGGCATTACGGTGATCGTTGTGACAGCAATGCTGATTAGCGCGTTTATGACGGCGTATGCTTTTGCTAAAATCTGTTTTCCAGGTTCTGATTAGTTACCTCTTAAAAAGTCGGAATTTTGCCTTAAAAACAAGCAAGGAATTCGAGTCGTCCATGTAGAAGTTGTTGTCGAGGCGACAAAAGCTTCATCGAGGCGCTCTGAATTCCTTAAATGTAACAATTCTACAAGGTACTTCAAAATCCTATTTTGAGGTGTCAAAGCACCGCAGGCTGTAGCCACCGACCGTGGATTTTCAACACTTGTATCTTAACTGTACAAATGAAGGAAGTGGTATGCCGTGAAAGTCGTAATTTGTGAAGACGAATGTTATTGGCGCGATGCGTTAAAAGCGTCTATATCTCAGTGGGCTTTAAATAAAAATATAGAGTTGCAATGTGCTGATTTTTATTCGTCCCAGAAATTAATTCAATATCTTAACGCTCACATAGATATAGACGTAGTATTGCTCGATATTTCGCTAAGTAGTGAAGAAGATATTGATGGGATGACTACAGCAAAGCATATCCGGAAAATGGGGAATCGGGTACCTATCATTTTTGTTACCGTTGATTCTGCTCGTGCTATTGACGGATATTTAGTTGAAGCAATGGGCTTCTTGAAAAAACCTATTGACGAGAAGCGACTTTCGCTATTTTTGGATAGAGTAGTGAAGCAAAAAAAACCGGAACGAGTGTTTACTATCATAGCAGAGTCCACGATAAATTGTGTTCGTCAAAGTGATTTAGTTTTTGTGGAAGTGAATAATCATACAATAATCTATCATACAACAAAAGAGGAAATCTATCTTAGAGGAACATTAAATAAAGTGATGCAGTTATTAGGCTGTGAGAATTTTATCCAGATACATAGGTCATATGTGATTGCAAAATCTAAAATCTACAGAGTAAAAATAACTTATCCATATTCCGTCGATATTTTCAATGGTCATGAGATTACCAATCTTCCCGTGAGCAGAAATTATATTAATAACCTGCTTGAGGCATACTCAGATGATGTATTGCAGTGAATATTATGAATACAGTATGCCTTCTTGTAAAACGGAAATTTACTCGTATTTCATGCTGCTTACGTCATCAACATACTATCTACGCCAGTCCATTGAAATTTCTTCTGTACTGTTTGATAATCTAGACACAACAGAAGAAACGATTGACTCATATTCAAAACTACGAAAGGAGAATGCGAGTGAAATAGACTTTTACGTTATGCATCTTAGAGATTATCATGCTTCGTGGCTTGCCCAGAACGATGCTTATATGGCGGCAATTTTGAAAAATAAAGTATCTAAATCGTGAAAGGAGTACAATATGAAATTTGTCAAAAAAAGCGTTAGTTATATTTTGGCAGTACTGCTCATGTACGGTGTTTTAGTAGTTCCCTCTTTCGCGGCAAGTGAAACAACACCGCAAGTGGCTAAGGAAGAGGCGAAGAATGCAGAAATTCAATCCATGCCCTCGATACCGTATTCTGCAATGGATACTCAAAAATTTGATAATCTAGATGAAATATCTCCGAACGAAGCGAAAAAGATTTCCACAGATTCTACCCAGAGCAGAATCGTTAAACCGCAAAGCGCATGGGGTATCTCCGAACCTGTATTTGTAGGAGATGGCACTCTCAGTGAATCATTTGATAGTTATGGGGTTTCTCTCACTGCAAAGCAGCTTTCATTCCTAAAGCTGGATTCCAGCAATTCAAATTTGTTGGCTATTCTGTACAATGTCAATGCCAACGGCTCGTTAGGCAGTTCTACTGGATGGGGTGTTAAAGCAAACGGAAGTCACTCATACATTAATATCCCAGCAGGGAAATATGCGATTGTAATTGGTTCTGCAACAGGTGAAGAAAGAGGTAACTATAAATTGATGTGGAATGCTTCAAATCCATCGGGTGCTTCTTCCATTATCAATTGTACAGCGGACCTTTCCAGAGTCGTCTTGTATTATAATCTTTCAACAATCCGCAGTAACGGAGATAATATCTTGACAGGACTCAAATGGGAAAATTCCGAAACATGGTATACCCCGAATGGGTATTCCGCTAGAGATATGAGCATGTCAGTAGCTGAAGTAAAGGGGGTATATTTGGGGTCATTCTCCAGTAGTGTACCATATTCCGCTCCAAATGCATTACTGATTGATATCAGTAAGGGATCATGGCTCTATATGAACAGCTATTATCGTAATGTAGAGGGAGATGTAACGCACATTATGGATTACTTCGATCTTTCTGGTCTTAAAACTCCGAGAACCTTTGGAACAGAGCATACCGATTTTTCGTATGGTCCTAATTACATCGTTATTAATTTGGACACATTCCAAGTTTGTGAGTTCTTAAGTCCATTTAATTATCATTATACTTCAGACGGTGGCCGCACTTATTCGCTTACCAAGCTACAAAAAATTTCTTAAAGCGAAAATAACCTACTGCTTATCTATCTCAATACACCAGAGAAATTCACGGTTCCGGTGCTGCTCGTCTATATAATTGCTCAAAAACAAATTATCGAAGGCATTACCTTGACGGGTATCAAGGGGTAGGGGCGTTTCCCTGCTCCTTTTTCTGTTCTTTTCGATACTGTAACGGGGTATACCCGGTGCATTGCTTGAACACACGGCCAAAGTGGGCAATGCTGTCAAAGCCTGTTTTTTCAGCAATGGCGGTCACTTTCCAGCTCGTTTCTCTCAGATACGCCCGAGCTTGCTGGACCCGGACATCCTGAAGATACTCTATTAAGGTAAAGCCTGTGGTCTGCTTGAAAATCCGGCACAAATACGTACTGCTGATATAAAAATGCCTTGCCAGTTGATCCAGAGTCAGCTTCTCCGCATAGTGTACATGCAGATATTCGATGACCGCATACACTCGCTGCTGCTTCCCGCTGCGTTCAGGCGCAATGGTGTCGGGGGTGGCCGATTGTATGCGTCCGATTCGAATAAGCAGTTGGAGCAGCAAGCTTTGGAGGTACATATGGCGGTAGATATGGTCTTGGTGGTACTCATCCAGCATTTGCTGGAACAGATGCTCCAGCTCGCGCTGTTCCTCCGCCGAAGGGCGAAGCAGAAAGCTTTTCTCCGGCAGGAGGGGCTGCTTCTGATCGCCGTAAGGGACAGTGTTTAGTAATGTGGCGGCAAATTGCTCATCAAAGTTGATCAAAATCCGTTCATGACTGCCGTTGCCCTTGTTACTCGTACGGTGGAAATCGTGTTTGCTGATCCAGATCAGATCGCCCTTCTGTAGCGCATATACCCGCTGATTAATGTAATAGTAGCGCTCTCCTGCCAGTAGATAATAGATTTCATGTGCTTGGTGAACATGGTCAGCGGACATGCTGAACGGCTCTGTCCGTAGCGCTTGCTCGATGGCAAAACGGGGTGTGGCGATCACATCAACGGTCTCCTTTACGAGAAAATTCAAATGGATAATATATGTATACTTTAAGGACAAATTCACAATAAATGCGAAGAATTCGCTCTTTCTTATACTATAAAATAAAAGTAATTCATGCAAAGGGTGTGTGCCAATTGGCTAAAATCAAATATGCACTTGTAGGTACTGGAGGAAGAGCCGAATTTTTTTACGGTGAAGTTGTTACCGTTTTCAAGGATACCTCGGAGCTGATCGCGTTCTGTGACGTCAATCAGACGAGAATGGACTATGCCAATCGGCTGTTGCAGGAGAAATATGAGCACGAACCGATTCCGACCTATAAAGCTCATGAATTTGAACGGATGATCGCGGAAACGAAGCCCGATATCGTGATCGTCACGACCATCGACCGTGTGCATCATCAGTATATTATCCGGGCGATGGAATTGGGCTGTGATGTTATTTCCGAGAAGCCGATGACGGTGGATGAGGACAAATGTCAAGACATTTTGAATGCCATAGATCGCACAGGACAGAAGCTGCGTGTCACCTTTAATTATCGTTATGCGCCCCATAATACGAAAATACGCGAGGTGATCCTGGACGGGACGTTGGGTGAGGTGCTGTCCGTCAACTTTGAATGGCTGCTGAATACGCAGCATGGCGCGGATTATTTCCGTCGCTGGCACCGGGATAAGCGCAACAGTGGCGGTCTGTTGGTGCATAAATCGACGCATCATTTTGATCTGATGAACTTTTGGCTCGGCTCGAAGCCGGAGACGGTATATGCGATGGGCGATCTGAAATTTTATGGCCGGGAAAATGCGGAACAGCGTGGTGTGACTGAGTTCTATCAACGGGCTTACGGCAGCAAGGTAGCGGAAAATGACCCGTTTGCGCTGCATCTGGACCGTAACGAGCACCTGAAAAGCATGTACCTGGATGCCGAGCATGAGGATGGCTATGTGCGGGATCAAAGCGTATTTGGCGACAATATTAGCATTGAGGACACGCTTAGTGTCATGGTGAAGTACAAGAACAAGACAGTCATGAACTACTCGCTGAATGCTTACATGCCTTGGGAGGGATTTATCATCGTGTTCAACGGCACCAAGGGGCGGATGGAGGTACGGGTATCCGAGCAATCCTACGTTAATTCCGGGGGCAGTAAGGCAGACGAGGGGGCGTTAAAAGAAAAAACTATCACGATCTATCCCCACTTTGCAGCACCTTATGAGGTGGAGGTAGAGGAAGGCGTAGGTGGTCATGGCGGTGGTGATCCGGTCATGCTGCGGGATATTTTTGATAAGCCGGCGGATGATCGGTTTCAGCGTGCAGCCTCCCATATAGATGGAGCTTGGTCTATTTTAACGGGCATTGCCGCCAATCGCTCCATCCGTACGGGCCAGCCAGTGAAGGTGGAGGAACTGGTGCGTTTGTAAAGACTGGCAACCACTAAAATAACCAAGAAGCTCCCTGTTTAGCTTATGGACAGAGGGGCTTCTTGGTATTTTACTGTCAGTGGCGGCAGAGTTTCTATTGCTGTTATATAGCGCTTTATTTCATTATTTATCGGCAGTCAGTTCACGGGCTCCAAGCTGTTGCACAGGGCGATGGTTATCGGGAAAAATGGTAGCGAACCGGCTGATTTGGTCTGCCGACATTTCGATAGGCTGTTCCAGTATCGTCCAGTTCACATGCTCCGTACATGGCGGGGTAGTCAGAGAGCCATTGTAGCGAACCGAATGCAGATCCTTCGGCAGAAGGGAAGCAAGGTTAATTCCTTCCTCCAAAGCCGATTCTTGGGTGGTAGTATCTCTCGGCAGTTTAGACCAAATGCTGTTGAAGGCTTTATTTTCCTTGCCCCTTTGAATGAGTACGCCTAAAACTGCTGTGCGGCCGTTGTCGCTCTGATGAACAAAGTGAAGCTCCATCTCGGCATTTTTACCATCAATCTGGTGTTCGCTGGGATGATGGAAATGAAACTGCTTTAAAGTATAACGAGTGCCGTCCACCACAATAGTATTGCCGGGGCCTGCAGTATTGATTTGAATGGTATGTCCGTTATTCAGAATGGATGCTTTGGCGGTGGTGTAGTGAACCTGCAACGGTTGTTGCGTATGTGAAGCTTCCAGATGGGTGTGTTCTATGTTGACAGGGGATTGTTCGTGGCCATTACCACAAGCGGCGAAATCCTTTTCCAGCTCTCCCCAATGTTCCGGTCCCTCCTCTCCCTCATAGGACCAGTGTGGATTTTTCTGAACAACCGCATGGGCGGCGCTACCAGTCGGTGAAGACGAAGTAATCGTAGATTTGGAAGTGGCGGGCTGAGCATTACATCCGGTTGCCGACACAACCAGGAAAATAGCAAACATGCTGGACAAGCAAACTCTCCAGTTTTTTTTCATTGTGCATGATCCTTCTTCCCAAAGTAGAGTATGTGAAACTTTTTACATTGTAAATTATTGTACAAAGTTCCATCAAGGGTACAAGGACTTAGAAAGAAGGAATGGGTGTACTCTTTTTTTACAGCTTATTCAGAATGTTATCCTCCAGTACAACGGATTTATCCCCGTACTCCTTAATAATATGCTTTTCTCCCCAGGCGCACAGAGAATCCAAAATGCCCGTCAGACTGCAACCATATTCACTAAGCTCGTACTCCACTTTGGGAGGCACCTGATTGTAGCTAATTCGATTGACGATGCCGTCTTCCTCTAATTCCCGAAGCTGCTGCGTCAGCATTTTTTGTGTAATCGAAGGCATGATGCGTTTCAATTCGCTTGTCCGCATTTTTCCATGTGTCAAATGACACAGGATCACACACTTCCACTTCCCACCGATAACCTCTAAAGTCGCCTCAACCGAGATGTTGTATTTTTTCTGACCCAATGTCGATCCCTCCGTGTGTTTCACCTTTTGTTTAGGGTACTTTTTGGTACCTATATCACTAAAAAGTACGTACTGTTCATAATTGCTTGAATAACTCATAATAACATCTGCTGGTCGAAGATTTCTATATATAGGAGTGAAAGACATGTCGTCAGACTCAAAACGAAGTATTTGGCCATTACTGGCTTTAGCCGTAAGTGCCTTTGCCATTGGGACAACCGAGTTCATCAGCGTGGGACTGCTTCCCCTGATCGCTGAGGACTTGCACATATCCGTAACCATGTCGGCCTTAACCGTCACGTTGTATGCCTTAGGGGTAACCATCGGGGCTCCCGTTTTGACCTCGTTAACATCCAGTATTCCCCGTAAAACGCTGCTGCTGTGGATCATGATTGTATTTATTGCAGGCAACAGCCTCGCTGCGTTCTCCAGTGGAATTGTCATGCTGCTGATTGCACGTGTGGTCTCGGCGTTCTCCCATGGGGTGTTCATGTCCATCGGCTCCACCATCGCAGCCGATCTTGTACCCAATGACCGCCGAGCCAGTGCCATTTCCATTATGTTCTCCGGGCTGACCGTAGCCACGGTCACGGGTGTACCCTTGGGAACCTTTATCGGGCAGCAATGGGGCTGGCGAGCGGCATTCATGGCGATTGTGATCGTCGGTGTGGTGGCACTCATTGCGAATCTGATTTTGCTGCCATCCAATCTGCGCAAAGGGAACAGAACCCCCTTCCGCGAGCAGGTCAAACTGGTTACCAATGGTCGCTTGCTACTCGCCTTTATCATTACAGCATTGGGGTATGGAGGCACGTTTGTCGTGTTTACTTATTTATCTCCATTACTTCACGACATAACCGGATTTAAGCAAAGTACGGTAACGTTCATTCTTTTGCTGTATGGAATCGCGATTGCCATAGGGAATGTCATTGGTGGAAAAGCTGCGAACCGCAAGCCGCTTTCAGCTTTATTTTACATGTTCCTGATTCAAGCTGTTGTCCTGCTCGTCCTGCTGTTCACCGCTCCTTTTAAAACCGCCGGACTGATTACGATTTTCTTCATGGGATTGCTTGCGTTCATGAACGTGCCCGGCTTACAGGTATATGTGGTGATGTTGGCTGAACGTTTTGCCCCCAAAGCCGTAGATGTCGCTTCTGCCGTCAATATCGCTGCTTTCAACGCGGGGATTGCGATTGGAGCTTATGTAGGTGGAATTGTGACGGATGCTCTGGGTCTCATTCATACGACCTGGATCGGGGCAATTATGGTTTTCGCTGCGGTTCTACTCACAGGCTGGAGTCGCACGCTAGAAAAAAGGGATACACTCACCGATATAGGTTTACAATCTTAATAAATGCAGAGAGGAAGATAAACAATGACTCAAAACTTACAAAGCACAACAACATTGCACAACGGAGTTCACATGCCTTGGTTCGGAATCGGGGTATTTAAAGTGGAGGAAGGCTCAGAACTGGTCGATGCCATCAAAGCGGCTGTGAAGCATGGTTATCGCAGTATAGATACAGCCGCAGCTTATGCTAACGAAAACAGTGTAGGACAAGCCATCCGCGAGGCTCTTCAGGAAAATAACCTGTCCAGAGAAGACCTTTTCGTAACGTCCAAAGTGTGGAATGCCGATCTGGGGTATGAAGAGACACGGGCAGCCTATGAAGTAAGTCTGGACAAGCTGGGTCTGGACTATCTGGATCTGTATCTGATTCATTGGCCGGTTCAAGGCAAGTATAAAGAAGCCTGGAGAGCTTTGGAGTCCTTATATAAAGAAGGGCGGATCAAGGCTATCGGAGTCAGCAACTTCCAGATTCATCATTTGGAGGACCTTATGAAGGATGCTGAAATCACACCAATGGTGAATCAGGTGGAATTTCATCCACAATTAACACAAACCGAGCTACTGCAATTCTGTCAAAAGAACAACATTCAAATGGAAGCCTGGTCCCCGTTAATGCAAGGCCAATTGCTTGATCATGCGGTACTGCAAGACATAGCGACCAAGTATGGCAAATCGGTGGCACAAGTGATTTTGCGCTGGGATGTGCAGCAGGGAGTTGTCACCATTCCCAAGTCTACCAAGGCGCATCGGATTGTCGAAAATGCCGACATTTTTGATTTTGAATTGACGCAAGAGGATATGGATCGAATTCAGGCGTTAAATGCGAATCATCGGGTAGGGCCCGATCCGGATAACTTTGATTTTTAAACTCTATTTCCATGATACGCCGTTCCTTTCTTCATTGAAGGGAGCGGCGTTTTTTATCCATGATGGGCCTGGAGCCACAGCATTCCAATCCCGCCATATGGTATTATAGGGTTATGATAAAAGAGACGTTATGGAAGCTTGTGAAAATGAAGACAATCCGGGGGACCTCATGAATAAGACGATTGCAGATATAGCCCAAATGGCTGGCGTATCCAAGAGTACGGTATCCCGTTTTTTGAACGGCGGGGCTGTCAGTGTAGATACTAGACGTAAAATTGAAAAGGTGGTCAAGGCCACGGGTTATGTCCCTAATACCTTTGCCCAGAGCCTGAAAGCGAAGCGGACTAACATTATCGGAACCGTTGTGCCACGTCTGGATTCCTTCGCGACATCCCATACGCTGATGGGTATAGATCAAGAGCTGCGGGCCCAGCATTATCAGATGCTGATCTCGAATACAAGCCAGGATGTGAAGCGTGAAATCGAAGCCATTTACGAGCTGGGTCGGCAAAAGATTTCCGGTATTATTTTACTGGCTGCTGAAATTACCGATGAGCATCTGACCGCGATCCGCGACATTGCGATTCCGGTTTTGCTGGTGGGGCAGCAGCACACGCAGCTTCACAGCCTTATCCATGATGACTACCGGGCGGGATATGATATCGGCGCATATGTTCTGTCACAGGGCCACCGTGAAATTGCCTACGTCGGCGTTACGGAAAAGGATGTCGCTGTCGGTGTGCAGCGCAAGGAGGGCTTTAAGCAGGCTGTTCGGGATGCATTGACTGATCAAGCTCATATGGACGATGTGAAGCAACTAGAGCGATCCGCCGGGTACGATATCAGATACTATGAAACCGGATTTAAAATGTCTGATGCACGGGTGGCTGCGTCTGCGATTTTAGATGGATTCAAGCCATCCTTAATGGTGTGTGCTACGGATAATATTGCGCTTGGCGTGATCAACGCGGCGTATTCCAGAGGAATTGCCATTCCGTCGGAATTGTCGGTGACTGGCTTCGGGGGATACGATATTACAGAGGTGATTCATCCTGCGCTGACAACCGTGCAATATCCGTACATGGAAGCAGGACGCGTAGCGGCGCAAAATATTGTAAGGCTGGTAGAACACAAACCGGTAGAGAAAGTGACCGTTATGAATTATTCTCTGATAGAGAGAGAAAGCGTTGACAAACGCTGAACAGGTGGATTATAATTTCTTCGAAACCGGTTCCACGGCACTCGGGCATAAGTGGAATCGGTTGCAAATCCATGGATGAGTATATTTTTTTAATCGTACAGGAACCGGTTCCTATATATTATTTTTTCGTCAAATTGGAACCGGTTCCTGAGACGGAAGTTTTAATACAGAATGAGGTACACCTATGAAAATGACAAAAGAACAAAAGTATCGACTGATTGAGCAGGCAGAGCCCGGTGAAATAGCCAGCTTGGAGAAAAAGGTGGAGCAATGTCACTGGCGGCAGGAGTTTCATATTCAGCCACCGACAGGCTTGCTCAATGATCCCAATGGCTTTTCGTATTATCAGGGTGAATACCATTTGTTCTATCAGTGGTTCCCGTTTGGAACCGATCATGGAATGAAATACTGGTATCATTTGAAGTCCAGAGATTTGGTCACATGGGACGACGCAGGCATCGGTATCGCACCGGGAGATTATTTTGATTCACATGGTGCTTATTCAGGTAGCGCGATGGAGCATGAGGGCAAGCTGTATATGCTATATACGGGAAATACACGTGACGAGGACTGGATCAGACATCCTTATCAATGTATGGCCGTTATGGATGAGAGCGGTCTCATTACAAAATGGGAGCATCCCGTTATTCCGAACGTGCCGGAAGGATATACGGATCATTTTCGTGATCCCAAGCTGTGGAAGGACGGAGATAGCTTTTATTGTGTGATCGGTGCCCAGAGAGCGAATGCAACAGGCTGTGCCGTCCTTTATCGGTCAACCGACCTCCATACGTGGCAGTTTGCGGGGGAACTGCGGACAGGGCTGGAGACGTTTGGCTACATGTGGGAATGCCCGGATTATTTTGAACTGGACGGCTCGGGTGTATTGGTATTTTCTCCTCAGGGCCTGGAGCCTTCCGGGGATGAGTATCACAACATTTATCAGTCGGGCTATGTGATCGGCAAACCGCTGGATACCGGGACCAGAATATTGGAGCATGGGGCATTCCGCGAGCTGGACCGTGGCTTTGACTTTTATGCACCGCAGACGATGATCGACCCGCAGGGGCGGCGTATTATGGTGGCGTGGATGGGATTACCGGATATCGATTATCCGACAGATCCGAACGGATGGGCACATTGCCTGACGCTGCCGAGGGAGCTTACGCTTCATGAGGGCAAACTCATACAAAGGCCAATATCTGAGCTAACCACGCTGCGTAGAAAGCGTGAGGAGCGGGTAGCCGACACATTAACGTCGGAGAGCAAAACCTATACGGGCTTCAAGGGTACGGCTTATGAGCTGATTTGTGAGTATGATCTTTTGAGCGCCAAGGCATGCGGTATTGAATTCCGCGCAAGTGCGACCGAGAAAACGGTGATCCGATATGATGCCGTCAGCCGCAAACTTGTGATGGACCGTTCGCAATCGGGTGAGCCTGTCGCTGCTTCGTATGGTGAGATAAGACAGTGCGCCATGAATGGGGACCGTATCAAGCTTCATCTGTTCGTGGATACGTCTTCGGTGGAAATTTTCGTCAATGATGGGGAAGAGGTGTTCACCGGTCGTATTTTTCCGCACCCAGAGAGTGACGAAATACGCTTTTTTGCCGACAAGGGAGAGGCTCTCTTCCAAGCGGTAAAATGGGATTTTACATGAATATTCAACATCATCAAGTGGATCGTTAATCATCAATAACATAACGGAATGAACGAGAGGATGAACATCATGGCGGAGAACCGGGAAATAGCCAAAGAAGTGATCCAAGCAATCGGTGGGCAGGATAATATTGCGTCCTTTGCTCACTGCGCGACACGCTTGCGGATTATGGTGCATGACAAGGAGAAGATTGATCAGAAAAAGGTCGAAGAAATCGACAAGGTCAAAGGAGCTTTTTTCAACTCGGGTCAGTATCAGGTTATTTTTGGTACAGGTACGGTCAATCGGATTTTTGAAGAGGTCGAGAAGCTCGGAGTGACCGGTACATCTAAAGAAGAAGTGAAGAGTCAGGCGAAAAAGGAAGGCAACGTCTTCCAACGCTCCATTCGTACCTTTGGCGACGTATTTGTACCGATCATTCCGGTGCTGGTTGCTACGGGGCTGTTCATGGGATTGCGCGGCTTGCTTACCCAGCCGCAAATTCTGGCCCTGTTCGGCATGACGCCGCAGGATATTTCACCGAATTTCCTATTGTTTACCCAAGTATTGACAGATACAGCTTTTGCTTTTCTACCTGCGCTGGTCGCGTGGTCAGCCTTTAGAGTATTCGGCGGCAGCCCGGTGCTCGGTATCGTTCTCGGTCTGATGCTGGTGAATCCGGCCTTGCCCAACGCCTATGCTGTTGCGGACGGCTCAGCTCATCCCTTGACGATGTTCGGCTTCATCCCTGTGGTAGGCTATCAGGGCTCGGTATTGCCAGCCTTCTTCGTGGGTTTGATCGGAGCCAAGCTGGAACGGGGGCTGCGCAAACGGGTGCCCGAAGCGCTGGATTTGATTCTTACACCGTTTTTAACCCTGTTGATCATGATTATACTGGGGCTGTTTGCCATCGGTCCAGTTTTCCATTCACTTGAAGAATGGGTACTGCAAGGAACAACGTTTGTACTGGATTTGCCTTTCGGTATCGCAGGGATTGTCATCGGTTTTCTGCATCAGATTATCGTCGTTACGGGTGTGCATCATATATTTAATTTTCTGGAAATTCAACTACTCGAAAAGAATGGCGTAAACGCCTTCAACGCCATCATTACTTGCGCTATGGCTGCCCAAGGTGCGGCTTGTCTGGCGGTTGGACTGAAAACGAAGAACGGCAAGCTGAAAGCGTTAGCGCTTCCTTCCTCGTTGTCTGCTTTTCTGGGGATTACGGAGCCGGCTATTTTCGGGGTCAACCTGAGATATATGAAGCCTTTTGTCATGGGCCTGATCGGCGGAGCGGTCGGTGGCTTTATCGCTTCGGTCTTCCATTTGGCGGCTACAGGTATGGCCATTACGGTCATTCCGGGTACATTGCTCTACATGAATCATCAGCTTCCGCTTTATATTTTGGCGAACGTGGCTGCTATGGCTGTAGCTTTTGTCCTGACCTGGATGTTTGGTTATAACGATAAAATGCTGGAGGAAGTCAAAACAGCAGGTTCCTCCAATTAACATCACCCAGGTGGCACGAATAAGTACGCATACGTGTATTAATGAACTGTAACGGTCGCCCTACTTTGGAGCGCTCTTGGCCCTTGTTGTAAAAGGGCTGCTAGAGACGGCATCCAGATGGGACGGCCGTTTTTCCATTAAGCATGGATGGTTATTCCCATTAGGCCTTTTATTGCAATGCAGTAGTGCTGCATCATCCGATTGTGGATGTATAGATTTCACCCAATTTTATTCTTCATCTCCTGTTTGATAATTTTATAAGTTAAATAGATGAAACACCTGTTGGGGGCAGGAATTCGCTTTTAGCACTATGTCTGGCGAACAACTGATAGTTTGGAGTGAGTATTGCTTATATGTGGAATTGAGTGTCGATTGTATCGCCAGAAACTAAAATATTCAAAAAAATGTAACAATTATGTATAAATTTTTTTAAAAAATATATGTTCAATAGGTTTTTATTGTGTTAATATACAAACGTTGTTAAAATTTAGCATTGGGAGGCAATTATTTGTGAAAAAATTTCTTGTAACTATGCTAGTTGTTATGTTGGTAGCAATCGGGCTGAATCCTGCAAGCTCTTATGCAGATTCATCATCATCGGCTAAAGACTCTTCTAACCAGTCCCTATTCCCACCCTACTCTTCAATTGTTAATTCGGATACGCTCTTGAGCGGTTTGACGCTTGAAGAGTATAATGAAGCTATAGCCAATGCAGTGCCACTGGAGTCGGTAATTGTAAAAAGCGATAAAACTCAATCCATTGAAAAAATTTCCCCTATGGCTGTGCCATCTTGGTCATTTAGCCACCTAAGTCGTAACGATGGATTTTGGTCAGATAAGTTTTCAATTGGTTATGCAGGGTATGTGCCTGTAAGTGTGGTGCAGTGGGGAGATGATAGTTCTTGGTCTCAACCCAATGTAGGTTATACACTTGTGAGTAGAGATTATTTGGGCAAGGTTCGCATGGTTTCCGGAAGATATACAGGCACGAATACAAAATTTGAAATCAAGGTACCAGAAGCCGGACAATACCAAATGTTAGTAAATAATTTAAATGACTATACCATTTCCGGGAATGGATTCATGGGTTATTAAATCTTTTTAAATGGATTACTTTTGGAAGGGAGGAAGTGAGTGTGAATAAGCGACTCAGAACAGTTGTTATTATTTTAAGTCTAATTGTCGTTGTCGGAGGGGCGGTGGCCGTTATCAAAAGTCAGACCTTTGCGAACAGCAGTAAGCTTCAAACCCAAACTACCAATGATCCTGACTGGCTCACACCTGAGAAAAAGAAGGAGATAAACGAGAAAGTGTTATCTTCACAAGCAGAAATTATACACTCAAAATATGGAGATTTTTTCCCTGTTGAAGTTCCGAATAAGTATCCAAGCGATCAAGTCGCAAATTGGGACAATCAAGAGCAGATAGCAGCACAGACAAAGCAAATTATCTATAATAATTTCTTTTACGAAAAAAAAGAGAAAAAAAACTAATTTTTTCCGGAACGCTTGTAAAAATGAGCGTTCTTTTTTGTGCGCCATGCATGGCGCGTAACTAAGCGGTAAAAGTCCGCTATGGGGGCTGACAGTTGCCAACCATTAGCCAAGAGCAAGGGTGTCCGCCGTGAGGCGGAATCTGAAGGAAGCTGGCGGCAAAATTCCGACCTGAGGAACACGAACCGCATCAGGCATCCAAAGTGGGATGAGCCTGCAAAACAAGGCAAAATCCAATAAACTGTCCAGACACGAGGACTGTTGCGGACGGCTCAGCTCATCCCTTGACGATGTTCGGCTTCATCCCTGTGGTGGGTTATCAGGGCTCGGTATTGCCAGCCTTCTTCGTGGGTTTGATCGGAGCCAAGCTGGAGCGGGCGCTGCGCAAACGGGTACCCGAAGCGCTGGATTTGATTCTTACACCGTTTTTAACCCTGTTGATCATGATTATACTGGGGCTGTTTGCCATCGGTCCAGTTTTCCATTCACTTGAAGAATGGGTACTGCAAGGAACAACGTTTGTACTGGATTTGCCTTTCGGTATCGCAGGGATTGTCATCGGTTTTCTGCATCAGATTATCGTCGTTACGGGTGTGCATCATATATTTAATTTTCTGGAAATTCAACTACTCGAAAAGAATGGCGTAAACGCCTTCAACGCCATCATTACTTGCGCTATGGCTGCCCAAGGTGCGGCTTGTCTGGCGGTTGGACTGAAAACGAAGAACGGCAAGCTGAAAGCGTTAGCGCTTCCTTCCTCGTTGTCTGCTTTTCTGGGGATTACGGAGCCGGCTATTTTCGGGGTCAACCTGAGATATATGAAGCCTTTTGTCATGGGCCTGATCGGCGGAGCGGTCGGTGGCTTTATCGCTTCGGTCTTCCATTTGGCGGCTACAGGTATGGCCATTACGGTCATTCCGGGTACATTGCTCTACATGAATCATCAGCTTCCGCTTTACATTTTGGCGAACGTGGCTGCTATGGCAGTAGCTTTTGTCCTGACATGGATGTTTGGCTATAACGACAAAATGCTGGAGGAAGTCAAAACAGCAGGTTCCTCCAATTAACACCGCCCAGGTGGCAAGTGGAATGTGGATAGAGTCCATAAATTCAAAGGAAGTTATTTAGTGAATTTTGATGATTTATCACGTATTTCACGCGATCGCTCTAGGTGTTCTTGATAACAGATAATGTAAAATTGAACAAAAAAATTATTCATGTTAATAGCTAAATCAAAAAAATCCTCACTGACCATTAGGTTAGTGAGGATTTTGATTTTATGTTTTTTTTCGGAATTATGCTTTTTCTCAGCAATAAGTAAACCTAGCAGTCTATATCCTCTGTACAATGTTCCAATTAATAGTACTCCACCAGCAATAGAAAGTAGGATAATTAACATATTAAGTATAAACGGGATTAAATCAAAAGCCAAAAAAACACCTCACCTAAAAAATGAATTTGGATTGGAATCGCAAAGTAAAAAGTCCCTATCAGCACAAGGGATTAACACCGCTCAAACTGACAAAGCCACTGAATTAAATGCGGAAACTTAGCAAGTGATGAATCTTGGAGTAAACGTATATCTTAAACAGGAATCTTATAAAGTGGTAATATGATGGAATAGGCTAGGTTGCTAAGTGTGGTTCAATTTAGTTCAACAGTAGAAACAATCCCCGGCGACCAGTTAAGGTTAGCAGGGAGTTCATTTTTCCTATCCGTTTAAGAACCTCCAACCTGTACTTGAGGGCGTATATCATGCGAGTGAACAGGTACAGTAACAATAAACAAAAAGCTAGCTGCGATGATCAGCAGTACCATTTTTTTTAACATTGTTCATCCACACCTTTTCAATAAGATTTAAAAATGCTGCTTTAGTTACTGGAACCGCATAATCTTGAAAGTGTAAAAATAGACCCATACAATTTATAAAATAAGTCTCATTATTTAGTGTATGATAACTTACCATTGAATACATCAAATGTTTAAAACCATCAATGTAAGAACCTCGATGTAAATAATAATTAGCTAACTCGTAACCAAACCACGCGATATAGTCCGGTATCACCTGTTGGGTATACATATCATCGGATGGAGGTTGTTCAGAAAACGAATTAATCTCCGTTTCAAACCGTTGAAGTATATCATCCACTTCCAATTCAAATCGGTTTGCTGCAATTATAACATTCAACAATTTGGAGATTTCCTCTTGTTCATTAGAGCTTGATGTTGCTGCAATATATTCAACATAATCTTGAAGCACACTTATATCTCCTGATAGGAGTTTATTAACGTAAGTATTACATACCGCCCAATCTTTATACAGTTTGATCCAATGTAGAGTATCCTCGTCCGTCTCCTTGACCCAATCTAAATTAGCGTAGGCGTATGTATATTGTAAAGCTTGTTGATATTCGCCTTGGGCTTCGCAGACACTTGCACATAGTAAATTGGCATAGGTGATGTACACAAACATGGGACGACTTAACTTCTTAGTAGATTCATTACGCTCTCGGCTCTTCTGTTGGTGTTTCAAAGTATATTGGATTTCCGCTTTATCTCTCATTTTTCTCGCCATTTCATCGACCTTGTCCCATTTACGCAAAGACCTGTACACGTTAGCTAAATCCTTCAATGCGTCAAGCTGATCTATTTCATCTAGGCGCTCAACAAAAGCTTCAAATACCGCTGCTGCTCTGAGATTTTTGCTTTGATCGTCTCCAATCTGAATCGTGAATATACGGTATTGACAGATTGCCAAGCGTTCGGAGTGCTGGTACTTCTCCGCCTCTGCTACATTCTCATAGAGCAGCAACGCAGCAGCATGTCGTCCTTGTGCTAATAGCGCTTCTGCAATGTCAAATAGTTTAGGTGAATAGAGTAGATTGTCCATGATTTGTCTAACGATTCGACTGATCGCATCCAGCTTGTCCAGTTCTGCACAACGATATAGCAACCGCTCAATTCGACGCATATTGGGGGAGCGTTCGATGATGTAGTTTTCTACATATAAGTCGTAGAAGTAGCCTTCCGGTAAACCCATAGCCTCAGTGATTCGGTCAAGCTGGTTAACAGATATAGGACTATTACCAGTTACAATGCCACTTACTATCCCCCTATTAATGCCTGCAATATGCCCAAACTCGGTCATGCTTAAATCTTGTTGTTTTAGATATTTTTCCAATTCAGCTCTTATCGTAGGTGTGATTTCCATACATAAACCACCCTTCACATAAAAATTCCATAATTTTATATTCTTTCATTCTATTGTTCTCCAAAATTAACCATCTGTCAATATTATATGCAACTAATGCATAAAGGTAAAGTTTGGAATATTAATGCATATGGAAATGGAAAGGACGAGCGATGGAAGCGGAGAGTAAGGGGGTGAAAAACGCACTCCATACAGAGTGCGACTTGTGATCGAAGCGCTGGGGCATCGGTAATTGATCTCAATCCACGCACTCACATGGAGTGCGACCCGATCCAGCTAACAAGTACGCTCACAAGAGTAAGCCATTTCAATCCACGCACTCATATAGAGTGCGACCGAAAATATTGTATTTGTATCGGTGGATGGATACATTATTTCAATCCACGCACTCATATAGAGTGCGACAGCACAGGCAGCCGCTACGGCGGGCAATTGGCAAATTTCAATCCACGCACTCATATAGAGTGCGACCAGGGACCATTTAGCCAAGATCGACGTTGTATCAGATTTCAATCCACGCACTCATATAGAGTGCGACTAACTTGGGTTATGCGTAAGCTGGTGGCATTAGAATTTCAATCCACGCACTCATATAGAGTGCGACGTACTGTTCACCCTGCCAGCGCCGAATGCGCAATAATTTCAATCCACGCACTCATATAGAGTGCGACTACGTTCATCGGGGAAGGTAGTTTTGAGCCTACCGATTTCAATCCACGCACTCATATAGAGTGCGACCAGTACAGACATCATCCTAGACCCCAAGTATTCCATATTTCAATCCACGCACTCATATAGAGTGCGACTTCGTCAGTAACCACCTCCGTCAAGTTGGGTAAATTTCAATCCACGCACTCATATAGAGTGCGACTGCTGGCATCCCTCACAATGGCTCAGGCTGCGCTAATTTCAATCCACGCACTCATATAGAGTGCGACCCAAGCTTATAACCGTGTGGGAGAGCTGCACCGTGATTTCAATCCACGCACTCATATAGAGTGCGACGTCAAAAAACGCTTTGTGCTTATCCCGCCTTTGCTGATTTCAATCCACGCACTCATATAGAGTGCGACATGGTCCTCGAAAAAATTAACGGTTATGTGGACGAAATTTCAATCCACGCACTCATATAGAGTGCGACGTATTCACGGTCGATTCCGCCGAGGGATTCGTCGGATTTCAATCCACGCACTCATATAGAGTGCGACTTACGTAAAGGAGGTGAGTAATACGGCACATCAAACGATTTCAATCCACGCACTCATATAGAGTGCGACTACTGTCGCAGCTTCGGATGTGTCAAGCCTTGCGATTTCAATCCACGCACTCATATAGAGTGCGACCTAAAAGCGTCTTTTCGTTGGCTGCGTAAGAGCCTGAATTTCAATCCACGCACTCATATAGAGTGCGACCGCATAGCCCACGCCATACCCTGCGTCATATCCACGTATTTCAATCCACGCACTCATATAGAGTGCGACAGCGAAAATGTAGTGATTTATACCCTAATGGTATCAATATCATACATTTTCGCAATAAACGATGCCGAAAAGGCTTGAATCAAGCATTGACATTCACCCATTACAACCCATCCAAGCCTTTTTCGACAAATTTCGAGGTGCGAAGGAACCGGGGTTTTTATGTGAGCTTCACATTCGCACTTTATAAAATGAGATATTTGTTGTCTATCCAGTTGAATCCAACATACATTTAAATACGGAGTTTCGCAACTTTTTCCAGTCTTTTTCCGCCTTCTCTTTCCACTGTACAAGACACGCTAGACAATTGAAGACCGTTCATCCAGAAATTCGGATGGAGAGCAGCCTGTCAGTCGTTTGAATATCCGATGAAAATAGGAAACATCACTATACCCCACATACTCTGAAATTTCACGAATCGTCAGTCGGGATTCGGTCAGCATGTAGATGGCGGTTTTAATACGTTGCGTATGTACATGCTCGCTGATCGTTTGGCGTGTTACCTCGCGCAGCAGTGTGGCTGCGTAGTTGGGTGTTTTACGAATGGCGTCTCCCAGCTCCTCCTTCGTCACCTTTTCCCGATAATGATTTTGAATATACTGCTTCATATGCTCTACATGCTTCTCTTTATCGCAAGAAACGGCACCCTTGTCCCATTCCTGATTGATATAAATCATCGCCTCGGTCAGCAAGCAGTCAGCCATCATTGCATAGTAGCTCGGACGCTCCGTCCATTGGTAGTACACCGACTTGATCCGTTCATGCAGCATATCGTAGCATCCCAGCTTGATCAGCAACGGCTGATCTGTATTCAGTAGGGGAAGTGCGTGGTTCGTACATGTTTTGTGGCAATGTATCACATACTTGGTATGAAAAAGTGTAGGAATGCTCTTGCCGTAGTAAGGCAAATGTCCGGGCAGAATCAGCGCTTCTCCCTTGCCGAGAATAAACTTGCAACCGTTCACCCAATATACACATTTTCCAAAGGTAACCAAAATGAACAGTAAGACATCGTCGCTGTTATTCGGGCCAGCCTTTTCGTACCAGTCTATACCATGGTCCTGTCGCATGTCCTTCATTGTAATCACGAGGCCCACTCTCCGATGTCTTAAAAATGTATTGTACTGTAGTACCTTCATCATACTATAGTTCATAGTCTTGGTGCACGGGTGCAAGTAAAATAGAACCATAGAAGTTTAATAGATAGAGAACTGAGGATTTTGCAAAAATTCTGAAGTGAAAGTGGAATAGAAACCAAACAGTAAAGACATTCAGGAGGATGACATTACTATGCTTAAAACGAAAATTATCTGTACTATGGGACCTGCCTGCGACTCCATTCATTTGCTAAAAGAAATGATCCAGGCTGGTATGACAGTAGCTCGCTTGAACATGGCTCACGGGGAGCTGGAAGATCACGTTAAACGTATTGAAAATGTGCGACAGGCTGCGAAGGAACTGAACACCTTTATTCCCGTCATGATGGATATCAAGGGACCGGAAATACGGATTGGCAAGCTGAAAGAAGCATCCTGTCTGCTGAAGCCAGGTAGCCAGCTTATTTTGACCACGGAAGAAATTTTGGGGGACGAGCATCGTATTTCGGTCAACTACCCGGATATGCCAAAGGATATCAAAGCTGGCGACCGTATTCTCATTGATGATGGCTTGGTCGATCTGACTGTAGCCTCTATTGAGGGAACCGAAATGATTTGTACCATTGTAAGCGGCGGTATTTTGAAACCGAGAAAAGGTGTGAACCTGCCAGGGATTCATACGACCCTTCCGGGCGTAACAGAGCGCGATGTGAAGCACATCCAATTCGGAGTGGAGCAGCGTATCGAGCTTATTGCGGCTTCTTTTGTGCGTAAAGGCGATGATATTCGTGAGATCCGTGAGATTTTGAAGGGCCACAACGCCGAGCATGTACAAATTTATTCTAAAATTGAAAATGCCGAAGGTATGGAAAACCTCGATGATATTATCAAGGCTTCGGACGGTATTATGGTAGCCCGTGGTGATCTGGGCGTCGAAGTGCCGATTCAAGACGTACCTGTGATGCAAAAGGAAATGATCGACAAGTGCAACCTGGTTGGCAAGCCGGTGATCGTGGCTACACACATGCTGGAATCCATGCAGGTAAACCCGCGTCCGACGAGAGCCGAAGTTAGTGACGTGTTTAACGCTGTTATGCAAGGAGCCGATGTGGTTATGCTGTCGGGCGAATCCGCTGCGGGTAAATACCCTGTCGAGTCCGTGCGGACGATGGCTGCCGTAGCTGCCAGAGCTGAATCTCAATTTGATTATCAAGAGCAGTTCGATAAGCGCAGAGCACGCCAAAGCACGAACATTACCGAGGTCATCAGTCAAGGTGCGGTTAGTTCATCCCTGGAGCTGGATGCCAAAGCGATTATTACTTCTACGGCCAGCGGCTTCACGGCCCGTATGGTGTCCAAATATCGTCCGAAGGCTCCAATTATTGCAGTTACTCCGAACAATACGGTGTTCGCTAAAATTTGTCTGTTATCCGGGGTATTCCCGGTCAAAGGCGATAAGGTAGTGACGACGGATGAAATGTTCGAATCCTCCATCCGCAACGCCCTGAATGCAGGGTATATTCAAAAAGGAGACACCGTTGTCGTGTCGGCAGGCGTTCCTGTCGCCGAGGCCGGTGCCACCAACCTGATTCGAGTACATCAAGTGTAAGCGTAGATACAGACAGCAGAAAGGCGCTGATCCCCAACGGGCTCAGCGCCTTTTTAACATGTATTCAGGATAAGTATCTGAATACATGTTAAGGTATTTCGATAAAATGAGTGATAATTTTCCAAAATCAGAGTATAATTTATTCGGGCATTTATTTGCGAAGGTTTATTAGTTTCGTGAATCCTACAGGAATATGAAGATTTCCCCATGAAATTTAATTTTTATCTAACAGCCATTTTTTTAAAGGATATAGAGTTTGTATAATCACATGATTAAATTAGTAGATTATGGTTAATTTAGAATAATAAATTCAATATATAAGCTGGACTTAAAAGTTACCTCTAGTGCGACTACGTAGACGGATGGTGCTTCCCATTGCCCCCGCCCCAGATTTCCGGAATAAAGCCTGTGATCAGGGTAGAAATCCGAGGACAAAAGGGATCGCTTCGCTTGTACAGCATCATTCCGCCTACTCTGTTTTTATGTACACTTTTCGAGTTTAGCTTATATAGACATGCTTTTTTAAAAGAGAGGGATTTATCATGGAACAAGGTCATATAACTATAGATTCATTATACAATGATGTTAAGTCAGGTAATATACGTATCCCATCTTTCCAAAGAGGGTTTGTTTGGAATCCAGATCAAGTTGCATTTCTATATGACAGTATTTATAAAGGCTTTCCAATTGGTAATTTACTTTTATGGGAGACTACAAGACAATTAAAGTCTGAAAAAAATATAGGAAGTATGGCTTTGCCTGATATTGATGGCAAAATAACAGTCCAATATGTTTTAGATGGTCAGCAAAGACTCACATCTTTATGCGCATTATTTAATAGAGAAATACTTGCCAAAGACAATGCTGATTGGATTGATATATATTTTGATCTTGAAGGCACTGAAAACGGGCAGACTAGCCTTTTTAGTCCTTTAAAATTAGAAGAAGTTATTACTAACCGTCATTTCCCTGTTTATAAGATTATGGATTCAGTCGAATATAGAAAGGCAACAAGGGATTTGGACGAAGACAAGGCAGTTAAACTTGATATTGTCATGCGTAATCTTTCAACAACTGTTATCCCTATTGAAAAAATGAAGACAGACAATATGAATCATGTTGCAATCGTTTTTGAGAGGGTAAATACAGCAGGAACTGAGTTAGACCATTACCAGTTGCTTTCTGCTTGGAGTTGGAGCGAGGATTTTGTATTGCAGGATCGCTTTTCACAACTTGCTGATGAACTTGAGTCGTTTGGAATAGATAGTTCAAACTCTCAACATATTGACTTGCTTCTCAAGTGCTGTACAAGCGTAATTAAAAAAGAGGCTTCAACCAATGCTATTATTAACTTAGACGGAATTGAAGTGCGTAATCGTTTTAATGCAATTGAGAATGGGATTAAATCAGCAATTGAATTTTTGAAAAAGGAACTTCATATTTATCACATTAAATATGTTCCTTATCCAGCAATGTTAATTCCATTAACAAAGTTCTTTGAGAGTGAAAGAGAGATGGGGGATTCTTATAATGATAAGCAGAGAAGTAAACTAGTTAAATGGTTTTGGAAGACTTGCTTCTCTAAGAGATATTCAAGCGCTATAGACACAAAATATCCAAGAGACATTAGAGATATGGAAAGACTTAAGAACGATCCAGATGCTTCTGTATTTGTGTTTGAGTCTAATATTTCTAAAGATTTCTTTATATCTAATCAGTTTAATCCTCAAACTATAGCAACCAAAACTTTTATAACAATGCTTGCTAATTCTAATCCCCGTTCATTTATATCAGGAACGACAGTAGATTTAGATAAGACGTTGAGAAAATCATACAAGACTGAATTCCACCATATATTTCCTCATAAGTTTTTAGAGAAGAAAGGAATTCAAAAGAAAGATATTTTTGCTTTAGCAAATTTTTGTTTTCTAAGTAAAGCTGATAATTTAAAAATTAGCGATAAAGCTCCCTTTGATTATCAAAGTTTGATTAACGATAAAGAGAGCGTACTAAAGTCAGCGCTTTGTCCGCTTAATTCTTTTGAGCTCCCTTTCAATAAGTTTGTTAGTGAAAGAAGTAAATTGTTATTAAAAAGGGCAGGGGAATTAATATCATAAAATAGAAGGGACTGTTCCATAATTAACTTTATGACTTATGGAACAGTCCCTTCTTTAATGGAGAAATATGAATGAGTGGTAATTTTCTGCTATAAGCTGAACTCGAAAGTTGTGCATAAAAACGGAGTAGGCGGAATGGTGCTGTACAAGCGAAGCGGTCGCTTTTGTCCCCGAATTTCTACGCTGATCACAGGCTTTATTCCAGAAATCCGGGGGCGGTGGCGATGGAAAGCACCATCCGTCTGTGCAGTGGCACTAGAGGTAGCTTTTAAGTTCGCCTGTCGTAGGCAATTTTACAGTCCAAACACACTCTTGGCAACGACCTGCGTCAATTCTGCCTTATGGGCTTGGTACTGTTCAGGCGTAATACTCTTGTTGGCCAGCCGCTGATCTAACTGCTCTGTCAACTGAGCCACCTGCAAATCAACGACAGCTTGAGCGTCCCGTTCATTATATTGTGCAATATCTGCCAAGGTTTGACCGTTATACAACGCATCATACAATTGCTCATCCGAGGATACACCCAGTGTTTCCAGCAACTCATCATCCTTGGAAGCCTCACTATCCTGTAGCTGAAGGGCTCTCTCTGGAGCTAGTGCAGAAGCATTGGCCCGACTTCCCCATGTAGAGGACTGCCCAATAGACAACGCTAGCAACAAGGTGCAGATAACCATGATTCGTTTTCGATTCATAAGAGTAAAGTCTCCTTTTGATTTCTTTAAAATTCTGACAGGGTGGAACGGTATATGGATATCCAACGGGAGTAATATTCTTGCCTTTAGCACATCCGGTTTTTATGTAGTTACCAGATTCTTAAATACATCATACACGCCCAATCTTAGCGCCAGCTTAATACTCGTTTAAAATAAACTAAAAGTGCACATTGTAAACAGGTTACAGCAAAAAAATTTCACTGAGGCTCATAATGGCTCACAGGATGAATAAGACCTATCCTTCGGACCCTGTTTTTTTCTTTGACCAGAGTTTTCGTATCCCGTGAATACAGAGCAGCAGTAGAGGCAAAAAAAGGCCCATGGATAAGACAAAGGATGTCCATATTTTTGCATCCCAGGATTGCTGGTACGGGACATTCGGATAAATGATTACGGACATAACGATCAAGATCATCCCGATAGGGAAGATCAGCGGACGATCATCTTTCAGATTAAAGATTTGGCTTATCGCTATCATAATCGATTGCATATACAGAGCCAGCCTGAAAAAGAGCGAAATAAACCACATGGCGGCCATGATCGCTTCAATACGTTGAAGAAAATTCCCAATGTTTATTTTTTTGGCTAATGAATAGCTTGGATATATATTTCTTGCTGTTAAATCAGGGCCAAAAACTAAAACGGTCAATACAATGAGTACAACCAGAACCAACCCGCCAATCAGGCCTCCTGTTAAAAAGGCTTTACGGGCTTGAACGGGGCGATCTACAAACGGAAAAATCATGAGCAAAACAATATGGCTCAGAAATGCAATACTGATAAAGGATAAAGCGGCAGGCCAAATGGGTCCAACTCCCTTCTCCAGCATCGGTTGAGCGTTCTCCAGTTTGATATTGGATACTACTAAAACGACAAAAGCCGTGTACAGCAGAAGGAACAACGGAAACAATAGCTCAGCAGAACGGGCCAACGTTTCAAGTCCAAGGCGCACGCCCATCAATACAATAAGCGCGAAAAGGATGTTGACCGCTTGAATCGGCGTATCCGGCATCATTTGAGTAGTCAAAAAATTCCCCAAATCATACAACACCGCAGCAGGGCCACTGATAAAAAACGTAATCATAAACAGCAGAGCAATAGATTTCCCCAACCATTTGCCCAAAAGGGTCTCCATGATTTCAATCAGGGTCATCTGTGGATACAGGATGGTAATCGTGTTGTACAGCCATATCAACAGCAGCCCGGCGCCCACTCCGACGAGTGCTGCGATCCATGCATCCTGTTTAGCAGTGGCGGCCATAACGGAAGGGATGACGAGGATTGCAGTGCCGACTGTAAATAATATCGTTAAGATCAATAATTGCCGTGTGGAGATTTTGACTTGCTTATGCACCATCCTCACCTCTATTTTCACGTTTATCATCCGGCTTGTTATTCTTCTTTGTCACCAACCTTTTCAGGGCATGTATACTGAGCAGCAGTAAGGGAAAAAACAACCCCAACGATAATATATAGGGAATCCACGTCTTGGTATCATAGGCTTGTTGATAAGGCACATTGGGATATACGATGGTTGACAAGGCGACTAAAAGAATGCCGAGAGGAAGCACTAACTGGCGGTCGTTTTTCAAGCGAAAGATTTGCGCTATGGCTGTCACGGTAGAGTGCATATACAGCGTGATCCTGAAGAAGAGCGAAATAAACCACATGGTAGCCATGATCGCTTCGATACGCTGTAGAAAATTGCCGATGCTAATTTTTTTGGCTAACGCATAGCTTGGATATATATTTCTTGCGGTTAGATCAGGACCTAGTACCAAAATAGCCAATGAAACGACCACGACCAACATTAATCCGCCAATCAGGCTTCCTGTGAAAATAGCTTTACGGGCTTGGTCGAAACGATTGACAGAAGCCGGGAAGATCATGAGCAGAATGATGTGAGGCAGAAACGCTGTACTGACAAAGGACAGGGCAGCAGACCAAATAGGCCCGACTCCAGCCTCCAGTACAGGTTGAACATTTTCCAATTTAATATTGGACACTATCAAACCCGTAAAAGAAATATAAAGCAGAATAAATAACGGAAACATCAGTTCGGCAGAACGAGCTATCACTTCCAGTCCCAGCCGGACAGCCAACAATATAATAAGCGCAAAAAGAATGTTTACTGCTGGCATCGGTGTTTCCGGTATCATTTGAGTGGTCATAAAATTCCCCAGGTAAAACAAAACGGGAACAGGAGCATTGATGAAAAATGTGGCGAAAAACAGAAGACCGACAGCTTTGCCTAGCCACTTTCCGAGCAGGGCTTCCATAATTCCAATCAGGGTCTTCTGCGGATACAGCGACGCAAGCTTGATGTACAAATACAAGACGAGAAGCCCGGCCACGACCCCGACAAGCGCGGCCATCCACGCATCCTGCTTGGCTACCTCCGCCATGCCTGACGGGATGATGAGGATTGCGCTCCCGACCGTATATAAAGTTGTCAGGATCATAAGCTGACGTGCTGAGATTCTGATCTGCCCGGGCACCAATTTCACCTCGTCTTATTTTATTAGACCGATATGGGTCAGGAAATCGCTGAATGGCCTATACACGGCTGCGATCCAATCCAGAGGAGTGGGAATAAACCCACTTAATGCCCTGGCACTGCTGATTCCGACCCCAAGAAATAGCAGGATGTAAAACAGCCAAAGTTCTTTTTTTAAACCCTTTTTCCGCATGTACGGGACCTCAAACATGCTGATTGCAACAGCGACCAGCAATATACCCAGAACGTTCACTATTTTAGGCAGCATCTTTTAACACCTTCTTTGGTAGGTTACTCCTTCATATCATTCAGGAATGAGCTGCCAATCGTGCCCAAGCGCCGAATTTTGAAATCGACCTTGATATCTACGGGTAATTCTGCAAAATGCTCACGATCCCAATTTTTTTTCAGTGAATTCCAGGTCTTCGGATCAGCGCGGTGAATGGCTTCACCGAAACCGAAAATGTCAGATTTGTACGATTTTTGAGCTTTTCTGACGGCTGATTTCATGATCTCTTCGATCTTTTCTTCCTCTTTTTTCTCCACCTCATAAATCGTGCTCACCTTGGTCAAATCCAGGCCCTGACACTCGACTTCTCCTACGTTGGCCTCAACCTGCATTTTAACATTGATCCGGGGCTCTCCCCTGTTAACGCTCCCTTTTATGGCGGTTTGGGTCCGAATGATTTCTGTGACAACTTTGCCGCCTCCGGGGCAGCCTACAAAGCCGACAGAGCTTTGCACTTTGCCGAGAATGAAGTTGTAGCCTCTGCTTTCCGTTTCATTTAGCCACCCGATCAATCTGTCTTTTTTGAATACAGCAAGCCCGGAATACTGTAAACGGACAGGCGGGTCGATTTTTTGGACATTGCTGTTCATTTCTCCCATTTCTTTATTGCCAACGATCCGAAGTCCGGTCAAGACAGGCTGCATTCCTTCACTCGTGATAGCTTTAATTAATTCATCCAAGGTTACGGTCATACTGGGTGACCAGTTTTTCTCCGAAGATTCCAGGGAGGAGAACAGTTTATTTGCCGGAATCGGATCTAAGGGTGTCATAATTTTCAGCGTATCCTCCGCGCTGGTGCCTTTGGACACCACAATATAAAAATCGGTGCGGAACTCATGATCCCTGGAGAGTAAATCCAGAGCTTTTGCCATCCCTTCGGTCGCTATCGACTCACCGATTACGCATATACGCAGGTGAGAAAAATACATTTTCCGAGGACTCAGCGTTGTTATTTTTCGGATCGCTTCAAGTACGGTATCGGCTTCCTCTGTATACAATGTGGCTGGAGCCTCGCCTGCCCCTTTTTGGGCCGATACGGCCCTAGGGTCTACAACCTGGACGGAGACCCGGAATTGATCCCCTTGTTTATCAATCCCCATACCGACGGCGATGGCCAGATCATTCAACTCTCTGCGGCTCCAACAGCCCGTCAGAAGCAAGGTCATTGTAAGAATCAGGAACAGACAGGCGGCCTTCCGATTCACGATGCTCCTCCTTTCCATTTGTGCCAGTCCTCTCTATTTCATTCCCGTGGTTTCCGGGGCGGGGTGCTGTTTCGGCGATTCACGTTCTTCTGATTGAGTAATCTGGGACGTGTAATCATCATCCAGTGAGGAAGCCGAAAGATGGTATCCTTGGTGTCCGACGGTATTAGAGGGGCAAAAGGAGCCATATAGGGAATGCCAAACGAACGAAGGCTGCACATATGCAGGATGAGAGCAATGCCGCCGACGAAAATCCCGAATAGTCCGAATGAAGCGGCAAGCCCCATCAAAGGGAATCGCAGCATACGGAAAGCAATGGACATATTATAGGCAGGAAGAACAAAGCTGGAAATCGCAGTAATGGATACGACAATAACCATCGCCGCTGATATGATCCCAGCCTGGACAGCCGCTTGTCCGATCACAAGTGTGCCTACGATAGAGACGGCCGCTCCAATATACTTGGGCATACGGACGCCGGCTTCCCGCAATATTTCAAAAGTTAGTTCCATCATGAGTGCTTCAATAAAGGCAGGGAAGGGGACGGCTTCCCGCTGTGCCGCCAGACCGATCAGCAGTGAGGTTGGCAGCATTTCCTGATGAAACGTAGTGATGGCAACATATAAGGACGGACCAAGCAGGGAAATAAAGACTCCGGTGTAACGAAGAACCCGAATGAAGCTGCTGATATCGGCACGCTGATAATAATCCTCCGCCGCATGCAGGAAGGAAACAAACAGCGCGGGTACGACAAGCACAAACGGGGTTCCATCCACCAGGATCGCGATCTTTCCTTCCAACAGCTCGGCGGCGATGACATCCGGGCGTTCGGAGTTGTATACTGTTGGAAAAGGGGTAAATGTTTCGTCCTGAATTAACTCCTCGATATACCCGCTTTCAAGAATGCCGTCTACATCAATGCGATTCAGTCGTTCATGCACTTCTTCGACCAATTTATGGTCCACGATTCCCTTGATATACATGACTGCGACATCGGTTTGGGTCACGCGGCCAATTTGTTTTGTTTCCAGCCACAGGTTCGGATCTTTAATCTTACGTCGGATCAAGGCCGTATTCGTGCGCAGTGTTTCAGAAAATCCCTCTCGTGGCCCACGGACGACATTTTCCGAAGCGGGCTCGGTAACCCCGCGATCTTTCCATCCTCGTGCGCTGGCCACGATTCCCTGCGTCTCACCGTCAACCAAAATGATTGCATCTCCGGACAACAGAGCGTTATATAAGGTTTCAAAGTCGGTTACATCCCGGATGCCCCCGATGGTCAGGGCGTAATCTTTTAAAATCTGCAGAACATGGGAGGAGGTTTGAATACTACTCTCCACGTCGCTGGACAAGCTGCTATCCAGCATCATCGACTCCATGATGAAGTCGGAGACTACGTTTTTATCCGCCAAACCGTCGGTATAGAGGATCGCAATGATTTGTTCACCATCCTTGCCGATACGAACTTCTCTTATGATGATGTCGGTGCTGTTACCGAGTGCTTGTCTGATCCGCTGAAGATTTGACCCGATATTTGCACTGAGCTGCGCCTCTGAATGTGCAGGCTTACTCTCGGTGTGCTGGACAGGTGGCTTTTTAAACTTGTTGTGGCTGCTTCTTTTCCGAAAATGCATGAATGTTCGCCCTCTCCTTGCGGATGCTTTTTAATCCAGTATGGACGCAGTGGGCTTCCCATAAACTTACTATTGGAATTTCGATGATTGGAGGGGGAATATGAAAAAACCTCTTTCACAAGAGTGAAAGAGGTTCTCAGGTATCTGCACCAATTACAATTTAGGATTTTTTCCATATTTGTTCTCAGCGGGTTGACTGTCTTGGCATAAGAATACAATCAGGATAATAGAACCGACAAGAGGGATTAAACCGATCAAAATCCACCATCCGGTTCTGCCTGTGTCGTGCAGTCTACGGGCTATAACGGCCAGAGACGGCAACAGGACAGCCAAAGAATAAAGGTACGTCAAGATCGGAGTTAAGCCCACAAGACCATCGATCAAACCGATTATAAAAGTGGCGATCGTACTGAACAGAACAAACATCCAGTATTCTGTACGTCGTGCTCTACCTTGGAATCCTACATAGTTTTTTAATCCATTTAAATACCATTGCATATATTTTCACCTCCCCAAAAAATTTAAAGGTTTACTTTAAGGTAATTCAAAATTGTTCTTTTAGGTATATCGGCAGGAAAGGTAGGATATGTAATACATTTATTTCATACTATTTGCCATTACTTGCACTCCCTGCCGACACGTAAGTTGGCGATACAAAGTTTTCGCTGTACACTGCTTGTAATTGAACTGTTCAGGGAGGAGATTGTTTGATGTCCAAAGCAGACCATATGCTATCCATCCTCTGGATGTTAAAGCAGCGTAGACGAACCGCAGGCGAATTAGCGGATGCGCTGGAAATCAGCGTTCGTTCGGTATACCGTTATATAGATGCGTTGTGCGTCAGTGGGGTTCCGGTTATTGCCGATGCCGGACCTGGTGGCGGCTACTGTCTGCCTGATAACTTCGTCGAAGCACCGTTGTTCTTCGACGCCGAAGAGCAGAAGGCGCTTGTCCAAGCAGCCGCCTTCGTCCGTGGGACGGGATATCCGTATGTCCAAGCGCTTGAACGGGCGCTGGATAAGCTGAAGCGATACAGCAACGTCCAACAAATCGAACGGATGGAGAGCCATGAGCGCGGGATTGAAACGCTCCATACGTCTAATGGGGCAATGGCAGAAATTCTGCAAGAGCTTGAATCAGGCATAGCCAACGGAGACACTCTGGACATGGAATACCGCAAGGGGAATGAAGAAACGGTCTCCTCACGTTCCATTGATCCTTATGGGCTTGTACTTTGGAAGGGGCAGTGGTACAGCATCGCGTATTGCCACCAGCGGCAGGAGATCCGTAACTTCCGTGTCGACAGAATTATCGGACTCCGGTGTAGTGGCGCGAGCTTCATACGTCCTGCCGATTTCTCTGCGCGCGATTTTCTCCTGCAGAGCTTGCTTCCTGCCCGGGAAAGAGCAGAGGAGTTGGTTGCCGTGGTAATTGAGTCATCCGAGATGATATTAAATGATCTTTGCGGTCATTGGCTATTCGGGCATACCTTGGATCAGCGGGAGGAGGGATGGGCCCGGTTTCTGCTGGACGAAAGCTCATTGCTCACTTATGTCCCATATTTCTTGTTGCCTTATGGGAAAACGCTGTATATTCGGGAGCCAGCGGCGTTGAAGCAGCGGATGATGGTGGTTGCCTCGGAAATGGCTCGCCATTACGAAAATTAATTTTGTCTCTTTGGGAACACTGACTGTAGCTGTCAGTGTCCTTTTTGTATAGTGTAAACGAGTCTTAAGTATAAGAAAGTACAAGCACATATTATTAAGGAGGAACAAAACATGAAAGAACTGAAATATGAGGTCTACATTGGGGGGGCGCCCGAACAGGTATGGGCATGCCTCGTCTCTCCGGAGTACGTTCAGCAAATCTATTACGGAAGCATAATCCGTTCCAGCTTCAAGGAGGGGGAATTGCTGGAGTATGTTGGACCGGGCGCTGAGGGCGAAGAAACCGTTCATGTGTACGGGACGCTGCTGGAGTATGCTCCCTTGAAGGCCCTGCGTTTTACGCATAAGGTAGGCCCCTCATACCTGAAAGGGCGAGAGAACTATGAATCCCGGATTTCCTGGCTGATAGAGCCAGTGGGCGGATGCACGAAGTTGTCTCTTATCCATGATGAGTGGCATCCTGACGATCCTTCCTATGGACCGAGTGACAATGCTTGGTGGCATATTCTAAGTAATACAAAAACGTTAGTAGAGACTGGAAACACGCTTGATTTCGAAGGCAACAAATAACAAAGACAACACGGAAAACAGGAATAGAAGCAGTCGGTACTTTTTGAATTTGGCTGGAATAACAGCGTATGGATTTCAATTGCCGGATTCATAAATACATTAGATTTATATAACAAAGGCAGGATGTGCTTCAGCGCATCCTGCCTTTGTTGCTTTAACAGTTAGTTGAAATTAACTCATGTGGAAGCATTGAATTTACAGGTGGGATAAGAGGAAGAAGAGACTACGCAAATAGATGAATTGATATAATTAATAATTTTATTAAAGAATTCATAAAAATATAAAATTAAGTATTGAATTTTCCATATTGATTGCATAATATAGAGGTACGGTTCACCGTCAGGTTTGAACCTGCCTTCTTAAGAGAAGGGCTTTTATTTTTTGAACAAATTGAAAGCGCTTTAATATCTGCCGGGGGTGATGATGAGTATCTATTTCAAGAGGAAAATAAACGAATCAAAATACAATAGAAGCCTGACCGCTGATTAACCAGGTTTGTTCAAATCGAGAGGAGATTAGTTAATGAAACGATTATTTTTCCGCAAAGTAACGACTGTTTCTCTGGCAGGTGCTTTGCTGTTACCTGCCTCTTT
The DNA here is from genome assembly GCF_014858585.1 of Paenibacillus sp. 23TSA30-6. Lineage (NCBI taxonomy): Bacteria > Bacillati > Bacillota > Bacilli > Caryophanales > Paenibacillaceae > Paenibacillus > Paenibacillus sp. 23TSA30-6. The sequence continues at coordinate 68,457 of NZ_SLTL01000011.1, read as the reverse complement.
TGCAGGCGCGGAGCAAACGCTCCATCCGGGTACAGATGAAGTTCAAAACCCGGGACAGATTACACTTCAAGATCAGAGTCTGGAGAACGTTACAATTCAGAGCAAAAAGGTGACAGCTTCTTTCAAGGAAACCTCCGTGCATGATCCTTCCATTCTGAAGGTGAACGATACCTTTTATATATTTGGCTCTCATTTGGCGGCTGCCAAGTCCAAGGATCTAATGAATTGGGATACGATTGCTACAGGAGTAGCGAACGGTAACGTATTGATCCCGAACGTCAAAGTGGAACTAAAAGAGGCTCTCGATTGGGCACAGACGGACACGCTGTGGGCAGCGGATGTCATTCAACTGGCGGACGGCAAGTTTTATATGTACTATAATGCCTGCAAAGGTGACTCTCCGCGCTCTGCGATGGGTGTAGCGGTGGCTGACAAAATCGAAGGACCCTACAAGAACAAAGGGATTTTCCTGAAATCCGGCATGTGGGGACAACCGAGTGAGGACGGAGCCGTCTATGATGCGACCAAGCATCCGAATGCCGTGGACCCGGATACTTTTTATGATAAGAACGGCAAGCTGTGGATGGTATACGGGTCCTATTCAGGAGGCATCTTTATTCTGAAAATGGATGAGAAAACAGGGAAGCCGCTGCCCGGACAAGGCTACGGGAAAAAGCTGACAGGCGGTAACCATGCCCGTATGGAAGGGCCGTACATACAGTACAGTCCGCAAACAGACTATTATTACCTGTTCCTGTCTTATGGCGGCTTGTCGGCAGATGGCGGATACAACCTTCGTGTGGCTCGCTCCAAAACACCGGATGGTCCTTTTTACGATGCTGAGGGCAACGACATGATCAAGGTCAAGGCGAACCCTGACAAACCTCTTTTTGATGACGCTTCCATTGAGCCATACGGTGTCAAGCTGATAGGGAATTACCTGATTCCAAGGGAAGTCGGTGATCCGGGTACAGGACTGGGTACAGGCTATGTTTCTCCCGGACATAACTCGGCTTATTACGATCCCAAGACCAAGAAGCATTTTCTGATCTTCCATTCCCGTTTTCCGGGACGGGGCGAGCAATTTGAGGTACGCGTGCATGAAATGTTCATGAACGCTGACGGTTGGCCCGTAGTTGCTCCTTATCGTTATTCGGGAGATGAGGATTCTCTTAAAAAGTTGTCGGAAAAGGATGTCCTTGGTCAATACTCGTATGTAAATCACGGAAAAGAAATTTCGGCCAATATTAAGCAAGCCGTGACCGTCAGTTTGGAAAGCGGCGGCAAACTGTCTGGCGGCGCGAGCGGTACATGGAAGCTTGGCACAGGTAACCAGCTGGAGATTACAGTGGATGGTACAAAGTACAAAGGTGTTTTCCTTCGGCACCTTGATCCAGATACGGGCACCAAGACGTTTGCTTTCACTGCGCTATCCTCCAAGGGTATTGCGGTATGGGGTACGCTAAAGCCTGAGCAGAAGGCCAGCAAAATTGTAGCAGCGGTGCAGAAGGATTTGAGCTTGGGCGATACGAGCAACGTTTTTTATAATCTGACGCTTCCTACTCAGGGAACACAAGATACCACCATTTCGTGGGAGTCCTCACGTCCCGGAAACATTTCCGTGACAGGTGAAGTGTACCGTCCAGAAGCGGGCTCCCAGCCTGCAACGGTCACATTGACCGCGACCATAAAAAAAGACAAAGCAACAGCGATGAAAAGCTTTATAGCCACAGTTCCCGAGCAGGCTCAGGGTCCGCAGCTCGCACTCTATTCATGGAGTGAGGATCTAGGGACAACGGTCGTGGACAGCACATACAACAACTATGATGGCAAGGCATTTGGGGGAGCCACATGGGACAAGGATGGGAAGTCCGGCGGAGCTCTTGTTTTGAACGGCAAGGATGGTTACGTGCAGCTGCCGGGTACGGTAACAGATGCGGAGGACTTTACTTTTTCCGCTTGGGTAAACTGGAAGGGCGGCGCAGCCTGGCAGCGGATTTTTGACTTTGGAAATGGACAGAGCCGCCATATGTTTCTGACCCCATCCCAAGGAAGCGGTGTGCTACAGTTTACGATCCATGAAGGTACAGATCAAAGCTTGCTTTCCAAAGCACCGCTGCCCTTGAACCAGTGGACGCATGTAGCGGTTACACTGGAGGGGAACACCGGAAAGCTGTATGTAAACGGTGAAGAGGTAGCTGTTAATGATAGCGTTACCTTTAACCCGAGAGAACTGCTGACGAGCGAGGCTTATCTCGGTAAAAGCCGCTTTGCTGCCGATGCCAACTTTAATGGCAGTCTGGATGAGGTTCAATTGTATAACAAAGCGCTGACAACAGATGAAATTAAGGCATTGGCAGGTCTTTGATGCTGGTTAAAAGGTAACGCAACAGAGTGGATGCAGAAGACGGGCATATTTTAGAAAAAAGTTCGTCTTCTGTATAATGTTTTGTATATTTATTTTTCATTTGCTGGTATAATAAGAAGCAGTTGCGGATATACTGTTTTAGGTAGGCGTTGATGATTGACTTTCGCCTGATGAATACAGCTTGGACACATAAATAGAGGACAAGAGCACACTCTGCATAATTTAAATTCACCAGTGCTTGCGTTTTCAATACACTTATGGTAATATGAGTATATTGAAATTGTGACCTGAGATTCGCATATTGTAGAGGGCTATTGTTTTAGGTTGAAATAACCTTGTGCAATATGTGAATTTTTATTTGTAAAAAATAAAGGTCATATAAATACATTTTGGAGGTAATTCCATGCAAACAGGTACAGTAAAATGGTTTAACGCAGAAAAAGGTTTTGGTTTCATCGAGGTTGAAGGTGGAAGCGACGTATTCGTACACTTCTCCGCAATCCAAGGCGACGGCTTCAAATCTTTGGACGAAGGCCAACGCGTAGAATTCAACGTAGTTGAAGGAAACCGTGGACCACAAGCTGAGAACGTTGTAAAACTGTAATTTAAAATTACAGCCTGCTTCAGATGCCCCGAACATAGCGTTTGGGGCATTTGTTTTTATCTGTTCACAAGGCCGTTTTTGAACTGATTACATCTTATCGCTTTATAAATCATGAAGAAAGAGGGATGTTTATGTACAATTCACGGAAAAAGCCAATGGATGAGATTCCTGAGGAAATTACAACTGTCTGGAATTGCGCCAGCGATACGTGCAACGGATGGATGCGGGATAACTTCGCTTTTTCTGTCGAGCCGACATGCCCCATTTGCGGTTCTGCCATGGTGAAGGGCGAGAAAAAGCTGTCCGTTTTGAATAATACGAGCTTTAATCATACCAAACAATCCTAATTGGATATATGTTTGTAGTGAAGGATGCCCCATAGCCGCTAACGGCGCTGAGGCGTCTTTTTTGTTTTTTTGGAGAACGCACCGCAAGGTGCTATTTTTTTGCGCATATGAATGTCCTGGTTCTCCGATTATGGCATGGGGGAAGGTTGAGATAGTATGCTCAGTAAGGTGGAATTAAATTCGGGGAGCGCATCGTAAAATACAGCATGACCGCTTCGTTCAAAAGGAATAAGCCTTGACCCAGCAATTCCTTTTTGGGTTTCTACAGCCAGTGGGAAAGGGCAGACCTGATCAAGCTTCCCGTGTAAAATCCAGGTAGGTACACGGATATGCGGAAGATCCGGGCGTAAATCAGAATCACGCAGTGAATATAAAGTGAAGGCCATGCTATGGACAGAGGCTGCAAAGCCCTGATCACGTATCCAGTCGCGAAAGCTCTGGCTGACGGGGTTGGCAAACAATAGCTCGCCAAATGAAGTGACCAGTTGCGGTCGATCTGTATAGGCTTGCTTGATGAGCTTATCCACTTCCGTGACCGGAGTGCCTTGAGGAAAGCCGCTGGATGGAGTGAAACGGGGCGTAGCCGCTCCCAGCAGAATAAGCTGATCGACGCCAAATCCCCGGTGCCTGCTCATATAGCGTACAACAATAGCTCCCCCCATGGAAAAACCAATCAGTCGTATCTGTCTTAGCTGGAGCGCCTGAATGACAGCCAACAGATCGTCTGCTAGTCGATCATAGTTGTAGCCTTGCCATGGTCGGTCGGACCTGCCGAATCCCCTAAGATCCACCTGAATACAGCGATACCCGTAGGAAGGCAGCAGAGCTACCTGATATTCGTACATTCGATGATCCAGCGGCCAGCCATGCACCATTAGAACGGGGATGCCGGCTCCTGTATCTTCCACATACAGATTGACGCCTCGTTCCACCTCGATATAATATCCCAATGCGTTCACCCCTTTGGAGTCACAAAAATTCGTTCTTTCTCACATATATGTGATCAGGGCTTAGCTCATTCGAAAATGGGATAGCAGCAGTCGCGATTTAAACATATTGATTGTTAAAAAATGTATGTCATCCCGCATAGCGATAAGATATAATGATGGGATGAAATAGTAACGGGAGAGTGGAACCATGGCACCATCAAAAACTTTAAAATGGATTACAGGCGGTTTAGAGCTATTTTTAGCTATTCCTGTTTTGGGCGGACTCATCGTCGTAAACTCCGTGTATACCGTGTTGTTCTTTATGATGATTTTCCATATCGTTACATTAGTGCTATCTGTGGTAAACAAGGAGGCCTATTATGGATCTATCTTGGGCATTGTGACCTCTGTTGTCGGATGGATTCCGTTCGTGGGATGGTTGATGCATTTGCTTTCAGGTATATTTTTGATGGTTACAGCAGCTCAACAAGACCGTAACTCCTATGATGATTATCGCTACTAAGTTACACCCGGCAATGAAATGATGAAAGATCCTGATAATACAGGATCTTTTTTTATTATGCACACCCTGTTATTGGAACCGAATCTCACTCCCTAAATCTCCCCATGATGATGGTGTTGTAGTATTTACCGTCAGCAAGAAATTTATCATTTTTTAATATACCTTCGATTTCAAAACCAAACCTTTTATAGAGTTCAATAGCTTTATCATTGGTTTCTAAAACATGTAGGCTTATTTTCTTGATGTCGTTGGAGTCAGCCCAAGCTATAGATTTCTTTAAAAGATTTCTCCCAATCCCGTAACCCCAATAATCCTTTAGAACGCATACTCCAAATTCTACTTTATGAGAGGTTCTGCTCAGAGAATGTCCTTCACATCTTGAAAATCCAACGATTTTATCATGAACTACAGCGACTAAAAAAAGATTTCGGCTATTCCGGGTATCTGTTTCAATGAGCCGTTCAAAACCGGGTGTATCTATGAAGGCCTCGCCTTGTTCTCTGTCTAAATTTTCAGTCTCTCCATCAATCTGCAACCGGATTTCAGACAAACTCTTCACATCAAATTCCTGTAATGCTACCTCTTGACCAAGCTAGTCTACCACATATTGTCTTGGTAAAAGAAAAATAAGCCTGTCCCCTTCTGCCGCATAGCAGCAGGGGGACAGGCTTATCTACTCCTCTATCCGTACAGGGAAGCCGGATGGAGATTTATTTAACATGGGGTGGCTATGTTTGATTAACAAATGGGTTCTATGAATGTGAATTATTGAGCTAAAGCCTTTTAGAAAACTGGAGCCTTGTTAGCTTCAGCTTTAACAGGAGCTTTGGCTGCATCTGTTTTACCTGCTTCTACTGGTGGCTTGGACGGCTTAACGCCGTTTACCAAATCCGTAACCATTTTCTTCAGGTTGGAGACACGTGGGTCATATTCAGTTGCTGTAATTTTGCTGTTTTGTTTTTCAGTGGCCAGTTTCGCTTTCAGATCCGAAACAAGCACATCAATAACAGATTCTACGCTTACGCCTTGTGCTTTAGCAATTGCTGCGAGTGTCTTGCCTGATTTTAACTGTGTATTCAACTCGCTGGAGAACAATTTCAACACTTTCAGAAGAGCCTTGTTCTCAGCAAAATTTCCCCCTACGATGGCAGGACCGTTAGCGTCGCCAGGGTTACCTTTAGGTGCCTGAGTTTTGTCTACAATTGGAGCCTTCTCAGGTGTAGTTGAAGCAGCATGGGCTGCGCCAGTGGAGTACAGTGCTCCACCTCCTAAAAATGCCAATGCCATCGTTCCTGCCAAAATCGCTTTCTTGGTGTTCTTCATCTTCATTTTCCACCTTCGGTTATGGTTTGTTTGGTACGAGACTTATCATAAGATATGAACTTGAATGCTGTCTGAGCGCAAGCTGAGCATTTGCTGAATAGGTTTTGAACGGCATGACTAAAATTTCAACTAAAAATATACTTGTATTATGTGTATTAAGTGATATAATACACTGAATGCACGATAGATGCAGCGGATTAGGGGGAAACACCCATGGAAGAGCAACGGGTTGGCTCGCTTCGGTTTTTAATTGATTTTAGCCAGCCATTATATGAACAGATATTAAATCAGGTACGAAGCTCCATTGCCAAAGGGGAGATTGAAATGGGAAGCAAAATGCCGTCCGTTCGTGATCTGGCACAGGAATTGCGTATGAATCCGAATACAGTGATGCGGGCTTATCAGGAGCTGGAGCGGGACGGACTGACCGAGAAGCGGCGCGGCTTGGGAACCTATGTTACGTCGTCCAGTGAGCGGGTAGACAATTTTCGGGAACAACTGGCCCTGACGTATATAGATCAGTTCCTGGGACAGATGAGCAGTCTGGGGCTGTCATGGAAGGATGTACAGCGGTATATAGCAAGCAAACAGAACGGAAATGACAAGGAAGGAGGCGATAAGGCATGACGGAGTCTGTTGTGGTTGCGAATCATCTGGTGAAGCAATACGGCAGTAAAAAAGCACTGGATCAATTAGATGTCGTCATTCCGGCAGGACGTATTGTAGGGGTGCTTGGGCCCAATGGCTGCGGTAAGTCCAGCTTTTTTCGGGCGATCACCGGATTGATTCAGCCAGATGGGGGCAGTCTTGAGGTGCTGGGGCAAAAGCCCGGCTGGGAAACCAACCGTGGCATATCCTACCTGCCTGACCGGGCTCGCTGGTACCCCAATCATACGGTTCAGCAGACGTTGGAGTGGGGACAGTCCTTTTTGCCCGGCTTTAATATGAAGGATGCGCATAAGCTGGCTGATCATATGGACGTGGAGCTGGAGTTGAAAATGGCCGGGATGAGCCGCGGGCAGGAGGCACGTGTGCTGCTGATTCTGTGTCTGGCGCGTGAGGTTCCGCTTATGATTCTGGATGAACCGTTTGCCGGCATTGATGTCCTTTCCAGAGAAGCAATCGTGGCTGGTATTATTGATTATTTGGAGGATCGACAGCAATCCATACTTATGAGTACGCATGATATTCAGGAAGTGGAAGGCTTATTTGATTACACGGTGATGATGGACCGCGGGCGGGTGATATGGTCCGGTGATTCGGATGATCTACGTGGAGAGCATGGATCACTGAATCAGGTGTTCCGCAATTTGTACAAAAAGGAGTGGAAGGCGTGAATTCAACAGGGCTGTTCAAAGATTTGATACGCCATGAATTTCGAAATAAAGGAAGCTGGAGAAAGCAGAGCCGCAATCGACTGCCCAGACCGTGGAGACTTGTATATTTCTCACTATTTCTAATTGTGGCGTTCGTTATTTCCTTGTATTTCGCGCTTCACAACCAACTCGAATTGACAAGGCTGTGGTATGTCACCCTGGGCTTGCCGTATATGATCATTTTCATGGGTGTGGGAAGTCTGAGAAGAGAATGGGAAAATGACACCTACGGATGGTGGCTAACCCTGCCCTATCCGCGCATGTGGCTGATTAGCGCCAAATGGATTGCTACTATTTTACAAACTATTGTCGTGATATTGCTCCTGTTTGTGGTGGGTTCCCTGTACGCGCTGTTCATCTCATCGACCATACAGCCTTACACGTTTGCGGATGCAGCGTCCTTTGTCATCGCCGGATTTAACTGGTTTGTGATGATTATCGCGTTCACCCCGTTTGTTATTGCGCTTGGTCTGCTTACAGTTAGTACAAAATTCAGCACATGGAGACCGATCAGCCCGATTCTCTGGATTGTGTTGATGGGTGGAGGGAGCGTCTTTTATTGGTCAAGCGATCAAGGGATTTATAAGCAGTTTGACCATGTTCAGACAGGACAATGGTTTCCTTTTACTTGGCATTTCCCGGTTGCAGTGTTGATCAGTTGGGTTGCTGCATATGCAATAATCCGGCTGAACGCTTATTTGCTGGAGAAAAAACTGTCGATTTAGCATCGTCTCAAAAGATATATATATATATATATATAGGAAAGGAGTTTCATCATGACGACGATATTCATCTATGCATTGTTGGCTGTTTTGGTGGGGCTGATGATCTGGTTGAGAACCAAAAGACGAGGGGGACCGGTAAAAGGAAACGGAGTCCGTCTTTTGCTACCCTTATTTATCGCATTCCCACTCATGATGATGTCTGTGTACCAATTGATGCATATTCCCGGCCAAACGCATGCGCTTCCCGCCTTTTGGGAGCTATTGGCTGCCGGGCTGTTAGGTGCGGTGTTTGGTTACGTCATTCTGATGCATACGGCATATGAGAGACGGGACGACGGCCATATTTATCCCAAGCCGAACAAATATTTTAAATACATTATTATTGCCATTATCTTGATTCGCATTATTTTGACCCAGTATCTCAGCAGCTTAGGTACGTCCGAGATTAGTGTATTGGCGATTACGATGGCGCTCGTCTATATCTCCATCTGGCGAATTGGGAGCTTCATTAAGTTTCGGAGAACGTTATCGGTCTAAAGGGTATATGTCGTGTAAAGAAGCGGGTTTTCTGTTCAAAAGCGTTCATTCGCTTGGCGATAGGAGCCGCTTTTTTTGTGGTTTCATCATAAATTCATTTGTAAGACCATAAGCATACATTGTTATTAGTCCCCATATCCTTTATTCTAAGGCTGTAGCTTGCTGCATAACGGGCTATGCATATAAAATTTTGAAAGGAGGGGCATTGAAGTTTCAAGAGATTCAGATGAGGGTTAAAGATAAGGCGGGACATAAAAAGTTCATTTTTTGTGATTAGGTGTAACTTAATTAGTTACATAAAAGGAAAATTGTTTTCAATATTCTATTTTTTTATGTTGAGAGGGGCTTACATTCATGAAAAAACATACGGTTACTGCCGCACTCGCTGGCTTGCTCGTGCTATCTTCTGCTGTACCGACCTTGGCGGCCGAAGCAAAACCCGCTACAGGTATTCAGGTTTGGGTAGATGGCAAGAAGGAGGCTTACAAAATTGCGCCTATCGTGAGAAATAAGCAGGTCTTAATTCCTTTGAGACAATTGGCCTCCAGTTTGGGGATTCCGCTGGATTCCAAGCATATTACGTTCAATACGGCCCGTCAAAGCACGACCATTCGGTATGATCAGGCGACGGTTGTACTGGTGTCGGGCAGTCCGGAAGCGCAGATCAATGGGATTAAGGTACCGCTGTCCACCTCGACCATCTTGACGAAACAAGGGGTAACCTATGTTCCGGTCGATGTTGTCAAAGAAGCGTGGGGCAAGCAAGTGATTTGGGACCCGGCCAGCCAAACGGTGCAAATCGGGGTGAGTAATAAGGATAAGGTCGTTGAAATCCTGAAAAGCTTTGAAACCGGAGATACGAAAGCGGCCGAGACTTGGATCAGCAAGGATCAGTACATTCAGCACAATCTGAGCTTTGCCAGCGGGAGAGATGCCTTGCTGAAAGGAATAAGCCAATTAAAGGAAGCTAATACAAAGATTGAAATCCATCGTGTGCTTCAGGATGGGAATTTTGTAGCGGTTCATTATAAAACGACAATTGCAGGGAAATCGAGCATTGTCTTTGATATTTTCCGCTTCGATAGCAATGGTAAAATCGTTGAGCATTGGGACAACATTCAGGATTCGGCTCCAGCCAATCCAAGCGGACGTACGATGATTGACGGAGCAACACAAATCACAGATCGCAACCAAACCGAGAAGAACAAAGAGTTGATCCGCAAGTTTGTCGATGATATTCTGGTTGGCAAGAACCGCGCTGCACTGGAAAGCTATTATAATGGTGATCATTACATTCAGCATAATCCCTTTTTTGGCGACGGTGTTTCCGTTCTGAAGCAACTATTCCCCGCAGCAAATGGAAACCAGGGAAATTCCTCTGGATACGATAAGGTGCATATGGTCATTGGAGAAGGGAACTTCGTACTGGCTGTGAGCGAGACCAAATCGCCTGAGGGGAACATGACTGCTGTCTATGATATGTGGCGTGTAGAGAACGGCAAAGTAGCAGAGCATTGGGATGTAGTTCAGGACATTCCGGCTAAAGCAGAGTGGAAAAATACGAACGGAAAATTTTAAAAACGACATTCACGGCATGACTGATACTTAAGGTGGTTCCCCAACTACCCTATCCCTGCTAAAATGATGGAAACATGATGAGTGGGGATGGGATGATGGGAAGTTTTAAACAGAGGGTAGGCTGCCTGCATGCGCATCACTCGAACATTGCCTATGTGGAACGGGCTTTTGCCCTTTATGAGGTGGAGCTGGAGCATTTTGTGGACCCTGCACTCATGTACAGAGTTTCATCTGATCCAGACTTCTCGGCAGCGGATGCCAGTCGGAAGGTAGAAGAGCAGCTGGAATGGATGGGCCAAAGCGGCGTAGATGTAATTTTGATTACGTGCACGAATTATATAGTCTTGGCGGAAAAGGTTCAATTGACAATACCTACACCCGTGATAACGCTGGATGAGCCCTTTTTCCATGAGATATGCGATGATCTGTTGCCACGGACCTTGGTATTTACGAATCCGGCTACTGTAGAGGGAACGATGAAGCGTCTTTATCATATAGCGGCCCTGTTAGGCAAGCCAGATATCTCTTCATTGATAGAGGTCAAGGTGGTGGAGCACGCTTTTGAACTGATTATGCAAGGTCGCAAAGACGAATATATGGAAGTGCTGGCCCGTGCATTGCATGAACTGATAGAGGCTGATCCAGACAGAACGCTGGCTGTGGCGCAGTTATCTATGGTTGATGCTGCATTGCAGGTGGAACTGGAGACGGGTCAGGCGATTGGCAATCCCTTACGGTCGTTGATGAATTTGCTTGAGGATTGGTTAGGTTGAAAAATAAGCATGACTAAAAGAACTTCCAACCCGTGTTCCGGGCAGTGGAAGTTCTTTTTTTGCAGGATAGCGTGTAAATGGGGCTTCTGCGGCGTTCATCAGGCATTCTGTTGATGTGGATTGCTGAATGCTACGCCTGCGGATTCCCTTTGGACGAGTGTAACGTACAGCCGTTCATGCTCCACGTCTTCCCCAGCAATGATTTTAAGAACTTGTCCGGCAGCTACTGCGCCCCATTTACGTTTGGAGTAATCAATGGTTGTCAGACGGGGCTGAATATATTGTGCCAGCTCGATATTATCAAAGCCGACGATATGAATGTCCTTGCCGATGGTAAGCTCCGACTGAGCCATTCGATTGTAAAAGCCTACTGCCATCTCATCATTGAGACAGAATACCGCGACGGGTCCCGAATCCGGGCTGACATGTTGCTGCAAAATGATCTCGGCCGCCTGTTCGCCGCCCGATTTCTCAAAATCGCCGCCAATCTCGATCATTTCAGCGGTGCCGCTGCGCTCAATCGTCTGCTTGACCGCCTGCATACGCTGCCATGAATCATAAGAGCCGTCTGGTCCGGTGACAACATACAGCTTGCGGTGTCCCATTTCCAGCAGATGCTCCACCGCGAGAGCGGCACCAGCTTTGTTATCCAGCAGTACCTGGTTAATGTTAGGATGATTTAACTCGCGGTCAAGTACGACAATTTTATGCCCACGCTCGGCGTAGTTTAGCAGTTCCTGACTATCGAACGTCTGATCCAGTATGATGGCTCCATCGATCATGCGCTCCGGCAGCATTCGGTGAGATTGCTTGCCGCTGCATACGATAAGGTCATAGTCTTTTCGGTTCAAAATCTCCTTGATGCCATACAGCAAATCTCCATAAACGTCTCCGCGGAAATCGGTTAGGAAGACGCCGATAATTTTGGTTTCCCTTTTTTTGAGATTACGTGCGGCGGCATTCGGCACATAGTTAAGCTCTTTGGCAATGGCTAAAATACGTGCGCAGGTCTCTTCTGTTACCTTATCACTGCCGTTCAAAGCGTATGAAACGGTAGATATGGAAACGCCCGCCTGTTTGGCGATATCTTTAATGCTGACCACATCGTTTCCTCCTTCTTGACGGGCAAGCAGCAAAGGGCGATCCCGCAAGATCGCCATCGCTGTGTTGCCTCTATGCCTGATTTATAAAATAATCTCCAGACGGTGTACACCGTCATGTTCCGCTAGCGCCTGCTCGAAATTCTTGCGCTTGATGCGCAGGGCACCCGAACGGTAGCGATTGTCATCGGCTGGCTTGCTCTCCAACGGTGTTCCGTTCAATACCGCGCGGCCTTGCTCACTGCTGCTATGCTCTTGTGGCATGCGATAGATGAAGGTAACGGGTTTCCCGGCAAAGGAAAATTCAAATTCCAGTCCGTCAAGATCATCCGGAAGTACAGGGTCCAGGATCAGGTCTTCGCCCGACTGACGGATACCAAGGACATTCGAAATGAGCTGATTCATATAAATCCCTGGACCACTGGAATAGATTCTCCAGCCGCCTTTGACAGGAACGGCTCCTTCACGCAGTTCACCAAACCGCTCTTGTGCTTCGTAGCGGGTATTAAATTTGCCGTCCGAGCTGCTGAAATACGCGTTGCTCTGACGCCATTCGGCGTTTGGTACGGACGCTCGAATGCCAACCGGGTTGATGAGCTTCAGGCTGTGCCAGGCGTCATCTTTGCGACCGAGCTTGGCCATTGCTTCCGCGAAGCGGATATGGGCATGCACATATTGCAGCCCGACCTCGCGTCCGAAGTTGGCCGCTTGCTCTGCGCGCTTGAAGTGCGAGCTCACGCCACCATCGTACTGTGCAGGGCGGTTCATCAGACGCACGCCATCCGGGCACAGGAATTGCTCGCGGATGAGCTGCTCATGAGCCAATGCTTGTTCCGGCGTGAGCAACTGGCTGATCATGCTGCGTGTCATCGGCAGCAAGCGGTAGTGAATCCCCGTCTCCGTATCGGACGGATGGAGCATCAGCTTGGGCTGACCGGGTTCTTCCATATACACGAAGCCCGGGATAATACCGCTCTCCAGCATGTAGCGGTTGAAGTCCTTGCGGATGCCTTCGGCCATCTGGTGCAGCTCCTGTGCGATCTCGGCGGCTTCGTTTATGACGCCTGCCGGGGCTTGCTCCAGTGCAGTAGCAAAGTTGCGAACCACCTGATAGGTGAGTGCAACGGTCCAACTGCTCGCCATGTATTGCTTCAGTTGAGTGTTGGCTGGCTGGAGCGTGTCATCCCAATCGCCGTCGCCGTAGGCGGACAAATGTGTATCATGAAGGAAATTCGCTCGAATATATTCGATTTCCTTCATCGCGTGTTCCATGAGGATCGCGGTTTGTTTTGTATAATCAAAACTATGCCGGTTGGTGTAGGGTACATTTTCTTCCAGAATACTGTAATCCCGGGTAGCGGTCAAATAATCTCCCAGTACCTTGAGCGGCCAGACGATAATATCACCGTGGCTTTCTTCTTGTTGAACGCGAGTATAGTTGTCGAACATAAACCATTGCGGCCAGTTTCCGCTATCCTCGTACTGATGGCTGAACACGGTCAGCAGAATGGACCGGACTTCGTCAAACTTTTGTACGGCTGAAAAATATTCCACCGGGCCCTGACATACATCGCGTGTTCCCCAAGCTGCACCACCGTATTGCTCCAGACCATGAGGCACAGAATAGTGGACAAGCATATTGTGGGTATACCACCAGGCCACCGCATTCACACGGAACAGCTCGCTGGTTTCATGTCCGCTATGCGTCAGATGGAAGCCGTTCATTAGTCCGGCAAAATATTGCCGATAGCGCTCGCGCCCAGCCTCAAAAGAGGCATTGCGTTCCGCGTGTGCTTGGCCCTTCCCGGCCGAATGTCCATGCAGCCAGCCTTGCACGGTGCAGGTCCATTCGCTGCTGTCGCCCAGCTCCAGCACGACCAGAGATGCATCAGGGGAGGCTGTACCCTGTAGCAGTGCGTGAGCGTCGCTCACTTGCTGTAACGGAGCGCCTTGTACCTGCATCCGGTACAACAGGTCCGGATAGGCTTCGGCGCTCAGGGAGGATGGGTCTGCGCGGAAGAGCAGGGCCTCGCCATCCCGTTCCATATGGAACGGAAGCTCATATTCGTTCACATGCATGGACATTTGCTGAGTCACGAGGAACGGATAGGCTTTGCCGCTTGCCGAGCGCACGTGAAGCTGTACTTCAGGCGTATCGGCGTTAGTATGGTTCGTAATGATGAGCGTATCGTCAGCGGTTTTGTAATACCAGCGCACATAGTTAAAGCCGATCTCGAACAGGGAAGGCATCGTGAGCAGACGGTATTTCCCATCGATTCCGATATAGATACGCTGGCCGGATGTTTTTGGAATATTGAGCGCATTACGCGCGTTTGTGATCATTTTATTGAAATTCGTGTTGCCAATTACAAGCTGGGAGTTGAACACTCCGTACATATAGGAGGTGGTTGTAATGGTCTCTTCCTTACCTCCAGCGTAATGCCCGCCCATTAAAATATGTCCGTGGGGACGCTCTACACGAAGCTCTTTGGATTTGAGTACGACATGTTCATAGCTGTCCGTGAAAAAGGAAAGCAACGTGTCGCCGTCATGTTCTTCTTCCTGTCGTTTCGGGAAGAGCTGATCCAGCTCGGCTGCGGTCATATCCAGCGTGCGCAGCGGCTCCCCGATGTTCTGGGCTGGAGCTACACGCCCAGCCTGGAGACGGCTTGTGGCGTGCACCGGGATGGCGGTGTCGGAAGCAGTCTCCAGAATAGTCGATACTTCTTCGCGTGCTTTCGTCACCAGTTCCTGGTACTCCAGCTTTGTAACGGCAGTCGGATGATTGGGTTGGAACAGGCCGTAAAAGGTAAAGCGGGCTTCCCCGGCGAGCTTTACCCGCTCGGATTGCAGCGCCGTATAGGCGAATTCGTACTGGTACACTTCATTGGCGAGCGAATCACGGCGCAGTGCTTCCGGCTCGTTCGTTTCTTTGTACGAAAGCCCAAAGAATTGAAATCCGTCCGTCGAATAACCGACGGTCCGGGTCAGCGAGCCTTGCTGGATGTAAGGGAATGCCTGACTTTGCGGCTGGTTTTGACGGGAACAAACCGTATAGCCTCTTTGTTCGTCATGGTAGACGGTATGGTCGATATATTGAGACAGATAAGCTTCATTACTGCGTACAGCCGCTGTATCCGCAATGCCGATATCCTGACCGTACACGATATCAGCTTCCACGTCATCGCCCTGTAAAGTTACATCCCAAAACCATACCCCGAGACGGCTTAGCGTGAATGTCACCTGATAGCCGACACCTGACGTAATGCCTTCCCAAATAATCTGTTGATCCGTTTGTTGTACAACTCCGGGTGAACGAACTCCAAGCAGGGGAGTGATGCTGACGCCGGACGGACGATACAGTCGCAAGTACAGGTTGTTCAGGGAACCGTCGACGGAATTGGTCAGCAGTTGATTGATCATGGTTGAGCCGTGGGCAATTTTGTATACATCACCGCTGCTCAAGAAGGTAAAGGACAGGTCTCCTGCCCGCAGCAAAATATTTTGATCCAGACTTGTATTCATCAAAGGTTACGCCTCACTTTCCTGTTTCTTTCACTAAACGAAAACGTCCTTCGGTAGTATCTCGGCTGTTAGGTCCTGTAAAGACGGCGAATTCACCGCTGTCACTATCAAAGCTCAGGTCTGCATGATGATAGCGCAGTTGAGACTCGATCAATGCAAATTCCACTTCCCGGCTTTCGCCCGGGGCAAGAAGAACCTTGCGGAAATCCTTCAGCTCTTTCATCGGGCGAACCGTATCTCCGCTGATATCACGGATATAGAATTGAACCGTTTCCTCGACAGGACGTGTTCCTGTGTTCGTTACCCGTACCTTCACGGTCAGTGCTTGACCGGGATTGAGGGTGTCGCTGGAAAGCTGTACGCTTTCATAGGCAACCTTCGTATAGCTCAAGCCATAGCCAAACGGGAATAAAGGTTCATTCGGTACGTCTAGGTATTGGGAGACGTACCGTTCTTTTGTATTCGGGTCCAACTGCGGACGACCTGTATTAAAATGATTGTAGTACACAGGCACCTGCCCCACCGATTGCGGGAAGGACATCGTCAGACGGCCCGTTGGTTCGGCATCGCCGTACAGCAGATCGGCAATCGCCGCGCCGCCTTCACCGCCCGGGAACCAGGCTTCCAGTACGGCGTCGGCCTCTTCAATGACACCGTGCAAATCCAGTGGACGACCGTTGAACAGCACGGCTACCATAGGCTTGTTCAGCGTCTTTAGGCGTTTTACCAGATCCAGTTGGGCTTGTGGCAGGCAAATATCCGAGCGGCTGCCCGCTTCACCACTCATATCCGAACGCTCGCCGAGCGCCAGTACGATGACCTCTGCCTGGCTGGCAGCTTGCAGCGCTTCTGCATATTGTTCTTCGGATATTTCATCTATAGAGCATCCAGTCGCTACCGAGAGCAGCGAGGAGGATGTTTTCGATTTGAACCCATCAATGACTTGAACAGCTTCTTCTTGCGAACCGCTCCACGACCAGGAGCCAAGAATATCACCGTTCTCTGCAAAAGGCCCGATCAGCGCGATATGCTGACTGCGATTCAATGGAAGAACGGAATCGTTTTTGAGCAGTACGCATGATTGGATCGCCAATTCCTTGGCAACCGCCCGGTGAGCTTCGCAGAACACAATTTCACGTTCCCGCTCAGGGTCTGCACCGCGCAGCGGATTGTCGAATAAGCCCAGCTTTTGCTTAAGCTTCAACACACGCATGACCGCCTCATCGACGAGTGCTTCATCCAGTTGCCCGCTGCGAACCAGCTCAGGCAAATGCCCGTTATAGCAGGAGGTCATCATTTCAATGTCTACGCCTGCCAGCAGTGCTTTCTGTGCTGCCTCGCGCTCATCCTCGGCAATGCCATGGGGAATAAGCTCCTTGATGGCGGCCCAATCCGAGATGAGTACACCGTCAAAGCCCCACTCATTGCGAAGCAAATCGCGCATCAGGCGCTTGTTGCCCGTTGCAGCTACACCTTCTACGGTATTGAAGGAGGTCATCACCATTTCGCAGCCTTCATCTAGCGCAGCTTTGTAGGAGGGGAGATAATACTCTCGCAACTGCCATGCGGACAGATCGACGGTATTGTAATCCCGTCCTCCTTCGCCTGCTCCATATGCGGCAAAATGCTTCACGCACGCCGCCACCCGGTCTGTATCGTTCGTCAGGTCCTTGCCTTGAAAGCCGCGTACGAAAGCACGGGCAAATACACTGTTAAGGTAAGGGTCTTCCCCTGTAGATTCCATTACACGGCCCCAGCGCGGGTCACGTACCAAATCCACCATCGGAGCAAAGGTGACATGAACACCGGACACAGAAGCTTCTCTGGCAGCAATGGTAGCGCTCTCTTCTGCGAGTTGCACATTCCATGAACAGCCAATAGCCAGCGGTATGGGAAAAATCGTTTTGAAGCCATGTACAATGTCTGCCATAATTAGAAGCGGAATACCTAGACGGTTTTTGCTTAGATGTGCTTGTTGAACACGAATAGCTTCCTCGGCTCCTGCGATGCCAAGCACCGATCCGACGTTACGGACCGTTTCTTCTGTGATCCCTAGAGATGCCATCGGTCCGGTAATTTGGCCGTCTGTTTCGGCATCTTCAAAAAAGGCTCCCACAAGCTGGAGCAATTGATCGACTTTTTCTTCAAGTGTCATATTTTGCAGGTAGGAATTCAGTTGTTGTTCCATCATAATCCTCCGTAAGCTGCTCTGGTGGCAGCTTTCTTTTTCAGATCCATGAGATTTTGTGTTAAGACTGATTCAAAGAAGCAACGAACAGGCTAATACTTTACATAGAAGCTTAATATCCTGTTGTATTATTAATCGAAACGTTTCTATTGTTGAACTCAGTTGGATTATATACGCTTTCAAATAGAGAGTCAAATCGAAATGGAGGGTCATTTTACCGAGAAAACAACGCTATATAGATGAAATGAAAGAAAATGGGGTAAAATTCTGGACAAATAAAAAATAATATCCCTATTGAATACGGTTTCAATTTGTTTTATAATGACTATCGAAACGTTTCTATTGATGAGTATGGTCCTTAGGCTTTCCACATATTTTCTATAAAAGCAGGTTTTAATTGGCTTTAAGCACTGTACGCTTTAACGTGTGTGATTGAATCCGCTATCATATTTGCATGATCGGTAAGCCGGTCATCTCGGGAGGAATTTCTATGATGAAAAGAACGTTAGGGATCATTTTGGCAAGCACCTTATTACTGGGGGGCGCGTTGGCAGGCTGTTCATCCAAGGATGAATCATCCGGTAAGGATGCGAATGGAAAAACGACGATTACACTATGGGGCATGGGGGCGGAAGGAAAGCTGCTGCCTGAGATTGCAAAGGATTTTGAAAAGGAAAATCCTGATATTCATGTAGATGTGCAAGCACTGCCTTGGGATAACGCTCACGATAAGCTACTGACAGCAGTTGCTTCCAAATCCGGTCCGGATGTGGTTCAGTTGGGTACATCATGGGTTCCGGAACTTGCGTCTGCGGGTGCATTGACGGACATCACCCCTTATATCAGCAAATATCCTGAGCTGGAATCGAAGAATTTCTTCCCGGGTGCTGTGGATACGGCAAAATTTGAGGGAAAACCTGTAGGCGTTCCCTGGTATACCGAAACGAAAATTTTATTCTACCGTTCAGATCTATTGAAGCAAGTTGGATATAATGAAGCACCTAAAACGTGGGAAGAGCTTTCTGACGCTGCTCAAAAGCTGGCAGCGCGTGGCAAAGGGAAGTATGGTATTGCCATTAATGCGAAAGAGCAGTCTCTGGGCTTTATGTTCGCTCTTCAGAACGGCTCCAAGCTGGTCGATGAGCAGGGCAATCCGCTGTTCAACCAGCCACCGTTTGTAGAAGCTGTGAAGTATTTGAACACCTTTTTCCAAAATGGCTCCAATGCCCTTGATCTTGGGATAGATTCCGTTCAAGGATTGCAAGGTGATGGTATCGTTCCTATGTTTATCAGTGGTCCTTTCATGATTAGAGAAATCAAGAGCAAAGCACCTGAGCTGGATGGAAAATGGAATGTAGCCGAGCTTCCTGGCAAAGTAAACAACCTGTCTGTTTTGGGCGGATCGAATCTTTCGATTATGCAGTTTAGCAAGCACCCAGAGGAATCGGCCAAGTTCCTGGCTTTCATGAGTAAACCGGAAACGCAACTGAAATGGATGGAGCTGTCCAGTACCCTGCCTGCCGCTACCAAGTCATGGGAAGATGCAAGACTGAAGAGTGATCCGATGCTGCAAACGATTCGTCAACAGCTCGATCATTCCGCAGCATTACCGCAACTGGCAGCATGGGAAGAGGTTTCTCAGCAATTCATCAAGAGCTTCGAACGCATTTACCGTGGTCAAGCCGACGCACAGAAGGAAATGGATGACTTTAACCAGCAAGCTGCAAGTATTATGAAAAAATAATGATCCGTATCCGTCATTGTCAAAGGGAGTGAAGGCATGAAAGGAAGCTCGCAGAAGCTTGCGCCATACTTGTTTATCGGTCCCTCCATCATTCTGCTGACGCTGTTTTCGTTGTTGCCGATTTTACTGGCACTCGTGATCAGCTTCACAGATATGGATCTGTCAGGACTAGTAAATTATGATAATATTCGCTTTTTAGGAATGGAAAATTACAAGAATGTGCTAATAGACCCTTCATTTCTAAAATCCATTGGGAATACTCTATTTTTCGTCATCATCGGGGTTCCTTTAGTGCTATTGTTTTCACTCAGCATTGCGATCCTGATCAACATGGGTAAATCACGTGCTTTCAAAGTTTTCCGCGTGGTGTTCTATCTGCCGTCCGTAACGAACGTGGTGGCGGTAGCGGTGGTCTGGAGTTATTTGTATAATCCGACCCTCGGGCTATTCAACTATGTACTGGGCATGATGAATCTGGGTCCTGTTCCATGGCTGACCGATCCTACGATGGCAAAAATTTCGCTTATTTTATTGGCTGTTTGGCGGGGAATAGGCTTAAATATGATTATTTTCATTGCTGCGATTAAAGGGATTCCGGGTTCCTACTATGAAGCGGCTCAGCTTGACGGGGCCAATACATGGCAACAAATTCGTTATATTACCCTTCCGCAGCTCCGCTACGCTATTTTCTTCGTGTCCATTACGACGATGATCGGCTGGCTGCAATTTTTCGAGGAACCGTTCGTCATGACCAAAGGGAAACCGCTTGACGGCACACTAACAGCATCTCTGTTCATTTACAATAATGGTTTCCAATTTAGTAAATTCGGTTATGCCGCGGCGGGATCATTCATTCTGTTCTTTGCGATCATCGCGGTGACGCTAATTCAGTTCCGTTTGCAAAATAAAACGGAGTCCTGATAGAGAGAGGTGATGAACGTGAAAACAGCTGTTCAGCAAGCCCGCGCCAGTTCGCGCAGTGGTGAAAAAACATTTCAATGGTTCGTGGCGATTCTCCTGACCGTGGGAGGTCTGTTGATGGTGCTGCCTTTTGCGTGGATGATTTTATCCTCCTTTAAGACGGAGAGCGAGGTAACCAAAATTCCTCCGACCATCTGGCCGCAGCATTTCACATTGGACAATTTTAAAATACTATTTGATAGCATGGCTTTTGGCACCTATCTGACTAATACACTGGTGATTGTATTAGCTTCATTTTTCGGATTATTCCTGAACGCCATGGCAGGCTATGGCTTTGCCAAATTTAAATTTAAAGGTAAAGGTTTTCTGTTCTATTTAGTGCTGGCCACAATGATGGTTCCGGGGCAAGTAACGATGATTCCTGTGTATTTGATTTTGAACCAGATGGGATTAACCAACACCATGATGGGGATTGTACTTCCTGGCTTGGTAGGTGCCTTCGCCATCTTCCTGTTCCGACAGTTCATGTCCGATATTCCGGAAGAACTGCTGGAGGCAACGCGGCTTGATGGTGCAGGGGAGTTTCGTACTTTCCTGCAAATCGTACTGCCTATCTCAACACCAATTTTGGCAGTACAGGCCATTTTGACCTTTATCGGCGGTTGGAACAGCTTCTTGTGGCCGCTCATTATTGCGAATGATGAGAAGCTGTATACGTTGTCCGTGGGACTGTCGTTGCTCAAAGGCCAAAATGAGAGCCAGTTCGCGCTCCAGATGGCAGGCTCGACCTTCATGGTCGTACCGATCATGATCATATTCATTGTTTTCCAAAAGTATATTATCGAGAATTATACGATTTCGGGCATTAAGTAGTAGTTGTAGCGGCGGATTGATAAAAAAGCAAAAAAACGGAGGACTTTCTGGTTTAAGCCAAGAAGTCCTCCGTTTTTTTGTGTTATAGAAAAAAGAGAAAATAATCCTGATCAGCTCATATTTATTCTTAGAGAGTTGCATCAGGATGTTGTTTATATCAGGGGAAACAGGGCTCGGCAAATCATATTATACTTTTAATAGATTTAATTGAAAATATTTCAAAAATAATATGTTAACAAATTTTACACAATTACTTCAAAAAAAGTATAGAGTGTAACGAAAAAAATGATTATATTGGAAAAGAAATAAAAAAATATAAAAAATGAGGTGAATCAAATTGTTCGATCCTATTAACCAAGCAGCTGAAGGCAGTGTTTCTCCTATGACTTGCGTTCTTTGTGATACACGTGATCGTTGTGTAGGTTGTGATGCTACCGATTGGTTTTGTAGCAAAGAAAGTGGTCATTGGTGTACTAATAATGATAGCGATTAATTGAAGTAACACTCGCAACGATAGGGCTTTCAAACACAGGTAGTCAATTAGGAGGTCTGGGAACTAATTTTCTTGGACTTCCTCCTATTTTGTAACTTTGAGAGGATGATTAATAGTGATTAGTGCTCCATTTGAAAAAAATCCCGTCAAAATCATAGAACAAAATGAAAATTTATACTTATACAATATAAAAACAAATGGGCTTTTTCAGATTGATGATGTCGTAGTAGATATATGTAATAGCGAAGGTAAGGAAATTGAAGAAATATATGAATTACTTAAGCATCGTTCTAGTAGAGAAGAGGTAGATAGGTTATTAGCCAGTCTGGAGGAAGCATCGGTTATATATAATAAAGATTTGTCTATTCAAAAGGAATGTAAAAGTTGCAATGATGAGCAAGTAAGTCTATCATCTATAATCCTTATGCTGGTTCAAGAGTGTAATCTAAGATGCTCTTACTGTTATGGAGGAGACGGGGAATATAATGATCGAGGACGGATGGACACAGAGACCGCATTAAAAGCAGTTGATTATCTGTTTAATCATTCTGGCGAAGAAGAAGAACTGAATATTTGCTTTTTTGGAGGGGAGCCACTTCTGAACATTGAAGTTATTAAAGAAGTTGTAGCCTACACTAAGCTAAAACAAGAAAAATCAAATAAACGTGTTACATACAGTATGACAACGAATGGCACCTTGATTTCCAAAGAAATTGAAAACTTCTTATTAGATCATCATGTTTCTATTCAGATAAGTCTAGATGGTGATCAAATGACGCACGATTTCAATCGATATTATCAGAACAGAAAAGGTACCTATGAAATCATTTTAGATAGAACAGAAAGTTTAAGAAAAAAAGGTGTTATAACAGCAAGAGCTACGATTTCACCAGTACAATTGGATATAACACATACACTTACACATTTAATGGGGATTGGTATTCGCCATGTTGCGATGTATCCTGCAGTCGAGATGCTTAGTGAGGAAGACTTTGAGAAGTATGCACAAGAATTCACCAAATTGGTTGTGCATTTTGAATCTTTGCTTCAGGCTAAAAAATATGGGGAAGCACGTCAAATATCGAACATTCTAAAATACTTGAAGATGATTCATTCTTCTTCTAAGCGAGATTATTTTTGTGGGGCGGTCTCGCATATGCTTGCCGTTGATGTGCATGGTAATCTTTATCCTTGTCAACGATTTGTTAATGAAAAGAATTATTTTTTAGGGAATGTAAGAGAAGGGGTGGATGTAAGAAAGAAGAGTGGCATGCTTAGTGAGATGCGTTTAGAGAAGAGAACTGTATGCGGAGAATGTTGGGCTAAGAATCTATGTGGTGGAGGTTGTCCTCAAGAGAATATGGTGCTTAGTGGTTCGATTAATGAGCCAGTGGATAGATATTGTAACTTTACTCGCAGTGCAATAATGGATTGTATGAAATTGTATTTACGATTAACTAAAGAAGACAAGAAAAACCTGTTCTCTGCTAAGCGGCAGCAAGAACAACTATTGGAGGATGTGTCATTTGACTATTGATATTCGAGGTTTATGTAAGTCATATGGTTCTCACCAAGTGCTTAACGAGCTTCATTTTCACATTGATAATGGTATATTCGGACTGCTCGGAGACAATGGGGCAGGTAAGACCACTTTAATGAAAATTCTTGCCACTTTACTTGGATTCGACCGAGGGGAAGTTGAAATATTCGGTCATTCTTTGAAAAAAGAACCGGATGCTATTCGTTCTTTACTGGGGTACTTGCCACAGCATTTTGATTTTTTTCCAAATGTAACGATTATGGAATCTATGAACTATTTTGCGGCTTTAAAAGGTATTCAAGGTAAGCGTCATATTCAAGAGGAGACATCACAGCGATTAATTGAGGTGGGACTTATCGATCAAGTTCATAAAAAAATAAAACAGCTGTCTGGGGGAATGAAGCAGCGCTTAGGAATTGCCCAAGCTATGTTAGGACAGCCTAAGTTGTTAATTGTTGATGAGCCGACGGTTGGACTGGACCCCAAAGAACGAATTGCTTTTCGAAACTTGCTTCAGAATTATGGAGAAGACCGGATTATATTGTTATCTACTCATATTGTTCCTGACGTTTCGAGTACATGTGATAAACTACTCATTTTAAAGGAAGGCCGTTGTCTGTATCAAGGGGCTATAGACGATATGATTCGAACTGTTGAAGGTAAAGTATGGTTGGCTGATGTTGGTAAGCGTCAATTGGAACAATTAAGCCAACAAGCTCGAATTACCTCCATTGTGCGGAAGGAAGGAAGAATTCAGGCTCGCTTATTGTGTAACCGCCCTCCAGATTGCTGTACAGAAGTCACACCCGAAACGGCTAATCTTGAGGATGCGTATCTATACATTTCCGATCCGGAGGAGAGTTAACAGAATGGGACAAGTAATCATAGCCCTGGTTCAATTTGAAGTTTTGCTTATGAAAAAAAGTGTAGTGTTTTTTATAGCACTAACGTTCTCTTGTTTTTTAATTCCTTTATTTTTATATCTGGGAGCAGGGGATAAGAATAACGAGTTATGGATATTTTTGCATCATGGACAAATGTTCTTTACCATATTACTAATGCCGTTAATGTATTCTGTTCTTTATGATGGCGAGAAGCAAAAAATGATCTCTTCTGTTATTATTCCTAAATTGCATAAAGGAGCCCAATATTTTTATTGTAAGAGTTGTGTATTATGGGGAGTGGTTTCCTTATTTCAGTTTGTCGCTTTAGCTATGATTTGTGTAGTTCAATGGACGACTCATGGTAAGGCTCCATTCTTGACACTGCTTCCTCTAACAGCAGCGAGTGTGGCAACTATAGGTTTTTCTGTTCAAGTCACCGTCATATTGAACCTGCTATTACGTAAACAACTGTATGTGAACATTATAATGCTCGTCTACCTTTTAACCAGTATTACTATCAATTTGCCCTACATTTCCATCTGGTTTAATCCAGATTGGATTATTTCCAATTTCTTTACACGGTCGTTTGCTTTCGGGCGAATATTCCTATTTTTGCTTATGTGGGTATTGATGAAAGTCAGTAATCATCTATGGATGGCGAGGGTACAAGAATGAATGGAATTATAGTTCGTTTCTGGCTACAGCTTTTACTCCGAAGAGAACAAGCAGTAACCTGGCTCGTTTCCTTAAGTGTGGTTATTTTATTCAATTTATTTATGCATGAAGGTATCGCAATAACTTATAGTGTTAATTTGTTGTTTGTGGCTTTCTTTTCTTTGCAGATTGCGAGTATACATAAACGTAATCATACAGAACCGTTCTTATATATTTCTGTTTTACCTACTTATCGTCTAATCACTTACCAGCTTTATGTTTCTTTAATTCTTTCGTTTCCTCTCTTGCTCATGATGGTAGGACTTTTATGGAAATCATTCCCTGATGTATCATTATGGAATTTGCTGCTTATTGTTCTTTCTTCCGTTATATTTGCAATAATGTCAGGGATTTTTGTAGGACAGATAGTGAAACATTTTGGGCTTGCTTTTACTATATTAATTTCTATTTATCTTCCTATGGGTTTAATGGCTTGGTCTTATAATGAGAAGTTCCGATATATTTCACCTATAGTGAATATATTCAATCCCTATATGATCAACTGGCGAAATCTCATTGGACTCTTAGGTTGTAGTTTATTATTTTACGGATTAGGCACATTGTTATCCAGTCGGCGCGGAGGCGGCAAAAAGTCTTTAATTCCTTGGATCAGTACGGTCCTTGCTTGTAGTCTACTGATTGGCGTATGGGGATATGAGAGGCTATTTAATGAGAATGTACAGACATCGTCGTTTAAAAAAATAACAGTAGGACAAACACAAGTAAAGTATAAGGGGATTAGTTCGTATCAGGCGAAGCAATTTGCCACTCTATTTGAAACGCTGTATCAAGTGGCTAAGAAAAAGGAGACACACCCGGTTCGCTATACCTTGGAAATCACCCGAATGCACTCCATGTCATCGTTCGAGCCGAAAATAATAGTGCAAAATCATAATAAACTTCAAATTAATATTTATTCAAATAAGCTTTTAGAGTTCAATTTCGGGATGGATTGGGCGACTAAGTGGATTGATTACATTTTGCCGCAATCAACCCACTTGTCCAATGAGCAAGTTGATGCTTTTAAACACCTAAAAAATGACATTATTATAGAAGTTAGGGAAAAAAATCCAGGAAATGTCTATACACTTCAGGGTGACTGAGAGCTAAAATAGCGAGATTTCGTGAAGAACCGATAATAGTAGATATAAAAGAAAGGGATGGAATGCATGAAACGTGAGGCGGACCATTTGAATATAAGAGCTATATTTCATTCATTCCAATATTGGCCGAAGTTATCTAAATTATTATGGAGTACAGAACCTACCTATTTTATTATCATCATTATTGGTTACCTTCTAAAAGGAATACTCCCGATTGCCAACCTTCTTTCCATACAGTATTTGGTTTCTGAAATAGAGACTAGATCATTATCGCATACGCTTCAAATAAGCGCAGTGTTCCCCTTAATTCTCGTGATGTTTTGTGGTCTGCTCATTTCAAGTTTAATTGAGTATACTGACAAACTATTCCAAATATCTCTGATAAATCAATTGCAAACATTAATAGTATTACAAACATCAACATTTAATCTTGCGGATTTTGAAAATCCGCAAGTACATAATCAACTCAAAAGAGTACAGAACGACTCGATAGATAGGCCTATCCAGATCTATAAAGAACTCATTAATTTCTTAAGTTCCATGGTCACGTTATGCTCTAGCATTGCCATTTTAATAGCGTTCAGATGGTGGATTTTACTCATTCTCATCGTTTCCCCACTAGCATCCTTTTATTCTTTACTGAGGTTCACACAAATCCAATATGTAGCCAAGAAGAAACGGGCTCCTTTACAACGCAAATCCAGGTATATAAATTACTTGTTAACTAATGAAAAGTCTTTTAAAGAAATCGTATTGTATCAACTTAGTGATTACTTTACAGCAAAATATAAGAGCATTTTTGATATTTTCTATAAAGAGGATAAGTATTTAGCAAAAAAACGTATCAATTTATATTTGTCTTTTCAAGTAATAAGCACATTATTTATAGCCATTGCTTTGATAATGATCATACAAATATCATGGCAAGAAAAATTACTTGTTGGCAGTATTTATGCATTAGTTCAAGCAGTATTATTAACTAATCAAAATATAAATACGGTATCTCAAGGGTTGATTTCATTGTGTGATCATAATCTGTATCTAGATGAATTATTCGCTTTTTTTAACATAAATCATAAACAAGAGAATTCTGGTATGCTGCTAAAAGAATCAGGTGTACGAGCTGATGCAACAATAGAATGCATAGAATTTAAAAATGTTTCATTTGCCTACCCAGATCAAAAAGAATTAGCTCTCAAAGATGTAAGCTTTAAAATGAAGCGTGGAGAATCCCTTGCTCTAGTTGGCAGAAACGGGTCAGGAAAGACAACAGTAATAAAACTTTTAACGGGATTATATGAAGATTTTAAAGGAGATATTTTAATCAATTCTATCTCGGTTCGGAATTATAACAAAGAAACGCTTTACGACAGAATAGGCGTTATATTTCAAGATTTTGTTCAATTCGATTTTTCAGTAAGAGAAAATATAGGCTTTGGCAGTATAGAACATCTTGAACTTGATACTAGGATATGGGAATCAGCACAACATACAGGAGTAGATAAGGTAATACGAGATTTGCCTAATCAATTGGAACAACAGCTAGGAAGGAATTTTGAAGGAGGCATACAGCTTTCTGGAGGGCAATGGCAAAAAATAGCGATATCCAGGGCGCTCTTCAAAGATGCTGACGTTTATGTATTAGATGAGCCTAGTTCATTTCTTGATCCAGAATCAGAAAAACAAGTATTTCGCCAATTTCAAAATTTTGTAAATGATAGACTGTGCCTCTACATTTCTCATCGCTATACCTCTGTTTTATATGCAGATAAAATTTTAGTTCTGGACAAGGGCCAGATTGTAGAAGAAGGAGCCCACCAAGAACTAATTAAAAGTCGAGGGCTTTACTATGACTTATTTTCTGATGAAATTAATACATTCCAAGAAGCGCTAGTTACTAATGATGCACGCTAACTGTGTATAGAGATTCCGCCAAACAGTTGGATTGCGAACAATAATGTTTTTACCTTACGAGAAGTATACTATGTAGAGTATCTCGTGAATACTAGTCAAAGTCACAATAAAAACAGCGGAGCTTCTCTCTGAAAGAGGAGCTCTGCTATTTTTGCTTTATATAGACATATTTATATATGAGTTAGACAATATTGATGGGATATTGTACGAATTTTTCTTTTCAGTCTGTAGATACGAGTCGTTGTAGCCGTAACGGAAATATTATATTTGACAGCAAGGAAGGGCACAGGCAGTTGTTGACAAAAGTAGTCCTGATAGAGCATATATTCGTTTTTTGAAAGCTTCATCAATATGTTAACGATAACCGTATCTACATCTCCCAGCCTTCGATTCTCCCACTCCTCCTCTACCGAATTTGAAAAACTACATATCTTCTCACATTCAAGCGTAGTTTCATGCTTTTTTTGTGTATAGTAGCACCTAAATGATTTATATATGAGATTTTTAGCCGTAAGGTACAGCCAACCCTTTACATTGGGGTGATGTTTGAGCTTGACCAATTGCTGCCTTGCCGCTGCAAAAGTATCTTGTGTACATTCTTCTGCCATAAATTTGAAGCAAGACTGATTCTTGATTAAATGCATACAGAAACGATATACCTCACTCAGATAAAGTTCACAAATTTTTCTGTAAAAGCATCTGGAACTACCTCTGCACTGATCCTCTTTGCAACAGTCGATAACCATCGTGGTCAGCATTTGTTCAAGCCCCCTTTGGACGGATAAAAAGATCAGTGATTTTTGTATGTGCCAACCATATACATTAATTCCAATTTTAAAGAATGACATAAATCATATTTAACCTCGTAAATGTGAAGTTACTAGAACAGTTAAAAGATATTTTAAGGTGATTTTGATTCTGATACGGAATTAGTTAATAGGGGGAGAGGGTGCATCTGGTGAAAGGGGAAAAAGGATGAAAGAATCCATAGTATATAAACGTTTGGCCGCAACATTTAGACCTCATCTGAAAACGATCGCTATCATTTTGACATGTCTCATCCCCTTCGATACGATCATTGCCAATGTGGACAAAATTAAAAGGGATTACCCGGCCCTCTTTGAATGGATTAATTTTAATGTGGTGCTGGATACCCGCAATGATTTTGGTTGCGTCAATGATTTTTATACGAATTATGAAACCTTCGAAAGTCTGTACAGTGTAAGGTCGTCCTACATTAACAATGCTTATGTGAAGGATGAGATACGCTACAGGAATGAATTTATTGAGCAGAGAGGCTATGAGGTTTTTAAAATGATGCTCTCCAAGTTTGGAAGAGTGGATGAAGGTCATGTCTCCAAGCTGATTAAGGACTACTATATTCAGATTTACTTCCGAATGTTTCATTATAGAAAGCCTTCTGCAGGGATGCCGATAGAAGCGCATCATGGCGGGCCCTGTGTGCCTGGTGTACAGCGATTGTTTGCGGATGTGCATGGAAATCTGTATCCATGTGAACGGGTCAGTGAGCAGTCGGAGGTGGTGCAGATTGGAAAGGTGGACACTGGCTTTGAAGTAGATAAAATCAGCCGGATTTTAAATGTAGGGACAATCACGGAGGATGCATGTAAAAACTGCTGGAATTTCCGTTTTTGTACGCTGTGTGTTGCTGTAGCAGATGATTTGCATACCTTGTCCAAAGAAAAGAAGCTGAGTCACTGCTCCGTAGTTAAAAATGATATCAGACATACTTTACTTGATTATTGCATGATGAATGAGCTGGGCTATGATTTCTCCGAGGATACGATCCTCGATTTTGACAAAGCATGAGGGGTGTCTCCATGACCAATAAATTAATCATTTATCCGTTTGATTATGAAACGATAGCCCTGGTTAGGAACTTGAATCTATTAGGAAGTTATGGGGAAGGTGTACTTATTTCTTTTCAAGGGTCGGGTATGATCGGGAAAGATGCCTGTGTAACGGACAAGGGGGAAGTGACAGGCTTCATAGTGAAGCCGGAGTCTTGCTTGGAGCAGGAAATAGAGCGTTGTGATGCCATATTACTGGTGAAATCCAATTTCAAGCTGGATGTAGCTGAGGTTTATCTCCCCGTGATCCTGAAGGCTGGACAACTTGGCAAAAAGATCATGTGTAATTTCACTTTGCCAGACCCATGTATGGAATTCATCGAACCCTGTGAGGAGCATGATGACAAGCTGATTTTAAAAAATACATTTGATGTACACACGAAGGATATTTTACCGCCTGATCCAAGCTCCGCTATCCATGATTTTTTTACACCGGTTCTATTTGTATTGGGGCTGAACGAGCGAACGCATAAGCTTCATTTGCAGCTTAACCTTCGGCAGAAGCTTGAAGCACAAGGGTATCGGGTGTCGCAAATCACATCTAATGGATGCGGGGAGCTGATTGGTGCACATTCTTTTCCGCAGTTAAAACATACAAAAACATACAAAAAATCCGATATACCTCTAGAATCACTTATTAGAAGAGAATTGGAGGTTTTCGGATGAATGTATCATTTACATCATCACACCAATCGCCGTTCCGCACCACAGATAACAACCGACTTGAACTACGGCATCCCACATCCGCTCAGGATGAAAGGAAAAGTATAGGCAAGCCACAAAACAAGGTTATTCAACAATTGACAGAGCAAAAGCAAAATTTGATGGAGAAGCGTTCGGACTATGTAAGTAATGCTCTCAAGCGTGGTCTCGGTCCGGAAGCTGTAAAAGCTGAAATGGAAGAGATAGATAAGCAGATTCAGCAAATTGACGAGAACATTCAAAAGCAGTCACTGGAAGAACAAAAAAAAGCCTTGGGCATGGATGAGGAAAGTAAAAAAGAAGCTCAGGAAGGTAAAAAGGAACAATATACGTCCCAGACTGCTGAGGAGCAGCAGCAAAGACTGATCACCTATACAATGCATAGTGTTGTATCTGCAAACAATGAGTTGAAGAATGCCAAAATAACCAAAATGGCAAAAATTACATTGGAAAGCGAAGCCAAGGGGTGGGAAAACACTAACCCTGCAAGATCAGCGGCTTTGCGTCAGAAGGCAGAAGGACTTAATGGAAAGATCATGGACATCGCCGCGAATATTAATGAGCGTATCAGTGAAGCAGTGAATAACGAACCGGCGATTACAGATCGAGATGAACCAAAGGATGAGAAGGAAGCAAGTGCAGAGGCAGGCAGGGTATGGACTGAGCAAGAGCTCAATGCCTATCTGGACTCGGCTAAAGACGGGGCAAAGACTGCAGGCACGAAGGTAAATATTGCAGTCTGATCCGGCTATCATGTGCATGGTACGCTAAATTAGGAGGGTGCTTTCAGACGAACGCTATCGTTCGCAGAGGCACCCTCCGCTTACTCTAATGGAGCGAACAGAGCCGTGAGGTTCATTTCGCGATCCGAAGGGGCAGGGGGAGAAAAAATGAATGCCAAGATCCATGTAGCCATTATTGACGACGGGGTTAATGCTGGCTTTTTAAACACCCAATTATTATATAACGTCGAAATAGCTCATGGAGGCGTAGAAGATGGAGGTACCTTAAATCACGGTACGCTATGTGCTGCTATTGTACAAACATATTTTCCGGATGTCATTATTAGCAGTGTGAAAATAATGAATCATAGAAAAGGAAATGCAGTTCAGCTTTGCGCTGCGCTGGATTGGTGTGTGAAGCATGGTGTGCAGGTAGCCAATATCAGCCTGGGAAGCATAAATTATCGCGATCGAGGCATGCTGCGGGAAGCTGTAAATGATGCAGCTATGGCAGGCTTAATAATGGTATGTGCTGCACAAAACGGAGGACTTCTTACTTATCCGGCCTCCTTTGCTAATGTGATTGGAGTACGCTGTGATCGTAACGGCATACTCACAGCTGGCCAATATACATATGATCCTGAGATGGCCTTCTCAAGTGGTATCGATTTTACCGCTTTTGCCAAGCATGAGCTGGTAGGTGCAGTTGGAGAGGCTGTACAATGTCCAAATAGTAATAGCTATGCCACTCCATTCGTTACAGCACAGGTATGTAAAGTTTTGCAGCAGTCCAAGCGTGTTCCTTCTATAGAAAAGCTAAAACATATTTTACATAAGAATAGTTACCGCCCAATACAGGATACGGGTTTACCCGTAATGCGTTACAAACATCCAGATTGGATACGACGTGCCTTTGTGTTTAAGGAAAATTGCGCAGTTGGATCGAAAGCGCCTTATTATTTTCAGACCTCATGTGAAACTCGACTCCCTGGCGTCAAAGCTGCTGCGATCATAGAACAGGCAATCCTGCATGAGCGAGGACAACAGAGTACGACGCTCGAAGGTGGACAACAACGGGTAGACGACCTTACAGATACGATTGTTTTGCTAGGGGATATGGAGCCAGTGAATGTGCAGGAAGTGGAGCCATTGGCTTTACGGTAAGGGAAACATGTCGTTTATATCTCCAGAAATCAACGCCACATCCCGACGCTGAATTTTTCCTCTCACCATTTGCGCTGGTGGCAGCAAGAGGAGCGTTTCTTTTTTAAGCAGGAGGAGACTATTGCAATAGAGGATTCTCACATTCCGCTTATTTGTATTTATTATAACAAGGGCGTTGACATCATTTATTTTTTGCAAGTGTTGAGAGAGTCCTTTGCCCGGGATGGATACCAAAGCTGGATCGCGGTGGACCAGGCTGCGGCTATGTTGCATGATATGGAGTATTTGTCCCCTTCCGATGAAATCAATGGATTAGAGGAAATGATAACCGTTGCGGGTACAATGGCATATAGCGCCTATGCGGATATTGTCATTTTATGCCTAGAGGCTTCGGATATTACGGATTGCAACAAAGAACGAGGTTTGTCAGGTGTGGATATTGAGTTTTCTGTGAGGGTGAAAGCGGAAGCTGAACGTATTCACATATTAATACGGACAGAGCAGGAATATTTGAAAGAATGGGTCCTCCCGGATTTAAACGTGGACGATATAGATCGTTTTTATGAGTGTTTGGAACAACTGCTGGTAAACTGATATTTAGAAGTGAGTAACCAATTTCTTATCGTTTATTATGAATGTTAATAAATATATTAAGTATTTAATGATAATATTGACCATCATAATTAGGGTGTGTTATATTGAAATCGTAAATAAAACGGCTTGTTAGTCTTAGAGGTACAACGGATTTTATTTTCGTATTCAGGGAGGATGGTTTGGATGGCAGCAGCTATAAAAGCAAAGATGATTGTAGACAAGTCTTTCCGTATTGCTGAAGTCGATAAACGCATTTATGGTTCTTTTGTAGAGCATCTGGGGCGTGCTATATATGGCGGTATTTATGAACCTACTCATTCAACCAGTGATGAAAGCGGTTTCCGTAATGATGTAAAAGAGTTGGTGAAGCAGCTTGATGTTCCTATTATACGCTATCCGGGAGGTAACTTTGTGTCCGGTTACAATTGGGAAGACGGAGTTGGCCCTGTCGCGTCCAGACCTAAACAGCTAGAGCTGGCGTGGAGAACTGTCGAGCCGAATGAAGTGGGTACGAACGAATTTTTCAAATGGGCAAAAGATATCGGCTCAGAGGTCATGATGGCGGTTAACCTGGGTACACGCGGTATTGATGCGGCACGTAATCTGGTGGAATATTGCAACCATCCAAGCGGCTCCTACTGGAGTGATCTGCGTCGCAGTCACGGTGTAGAGCAACCGCACAAGATTAAAACCTGGTGTCTTGGCAACGAAATGGATGGCCCGTGGCAGATCGGACACAAGACAGCGGAAGAGTATGGCCGTCTCGCGGTAGAGTCCGCAAAAGCGATGAAGCTGATTGACCCAGACATTGAGCTTGTAACCTGCGGTAGTTCCAGTTCGACAATGCCGACATTCCCTGAGTGGGAAGCAACGACGCTGGATCATACCTATGAGGTAGCCGACTATATTTCTCTGCATCAATACTATGGCAACCACGACAATGATACGGCCAATTATTTGGCACGTTCCATGGATATGGATCATTTTATTCATACGGTTATTTCGACCTGTGACTATATCAAAGCAAAGAAACGCAGCAAGAAAAAAATGATGCTCAGCTTCGACGAATGGAATGTGTGGTACCACTCCAACGATGCGGACAGCAAAATTGATCCGTGGTCTGTGGCGCCGCCGCAGCTTGAGGATATTTACAACTTTGAGGATGCGCTGCTGGTGGGAAGCATGCTCATTACGTTCCTGCGTCATGCTGACCGTGTGAAAATGGCTTGCCTTGCCCAATTGGTCAACGTTATTGCGCCAATCATGACTGAAAATAATGGAAAAGCATGGAAACAGACTATTTTCTATCCGTATCTGCATGCATCCCGTTATGGTCGCGGTGTATCGTTGATGCCGGTAGTAGACTCGGAAAAATACGATTCCAAGGATTTCACAGACATTCCTTATCTGGATAGCGCTGTGGTTTATGATGAAGAGGGAGACGCTCTGACCGTCTTTGCAGTAAACCGCCACTTGTCCGAGTCGCTGGAGCTGACAGTGGATGTGCGTAGCTTCGAAGGCTATCGTATTGTGGAGCATACGGTGCTGGAGCATGACGATCTCAAAGCGACCAACAGCCCGGCAGGAGAAAAGGTTACGCCTCACAACGGCGGGAATGCCAAGCTCGACGATGGCATCGTAAAAGCTCATTTGGGCAAAGCCTCGTGGAACGTAATCCGTCTCGCCAAGTCTCATTAATCCTTTTTCTGCAAAAGGTACAGCCCCGGCTGTACCTGAAAAAGCCCGCATTCTCTCTTGTATGGGTATACAGGAGCAGCCATGCGGGCTTTTTGTATAAAATGAGCCATTTGTCCCTCAGCACTTATAGGGATACAAAAGCAGGCTCATTTTTAAATAAATATTATTTTAATTACTAAATTTAACTAAGCGAAGATGATGCTTATTAACTATACTCTCATCTTATATACATTTTTAAGAAGTTAATTAGACCCAGTTCCGATCACCCTAGGTGAAAAAAGACCCTGATATAGCGTTGTCAACGTATTGATATCTGAAATGCAGAGTGTGCAATCCGTCTGTAATCCACGTTATAATTTACATGATGGTTTATTCAAAAGCACATGATGGTCGTAGCATTTCCAGAAAGGAATGATCTGTATGAGTCAAACGGACGAATATCGTTTTCAGGTGAATCTGGGCGGTATGATTGATATTTTGGCCAATCATTTATATAGCAGTCCACGCGTGTTTATACGTGAGGTACTGCAAAATGCAACAGACGCAATTACGGCTCGCAAGGAGCTGGGGGAGACTGCTGCTGAAGGCAAAGTAACCGTGGAGTTGTCCGGTTCCGGTGAGCAGCAGGTTTTGATGATTCAGGATAACGGCATTGGACTGACGGAAGAGGATATTCACCGCTTTCTGTCGATCATCGGCCAATCCTCCAAGAAGGGGACGGATTTGCTGGCCTCGGAGACATCATTTATCGGACGATTTGGGATTGGTTTGCTGTCTTGCTTTATGGTGAGCGATGAAATTGTGGTGCTGACCCGCTCGGTGAAGGAAGGCGTTTCCATGGAATGGAGAGGGAAGCCGGACGGAACGTATACGATCCGTCGATTGGAGACGGAACTGCCTGTAGGGACGCAAATTTATTTGCGCTGCAAGCCGGGGAGCGAGTTTTATTACGAGCCAGCGCAGGTGGAGGAGTCTCTATTTTATTATGGAGCGTTGCTGCCGTATCCGGTCATGCTGTCTGTAGACGGGGAGACCAAGCGCGTCAATCTTCCATCGACTAGCTGGATGCAGGACCCGGAACAATTGCGCAGTCGACGTGGTGAGGTGCTGGAATTGGGCTATCGCCTGATGGGTGAGCGCTTTGGCGATTTTATTCCATTGCGAACGGTATCGGGCAGAACAGGCGGAATTGCGTTCATTTTGCCGCGCAGCATTAATCTGAACAGCAAGCGGCTGCATCGGGTGTATCTGAAGCATATGCTGGTGTCCGACAAAGCGGAAAATGTATTGCC
Organism: Paenibacillus sp. 23TSA30-6; assembly: GCF_014858585.1. Classification (NCBI taxonomy): domain Bacteria; kingdom Bacillati; phylum Bacillota; class Bacilli; order Caryophanales; family Paenibacillaceae; genus Paenibacillus; species Paenibacillus sp. 23TSA30-6. The sequence goes on along the minus strand of NZ_SLTL01000011.1, from coordinate 32,332 downwards.
GGAGTGGGCTTTTTTCATTAAGAGTCTGATCTGGACAGATGAATTGCAGCCGACGGCATCCCGGGAATATTTTTATGAGAATGAGCAGCTTGATGGTGTTCGCTCTGAATTGGGAACCTGTATTCGGCAAGAGCTGTTACGCATGGCAGAGTATGAGCCGGACCGCTTGCAGCACTGGATTCGTTTGCATGAGCTGTCTATGAAGGCGCTCGCGGTGGAGGATGATGAATTTCTGCGAATTATGCACCGCTGGTTTTCCTTTGAAAGCACGTTTGGGCGGCGGGAGCTGAGTGAACTGATCCGCGAGGCGGGCGGGCGTCCGCTCCATTACACATCGACGGTTGATGAGTATCGCCAGATTACCCATGTGGCGGCGGCGCAATCCATGCTGGTGATCAATGGCGGCTATATTTACGATACGGAAATTTTGGAAAAGCTGCATTGGATCGACCCTGCTCTGCAAGCCGAGCGGCTTAGTCCCGAGGATGTATCTCTTTCATTTACCGGGCTGACGCAGGAGGAGCGCGAGCAGTATTACAGCGTGCTACGCGTCATGGATGCTGCTTTGCAACCGATGCGCTGCCGTACGGAGTTGAAGCGTTTTGAGCCTGCGAGCTTGCCTGTGCTATATACCATTTCGCAGGATGCGCTAACCTTGCGCTCGATGGAAAACACCGTCGAGGAAACAACCGCGCTTTTTTCTAATGTACTCGATAGTCTGAGAGCGGGGGTCCAGCAGAATGCGGGCTACTCGACCTTATATTTTAATCTGAACAATCCGGTGGTGGCACGTATTTTTGAAGCTACCGATACACAGATGATTACGGCTGCAACGGAAATGATGTATGTGAACGCACTTATGATGGGCCATTATCCGATGAATCGCAATGAGTTGGGGCTGATGAATCGGAGCGTGCTGCATTTTATCAATTGGGGATTAGGGAACGGACAGAACACGTAATTGCGTAATTACAGGAGGCTAGTCGAATGGAAGATACGATATATGATTTGATGGAACAGGCGCAGGATTTGCCCGGTGGGGCGGCCAAGCTGGCGATTTTGGAGGAAGCGGCCCGCTTGGCAGATGCTTCCGGATTGAAGGAACTCGGCTACGAAGTCCGGGGAGAGATTGTGGACTGTGCTATTTTTAATGGATATCCGTTGAAGGCGCTGATCGCTTTTTCGTGGCAACTGGGTCAATTTGATCAAAACCCGGAGGAGTATGAGCCGGATGAGCTGCTGTGGAATTATAAATGGATACTCGGCAAAGTGTGCAGCTTTCCTAATATACCGAAAACTCAGGTGGAGGATCTTGTAGAGGATATGCGCAAACGTTATGCCGAATACGGGTATAATGAGCGTCCATATCATTATTACAAGTTCCGTATCGCGATGGATATGGGAAAGCTGGAGGAAGCACGTCAGCATCTCGATACCTTCCGTTCGATTGAGCGGGATAGCATGAGTGATTGTGAAGCCTGCGAGCAGAGCCAGATCGTGCGGTTTTATTATTTGGCAGGAGAGGACGAGCAGGTGCTTGCGGTGGCGAAACCGATTTTGTCAGGACGAATGACATGCGCTGAAGTCCCACATGTGACGCTCTCTCAGTTATTATTACCGCTTTATCGTCAGGGAGAAGTGGACAAGGCGAAGGAAAATCATCGTAAGGGATATCGTCTGATTCGGGATGACCGCGATTTTCTGAAAACGATAGCCGAGCATATCGAGTATTTGACGGTCGCGGACCCGGTTAAGGGTATTGAAGTGGCAGAGCGTCATTTGCATATGGCGTTGGACTATGAGAGCGGACTGGAGCAAATGTATTTCTACGCTGCAATGGTGGGTCTGCTGCAAAAGCTGGATACTTCGGGAGAAAATCGGCTGATCCGTCTGCCTGCTTCTTTGGAGTGGGGCAAAGAGGAGCGTACGCTAACAGAAATCATTGGGTATTTCAGACCACTGGCAGAGTCGGCGGCGGATGCGTTTGATCGACGGAACGGGAATACATTTTATACCGACTGGATCGGGAAGATTGTTCAAACGGCGTAGAAGAAGACGCACCAGTAACGAACATTTTATACAGCCCAAACAATGAGGCGGTATAATGTTCCTGTGAAATGACAGGAGGGGTTATGTAGTGACTGTAACCGAGAAAGTGATTAATTTTGCACATCGCGGTGCTTCGGGTGTATGCCCTGAAAATACGATGGCGGCGTTCCGCCACGCTTTGGAGCTGGGGGCAACCGGCATAGAGACGGATGTGCAGCGTACCCGGGATGGGCATTTGGTGCTCATTCACGATGAATCACTGGAACGCACGATAGGTTCCCCGCTGGATGTACGCGATATTACACTAGAAGAACTGAATGGGTTAGATGCAGGCGGCTGGTTTGATGAGAAATTCCGGGGTGAGCGTGTGCCGCTGCTGGATGAGCTGCTGGAACTGACACAGTCTTCGGATGCAATCATTAATCTGGAATTAAAAAATAGCATTTACCTCTATCCCGGTATGGAAGAAGAGGTAATCGCCGCTGTACGGCGTTTCAGATTAGAACAGCGGGTGATTATCTCCAGCTTCAATCATGAATCACTGGCGCTCTGTGCGCAGTTGGCCCCTGAGATCAGGACGGGAGCGCTGTATATCGAGATTATGGTTCGCCCGGCGGAGTATGCAAGTCGATTCGGGGTCACAGCACTGCATGCTTACAAGCATTCCGTCACACCGGAGGGAGTATCTGAGGCACTGGCTGCAGGTGTAGTCTATCACCCGTGGACAGTGAATGAGCCGGAAGAAATGAAGCGGCTGCTGGAGGCGGGGGTGAGCGGTATTATCACCGACTACCCTGATCGCTTGGCATCTCTATTGGCTGTCCGCTCTTCCTAAGCCGAAGCCGAAGATACCACGGAACTGCGACTAAGATACGCAGGGACGTGAGTGTGGCTATTTTTTGAAGCCAAAAGACTCTCCTGTACGCACTCGTTTTTACGAGGCGAAGGAGAGTCTTTTTTGGGCTTGAGCTGAAGAATATATCATCACGATAATCTTGTTTCCTTTCTATTTGACGCCAAGCCGCATACGATAGCTGAACAGGATATCCAATGTTCTGTCCTGAAAATGACCTTCTACGAGCTTCACAAAGCGGGCCAAATCTTCATCAAGCGCTCGATTGCCGAGTTTGAATAGCGTTTGTATACCGCCTTGACTAAGAACAAGCCCTATATAACGAGCTGCGTCACACTGCTCATGGTTATGGAAGACAATCTCCCGAGTATATCGGAATTGTCCGCTGCGCTGTAGATTAGGCAAATGCTGTTCCTTGCTCCATTTATGGGCTTGCTGCTCTACAGGTGCTTCCCGATTCAGAATCTCATCTGCTTTGGCGATCAGCTGTACATAAGCTTGGTCTATCTCCCATTGCAGCACCGGAGGCCAATCGCAGTCAAAGGCAGCGAATACCCCGCCTTGAGCCAAGACTCTGCCCGCTTCCCTGAGCGTGCTGTCGGGGTCCATCCAGTGAAAGGATTGAGAGCAGGTGATGACGTCTACAGTTCCATCCTCAAAGGGCAGGTTGTTGGAGAACCCGCTTTTGAAGGAGATGGTGTCTGCCGTTGTTGCTCCTGCTGTCTCCAGCTTGCGCTGCGCCTTTCCTCTCATGTCCGGGTTGGGCTCGATGCCGACTATCTGCCGGGCCACGTCTTTCCAAATGAAAGTCGAAAGCCCTGTTCCACAGCCGATATCGGCAACAAGCTCCACTTTTCGTTCCAGATAGCGGGTAATGATCTCGACAACGAGCGACGGTGCTTCCGGACGGTGTTGGTCGTAGTCATCGGCAAAGCCGTTGAAACGGTCTACATTACTTTGCAAATTTCCCTCAGGTATCATATGGACTTCTTCCTCCCTGATTTCGGCGGACAGCCGAGCATATTCCGATGGTACTGTACTTTTACATTGTACAGGTTTATGTGTTTATCCATCTACTCTTGTGGTTCCACAACATGGATCAGATATCAGAATATGCACAGGAAGAGGGGATAGGTGCAATCCTGTGTGCCTATTTTATCGTGAAGCCTGTGCCCACTCGCCCATCATGGAATCAAGTATTGGACGAAGATCCTCGCGCTGCATACCCATGTGGAGTACGGCTTCCAGGTATCCTGCTTTATCACCGATATCATAACGTGTGCCTTCCAGTTCTAGTGCCAGAAGTTGGTTCTGCAATGCTACCTGATGAAGGGCGTCAGTCAGTTGATATTCGCCGCCCGCACCCGTGGACAGATTCTCCAATATTGAGAAAATGGAAGGCTCCAATACATACCGCCCAATGACTGCCTGCCGTGAAGGGGCTTCCGCAGGAGATGGTTTTTCAACAAGTCCGCCAACTTCGTGAATAAGACCGTTCTGATGGATGGAGTCAATAATGCCGTATTTACTTACATCCGGTTCTTCCACTGTGCGTACGCCGACCACTTGCTTGCCAGTCGCTTCGTAGACATCCATCATTTGGCGAATCGCCGGAGTAGAGGAATTCATAATATCATCACCCAGCAACACTGCGAATGGCTCATCCCCAATAAACTGACGGGCACAACGTACCGCATGTCCCAAACCGAGGGGTTCTTTTTGGCGGATATAGTGAATGACCGCTTTGCCCCCGATGCTTTGAACCTCGCGCAGAAGATCATACTTGCCTTTGCTCTCCAGCACTTGTTCCAATTCCACGGACTTGTCGAAATGATCCTCGATGGCTTTTTTATTACGTCCAGTCACGATAATGATGCTTTCAATCCCGGATTTGATGGCTTCTTCGACAATATATTGAATAGCTGGTTTGTCGACAATCGGAAGCATCTCTTTAGGTAAAGCTTTAGTAGCAGGTAAAAAACGAGTTCCTAATCCGGCGGCTGGAATAACGGCTTTTGTAATTTTTCTCATGGAGATTCACTTTCCTTTCGAGATGGGGAACCGAATACCCAGTATCGGCTCCCGATATAGTTGATAATCATTCCGGCTGCGGTGGCGATCAGTTTGCATACGGCAAGCGGCAGCTCGGTTCCACTGTGAAGCATTTGTAATAATAAGGAGGTCAGTCCCAATACGATCAGGTTGATGACGATAAATTTAGGCAATTGACGTTTATGAGTATCGTGTGCTGGTTGTTTATTGAATGTCCATTTGCTGTTCAAAATGTAACTGTTGGCTGTGCCGCAGCTATATGAAATGATCTGCGACAGCACAACCGGAACTCCGGCCCAAGCCAGCAGCATGAAAATGAAATAATCTACGCCCGTATTCACCAGTCCTACCATGCCAAAACGGATCATAGGGAGTATCTGGGCCATGCGGCTTTTCATGGGTTATGCTCCGTGACCGGATTTAGGTCCGGTATATACCGCGCTGTTGCCGCGTACGGTGCGGCTGGCGGATATCAGACTGTCACGGGAACCTTGCATGTATAGGGATTCGCGTTGTTCAGGGGTCTTCATGGCATGTGTTGGGCCATTTTCGTATTGTCCACCCAGATGTTCACGGACAATGTAGAGCGGGCGGGCTTTGGTTTCGTCATAAATCCGTCCAACATATTCACCGATAATACCGAGAATGATCAGGATCACTCCGTCAAAGATCAGGCTGATGCTAATCATGGAAGACCAGCCCTTCATGACATAGGAATCGGTGAAAAAGTTGAGAAACAATACGTACATCAGATACAGGAAGCCGGACATGGATAGAAGTGCGCCGATATAACCTGCCAGCTTGAGCGGTTTAATGGAAAAGGATGTGATTCCGTCCAGACTGAGCTTGATCATGCGTTTCAGCGGATACTTGGTTTCGCCTGCGAGCCGCTCATCGCGCTCATATTCAACAGCCGTCTGCTTGAAGCCGATCCAGCTAACGAGTCCACGGACAAACCGATTATTTTCCGGCAGCCGTTTCAATTCGTCTATTACCTTGCGGTCCATCAGGCGGAAATCGCCGGTGTCTACCGGGATATTAATATCCGTTGATGCTTTCAGTACACGGTAGAAGAGGCTGGCAGACCACTTTTTGAAGCGAGTTTCGCCATTGCGTTTCAACCGCTTGGCGTAGACTACCTCATAGCCTTCCTTCCACTTGTTGGCCATCTCTACGATCAGCTCCGGCGGGTCCTGGAGGTCGGCGTCAATAACGACGACCGCCTCTCCCACCGCATAATCCATCCCGGCGGTAATCGCTAGCTGATGACCGAAATTACGGGAGAAATCAATCAATACTATGGTATCGTCTCTGAGACTGAATTCCTTGATTAACTGGACGCTGCGGTCCGAACTGCCGTCATTTACGAATATCAGCTCGTAGGGCTCGCCCATCGAGCCCATCACTTGTTTCAGCCGCCGATAGGTTTCGGTAATGACGGCTTCCTCGTTGTACATCGGAATAACTATGGAATAACGGATTTGTTCACTCATTGGTAGTTCCTCCTCATTTATAATGTGATTTCGTATAATGTACCGCTTCCGCCACGTTCGTCTCCGCCCGGTCCGCCTTGACCATCCTGAGCGTTCGAGTTGCTGTTCGTGGTGTCGCTTCCGCTGTTGGATGCTTCAACATTGGTACTGGTTTCGCCAGTTGTTGTTTTCCATTCATCTGTAGGAATCACTTTGCCGTGTTCCTTGATCCATGCTGTGACTTCGGAGTTACCGCTGTCCGGTCCACCGCCGCCTCCACCAGAGATCATGAAGTACTTCACTTGACCGCTTTCTACCAGTGCCTTGATCTTATCGACGGTATACACCGGATCGGAGGATACAAAGCCGTTCATAATAATCACTTTTTGTCCAGCTTCAATCATGTAAGGAGCGGCTGTCGAATAATTGCTTGCTGCGAAAAGGTAGGTTTCACCTGTGTTATGCTTTTGCAAATAGCTCAACGTTTTTTGGTCTAAGCTTTGACCACCGTTTGGTCTACCCATTCCTCTGGAGCGGGTAGAAGATCTCTGTTCCCTGTCTGTGCTTGTTCCTGTGCTTGAAGTAATACCATCAGAGCTGGATTGCTCTGCATTATTGGATTGGTTATTCGTTTGAGTTCCTTCAGGTTGTTGTCCATTTGCTTGACCATTTGCACCCTGGCCTCGGTTGCCAAAATTACCTCCTGGCATTCCTCCACCACCGCCGCCACCAAATTGTGTTGGTCCGGCTTGCGGGATCATGCTGTTCCCCCCGTAGGTGATTGGTGTCAATGCCCAGTACACAGGGCCGATGAACATAGCGAGTACGCTTGCAATGATGGCATATCTCGTTAACTTCTCAGACTTCAATCGTGCTACTACCAGTAGCGCCGTGCCGATGATACCGAGGATCAATACGGCGATGGACCAGCCACTGCCGATAGTGTCGTTGTAATTTTGCAGGACGAACCAGCTAAATACCGAGGTTGCCAGTACCGCTGCGGGTAACAGCCAGGAGAGCCAGCCGGAACGCTCACGATATTGCTCCCACAATTCCACGAATCCGGCTCCGAAGAGCGCTGCAATCGGTGGTGCGAGCATAATCAGGTAATAATGATGGAAGAAACCTGCTACGCTGAAAAATGCAGCTACGGGAATCAGCCAGGCCAGCCAGAAGATGGCCTCTTTGTGTTTTTGCGTGATATTACGACGTCGAATGCCTGCAAGCAGGCCGATCGAAGCAATCAATGCGAATGGAAGCAACCAACTGGCTTGACCTGACAGTGCAGATTGGAACAACCGTAGAGGTCCCTTTTCGCCAGTGCCGAACATGCCGCCGCTGGAATTACCGCCAGGACCGCCACTACCAGGGCCACCCTGACCGTTACCGCCGAATCCGCCCGGTGGCATTTGACCCCCCGTGGCGTTGCCACCTGTTGTAGTGCTATCCGTTGATGTAGTTGCTTGAGCTTGATCCGAATTGGTATTGCTGCTGGTTGAAGCATTTTGTCTCCACTCCGAGCGTTGACCACCACCAGCGCCGCCGCCTGTTCCTCGGTCTCCCGTCAGACGGGAGAGGCCGTTATAGCCAAAGGCCAAATTCAGCACGGAGTTCGTACCGCTGCTTCCCATATAAGGGCGTTGGTCTGCCGGAGTGGAGTCCACCACGACTGCCCAGGAGAGCGACACAGCCATGAGCACGACTGCCGATGCTGCCAGTGTTATCGTTTTTCGCTTCCAGTTAAACTGGGAGGCCAGCAGGTAGAAGAGTCCCAAAGCGGGAACAACCATATAGGCTTGAAGCATTTTTTCGTTAAAGGCGATACCTACGACTGCGAAAGCCCAGAGGATCGGTCCCATTTTGTGGTTTCTAATCCCTCTGAACAGCAACCATGTTGCGAGCAGCAGTGTGAAAACCAGCATCGCATCAATGTTATTGGTGCGGCTGACCGCTACTGCAATTGGTGTAGTTGCCATAGCGAAGGCGGCCAATCGAGCGGCCATCGTACCGAAGCTCGGCTTGACGAGCAGGTAAACGAGCAATACCGACCCGACCTGAGCGAGCGCTTGCGGCAAAATAACGCTCCAGCCGTGAAGCCCGAATATATAGGCGCTCGCGGTCTGAATCCAGAACACGACGGGCGGTTTGTCTACCGTTACCGATCCGGCCGAATCGAGTGAGGCAAAGAAGAAGTTGTGAAAGTTTTCTAGCATGCTCGCTACGGCCGTCGTGTAATAGGTGTTAACATATTTGTCTTGCCAGATGTTGTATCCGTTCAAAATCGCAGATATCAGCATGATGATGATGAGGGGGACGTCCGCCCTGCTCTTAAACCATTTCTTAATCATGTACATTCCACTCCCTGTGAAAATTCTTTGTATTTTCCGTTGTTCTAGCCGCTATCTTCAGGACTGTGGAATGATCAGCCACTTCCGATCTTGGGCCCGGTGAACTACCGGCTTGCTATTATCATGCCTGACGTAGCTGAAATGGTTATGAGCGCTCCCTGAATGTTAGCTGAAAGCTGGATAGGGATGCTTTTTTTACGTAAATATTCAGTTATATTAGATACAGGTGAAAATGAATCGTTCTTTTATTAAGAAAAAAAGTGGTTTCATGAAAGGGAAGATAACCGATGAATCCGATACATGGGGTTAAAATTATGCTAGCGGACGATGAGCCGCACATTTTACAATTTTTGGAGCTTGGGCTGATTAATGAAGGGTATGAGGTCAAAACAGCCGAGAACGGCAGTGATGCGTTGGATTTAGCGAGAGAGTTTCGCCCTCATGTTGCGGTATTGGATGTCATGATGCCTGAAATGAACGGATTTGAGGTATGCCAGAGTCTCAAGGAGACGGAGGATAACATCGCGGTCATTATGCTGACGGCCAAGGATGATGTAGATGATCGGGTGAAGGGATTGAAAATCGGCGCGGACGATTACATCGTGAAGCCCTTCAGTTTTAATGAACTGCTGGCTCGCATTGAAGCGCGTCTGCGGAATCAGTTTCCCGATCTGCTTGGAGAAGTGGTTCACGGGCCCTTTCAGGTGGATGATCGCCGCAAGGAAATTCGCTACCAAAATCAGGTGCTGGAACTGTCGCCTACCGAATATGAACTATTGAAATTTCTGGTATTGAATAACGGGATTGTCCTTAGTAAAAGTCGCATCCTGGATCGGGTATGGGGGTACGATTTTGGGGGCGAGGATAATATTGTCGAGGTGTATATCCGCTCCTTGCGTGAAAAGCTCAAAGATAAGGAGCATCGGGTCATTCGTACGCTGCGTGGTGTCGGGTACCGGGTGGATTTGCTATGAAGGCGAGGGGGAAAAGCCGGAGAAGAACTGCGCTCCGTTCTCTCCGGTCCCAGCTTTTAGCCAGAACGTTACTCATTTTGGCTCTGCTGCTCGTATTGATCGGCTTTCTGCAATATTTCCTGATGAAAGATTTTCTGTACCGCAGTCGGGCGGATGCGATGGGAACGCAATTAGGTTCAATTCCTGCCGATTTATTGATTAAGAATTCGCAAGAGAAGAGCGGAGGCTCCACTCCCCAAGAAGGAACCAATCGGAGGGATGATCGACCGGGGCCGTTTCTATTTTGGCCGGATATGTCGCTCGCTTCCATAGGTAAAGAAGGAACCTTCTTGAGCTTGTCCAGCGAAAATGGACTTACGCCACCGCGTCTCACCACTCAGCAGTATAATTCGATGCAGCAGAACTGGCGCATGCGTCATGACTATCAATTGCTCACGGATGCACAAGGGAACGAGCAACTGGTCGTATTCCGTCCGCTCGGTCCACCTGACCGTTCGTCAGGTTTACTTCAAATGGGCGTATCCACAACTTCCATGCATGAGCAACTGATTAACCAGCTACGTACCTTCATTTTGTTATCTCTGATTGCGCTCGCAATTGGTCTGGCGCTCATGCTTCCTGTGCTGCGGCGAACGTTGGTGCCCCTTTCGAGGATGGTCGAGGCGGTCAAACGCATTGATGCGGGCAATCTGGCCGAGCGCTTTGACGCAGAGCAGGGGCAGTATGAGGTGGACCGCTTGGCGGTATCCTTTAACGGGATGCTGGAACGGCTGGAGCATTCATTTGCTGCCGAGCGCGAGTTACAGATGCAGATGAGACGGTTTATTGCGGATGCTTCCCATGAATTGCGCACCCCGCTCACTTCGATTCACGGGTTCTTGGAGGTGCTGCTTCGTGGAGCCGCATCTAATCCAAAGCAGCTTCAATCTGCACTGGAGAGTATGTATGGAGAATCCAAACGGATGAACAAGCTTGTCTCCGATTTACTGTTGCTGGCTAAGCTGGACCGGACGCCGGAGCTGAAGCTGGAAGATATGTCGCTGGATGCGTTGCTGCTGGAAATGAAGCCGCAGCTTCTGATGTTGGCGGGTAAACGAAGAGTGATTTTTGATATGACGGCGGGTGTGCGAGTGCTGGCGGAAGGGGATAAAATCAAGCAGGTCATGCTCAACCTGTTCCATAATGCTGTTCAGCATACGGATATGGAAAGAGGTGTGATCCATGTAAACTTGTCTACCGGGAAAAAGCTGGCGGATATTCAGATTCGTGATAACGGGCCAGGTATGAGCAAAGAGCAGTTGGAGCGGATTTTTGAACGCTTTTACCGTGGAGATGAGTCACGTACACGCAGCTCGGGCGGAGCCGGTCTCGGTCTGGCGATTACACAGTCCATTGTGGAAGCACACGGCGGAAAAATCACCGCTGCAAGTACGCAGGGAGAAGGTAGTGTATTCAAGGTTACGCTGCCGTTAGCGGGGGCCGTATAACATTGTAAATTATGGTATAACATAAAAACAGCCCCCCGAACGGCAACGTTATTTATAACGCGGCTCGGGAGGCTTTTTGGTTAGTTAATCAATGCAGCCTTTTGTAAAAGCACGTGCAGCACCTTGGCAGATGCTTCACGCGTTGTAGGCGCGTTCGGCTGGAAGTAGGAGGAGTCCTTGATGGTTTCCCCGTTGATAATGCCTGCTGCACTTACTTTTTCAATGCTATCCTTGGCATAGCCTGCAAAAGATGAAGCATCATGATACGGTGTGCGCGCAGGGCCATCGACAGATGCTTTGATCTGAAGCAGGTCTACTGCCTTGCTCAGCACGACAGCAATTTCCTGACGACTGATGTTAGCGTTCGGATCGAACTTGTCGCCGCTGCGACCTGTGATCAACCCGGCCTCATAAGCGGCTGCCACATCGCCAGAATACCAGCTACCTGCTGGAATATCGCCGAATGGTGCGGCAGTACCCGGTGTCAGGCCAAGAGCCCGAGTTACCAAGGCTGCAAATTCCGCACGTGTCACGTTCTTCTTCGGTGAAAAGGCCGTGTCTGTGGTGCCGTTGATCAGCAGCTTGTTCGCAAGCGACTGAATCTCGGATTGAGCATACGACGATGAAATATCTTCAAAGCTAACGGGACGAGTCGCCGCTGCATACGTCGAGAAGCCCGGACGGCTTACCTTAACGACTGTTGATCCATCTGCCTGCTTGGTAAAGACGGATGGAACCGGGTAGACATTTCCGTTAGCTGTATAGAGAACACCGGCTGTATTCGACTCAATTTGGCCAGGTACGGTGAAGGAACGACTAATGAACTGTCCTGGCGCAACCTTAAGCGGTTCGCTCTTGCCGCCAGTGACAACATTAGCTTCAAACCCTACAGGGGTGCCAATCACAGTTGACCCTTTCAGCTTGCTCGTAAATGTATTGCTTTCCTGTGCCTGGCTGCTGATCACCACTTCAATGCCTGCACCTGCAGGGGCATTTTTCAGAGCAGATATCGGCAAAGCCAGGGAAGCTCCTGTGTTGCTTACGATCAGGCTGCTTCCTGCCGGAGCCTTGCCCAGCGTTGTCAGTTGGGCGGAAGTCAGCGCTGCTTTGGTCGTTTGACCTGCTTGGCTGCTGGCCGACAGGACAATGGCTGCTGGGCTGGAGCCCGCTGCTGTGATAGCTGACTGTAAGTCTGTATCGCTTACAGTCAGCGACTGTACATTATTGTTAACCACGACGGTTGTGGCTACCGCTTTTACCGCCTGTCCTTGCTTCACTACGGATTGAAGTGAAGGTGCAGATGTAGCGACAGGGGTAGCTGTGGTCGTGGTTGAAGCGGAAGGTGTGGTATTACTTCTGCCGCCACCTCCACCACTGCCTCCACCGCTACTGCTGCCGGAAGCGGCACTATTGTCGACGCGAATGGCCTTCATAGCGGTGAAAAATTTAGGGCCGTCCGTATTGGTCTCGACTTCGCCTTTCGCATTCAGTTCCGGCGAATTAACCTCCAGCTTATACACACCGTCCTTCAAATGCTGAATAACGGGCTGACCGCTGGCATCCAGAACAGGTTTTCCGTTGGCATCGTATTCGACATAGCTTCCGTCAATGTCCTTGAAGGAGTATGCTCCTTGCTTGAGACGAGCGTTAACTCCTTGTTCCTTGGAAGTCGTAATTCCATTAATAAGACCAATTAATTTATCATCTATGCCATATACATAGAGCGCTATTTGGTTTGTTTTATCCGTGGTCAGGCGGAACGCAAGATCTGTTGAGCGTTGGGCACCTGTACGGTTTGGATAAATAATCGAGTTGGTTATACTCAGATCCTGCAAGCCGAAGCCTGTGGGCGGATTTTCCTTGCCGACATGAACGACGAATGGCAGATGCAATGTAGGCAGTCCGGCGCTTTTCAGGATGACTTCTCCTTCATATACGCCTGTAGCTGCACTTGAGCTTGGCTGTACGGACAGGAAGAACGGTTGGGATTTACCCGCTTCGGCCGAGATCGCCCCATTCGTGCCAACACCTTGCAACTGAACAGCGATATTGCTCACGTCAGGCGTGGTAACGGGCTTGGCAGGATCAGAGGTTACATGATCATGCAAAATGTAGCTGGCTTCATACTGTACGCTGTTTGCGGACAGATTTTTAAGCTGCAATTGAATTTGCTTCGCATCACTGCCTGGCTTTAACACCCCGAAGCTGGCGGAAGGATTGTAGTTCACGACCTCCTGCCGATTGAAGTTCTTATCGAGAATCGTAATTTTTTCAACAGTTTCCAGCAGGGCTGGGGTCTGAATCGCATTGGCGATGTTTACAAGTCCTGCACCTTGGGAATACACATCGTATTGGATTTGAGCCTCATCGTAAAGCGTATCCGACGTGTTCGCCAGAGCGGCACGGATATCGAACGGCGTCCAGTTTGGATGCTGCTGCTTTAGCAATACAGCAAGTCCGGCTACATGCGGAGAAGCCATACTGGTTCCGTTGCTTCGTTTGTAAGCATGATCATAAGAGGCATCCGGATAGAACTTGGCGAAAGCAGGATAGGTTGACAAAATGCCGACCCCCGGTGCACTCACATCCGGCTTGATGCTAAGCAGTTCGTCGCCGTTTGGCCCACGGGAGCTGAATCCAGCCATCGTATTGCCTGCATTATCTGTGCGAATAAACTTCTCTCCGAAGGAGACGGAGAACTTTTCTCCGGCGTTGTCGACGAGTTGTTTAGCCAGCGCGCGACCTTCCTTACCTTTCATATCAAAGGTCGGAATAAAATCAAAGCTGTCGCCCTGGTTAGCGTTTACGTAGCTATCTAGACTCGGAATGGAGTCTGTCAAATCAGCCTGCGTGATGTCAGTCGTTTTTGCTCTCCCGTTAAAAATGATTACGGCTTTTGCGCCGTTTTCTTTTGCATTTGCAATTTTATCCACGAATGTCAGGCTTCCACGTGACACGAGGACAATTTTTCCGGCTACATCTTTTCCTTCAAAATCATCAGGCTGCCCCAAATCTGCATATACCAGTTCATAAGGGGCAGTTCCCAGAATTGAAGCAAAATCCTCTTGGCCTGTCCCCCAGCCCATCAGATTAAACCCGTAATGCGCATAAGCATCGGCGGTTACTGTTTTCTTCAATTCACCATTCGCTTCCCAATAGGAGTCGCGGGTAACTGAAGCTGTGCCGGAGAAGCTTTTGCTCGGCGAAGTGGCAGCACCGACAGAAATCGCCAACTGGGATGATGCAGGGGAACCCATCGAATAATAATAATTCCCGTTTTGTGCCGCATTACCATTTGCAATGACAGCAACTACACCGGAAAGCACCGCATTATTAATGGCAATGGAGTCCGGGGAGTTCGGGTCCTTCTCGGAGTCTGAGCCGAGGGACAGGTTAATCACGTTCATGCCATCCTTGACAGCGCGTTCAATACCGTCAATGACCTGTGCGGAGGAACCGGAGGAACGCCCGGTTTTGGTATTGCGTCCAAGCACTTTATATACGTATAAGTCCGATTTATAGGCAATACCCTTTTGTACAATATCTGCCGTTTTATTAGCGGCCTGGCCAGCAATCGTACCGGACACGTGCGTACCGTGAGTTGTTCCGGCAAAACCTGTGCCGTACGGGTCATTCTCTTTTTCAAGAAAGGGCTCCTCGTAAGGATCATTGTCCTGCTCAAAAGAGTCATATCCACCCTTGTAAGCTGCTTTCAAATCCGGGTGCTCATAATCGATCCCGGTATCAATAACCCCAACCTTAATCCCTTCGCCTGTCAAACCTTTAGCCCAGGCTTCAGGAACGCCAATTTGATCCAGCGGTGCGTTATCATACGTCGCTTCGCTGGCGGTGAGTGTCGGCGGGTCCTGTACGGGGATGGAATAGTACGTTTTGTTTTCATGGATGGATTTTACGCCTGGCAGCTTTGCCAGTTCCGGAATTTTGTTGGCTGGAAGCGTAACCTCCAAACCGTTAAGTACCGTATTGTACTGGTAATTCACCTGGAGGGGAATGCTGTGCTCTGCCGCTCTATCCACGAACGTTGTTTGCTCATTGACGATAGCGGCTTCCGCTTTTTGCTCGGATCGTGCTGTGAAAGTCTGATTGCCCGACTGTGCCGCATATTTGTCCACGGCTAGCGGTTCGCCATCAAGCTGTACGATGACTCTGACCTGCTGGGAGGAAGTGGTACTCAGCTCTGGCGAAATGAACGCCGGTGTTGCTTCGGAAGTCAAAGCTTCCTGTGCTTCTAAAAATGAACGGGTTTGCAGGTCTACGGTAGCAGCAGAACTGACAGATGGAAGAGACAAGCTTACCGTCAAGGCAAGAGCGAGTGTTACGACAGGAATTTTTCTCAAAATGATCGGCTTTTTCAAAGATTTCCCTCTTTTCAATCAAAATATGATTTGTCTACATACTAGGATTTGAAGCCACTGTCGAAGTTCTCACGCCTCCCTCAAGATTCAAATGATAGAATTGACCACTGGTGACTAACTTGCCAGTTTTGAGGAATATCTTACCATGTTAGTGGGATATATTACTATATATTTTTTATATTTTTAGAAAAAATAAGGTTAACTTCACGTGCATATTCCATGGAAATGTTATGAATTTAATAGATTACTTTTGAAATCATTCAAAGGGGAATGGGAGAATACGAGATTTAATGATATAATCTGCATTGGAATTGTTGATATTTTATGAGGATATAAAATGCTTAGTGCAAAGGAGTCGATTATGTTGGCAAAAACATTGATTTTCGGGCATAAAAATCCGGATACGGATACCATTTGCTCAGCTATTGCTTATGCAGACTTGAAAACCAAACTGGGTGCGGACGTGGAGCCGGTTCGGCTGGGCGAGGTAAACGGGGAAACGCAGTATGCACTGGATTATTTCAAAGTGAGTGCGCCGCGTCTGGTTGAACAGGTTGCTGCGGAAACAGACAGCGTTATTCTGGTCGATCATAATGAACGCCAGCAAAGTGCGGTTGACATTGACAAAGTGCGTGTAACTGAAGTCATCGACCATCACCGGATCGCTAACTTTGAAACAAGCCAGCCGTTGTACTTCCGCGCTGAGCCTGTAGGCTGCACAGCCACGATTTTGAACAAGCTGTACAAGGAAAACGGGATAGCGGTTCCGAAAGAAATCGCAGGTCTGATGCTGTCCGCGATCATTTCCGATTCCCTGTTGTTCAAATCCCCAACCTGCACCGACCAAGACGTAGCTGCTGCCCGTGAACTGGCTGAAATCGCTGGTGTGGATGCAGATAGCTATGGCTTTGACTTGCTTAAAGCAGGGGCTGATCTGAGCCGTCACACGATTGAACAGCTGGTGAGTCTGGATGCGAAGGAATTCCAGATGAACGGACGCAAAGTGGAAATTGCGCAAGTGAACGCGGTAGATGTGAACGACGTGCTGTCCCGTCAGTCCGAGCTGGAAGTAGCGCTGTCCCAAACAATTGCAGCTAAAAACCTGGACCTGTTCCTGTTCGTTGTAACAGATATTGTGAACAGTGATTCCATTGGTATTGCGCTGGGAAGCCAAGCACAAGCGGTCGAAAAAGCCTACAATGTGCAGCTTGACGACAACAAAGCCGTTCTGAAAGGTGTCGTATCCCGCAAATCGCAGATCGTACCTGTATTGACAGACGCTTTTAACAGTTTGTAATTCGGAAGCAGGCTACAATACAAAAGAAGCCACCTGAATCCAGCACTGCATTATAGCAGCGGAGGCGGGGGCTACTTTTTTTATTTCTTTAGTTCCGACAGTACATCTCCGATGCGAAATTCAAAGGCCATTTTCAACTGATCACTCATCAAATGCCAGGCGCTCTCGGCTAGGGCGAGATCACCGCTATGTGTAAAGGCATGGGCAGCGCCCATATATTTTTTATAGGTCACGGGTACATCCGCTTCAATCAGCCGTTTGGCGTATAACTCGGCTTCGTCGGCCAAGGAGTCCAGCTCGGCGGTTATAATCAGTGCAGGTGGAAGATTATGTAGTGATTCTGCATAAACAGGCGAAACCAACGGGTTTCGTGCCTCATCCGACGTGTGCAAATAGCTGTCATTAAAAATTTTTGCGATACGCGGCGGAATCGCCTGCTCGAATTGAGGCTTCAGCTTCGGATCAGTGGCGATATCCAGAGGAGGATAATCCAGCACCTGATATACGATGGGAAATTCCTTGCGATCCCGGGCCATTAGACAAATCGCTGCGGCAAGGTTTCCGCCCGCACTATGTCCTCCGACGGCAATGAGCTGGGGATTGACGTTCAGTACATCAGGATGCTTGTACAACCATTTGGTAACATCATAGCTCTCCTGTAACGGAATAGGGAATTTATGCTCCGGGGCCAAGCGGTAATCGACATTAACGACGACACAATTGGCACGTTCGGCAATGACCGGGCACCAGGCATCATCCATTTCTGCACTGCCCATCACAAAGCCGCTACCATGAAAATTGACGAATACAGGCAGTGGGTCGCCAGTCCGGTTGGCAGGCTCATATACAAGTACCCTGGAGTCACCTACAGAAGTAGGGATGATTCGTTCCTCCCGGTGCACCTTCGGAGAATGAGATGGCTTGAAATCAGACGCCGCCACCATTCTGCCAGCGGATATACGCGCAAGCTTCACGAACAGCCTTTGTTTCAGTCTTCGCACCATTTTTCTTCTCCCTCCCTGGGATCAGTTAGACGCGAACCTTTTACATCTTCAAATGCAGACCGTACGCGTGACAGATAGGTTTCAAACTGGCAGATTTCCGACTCGCTAAAGTCCGACAACAGGCGTGAGGCCAGTCCTATGAAAAAAGGGTCCATTTGATTGATCTTGCCTCTTCCTTTATCGTTCAGAGAAACAAAGATGCCACGCTTGTCATTCGGATCATCGTATTTGTTAATGTAGCCATCTTGTTCAAGGGAAATGACCATGGAACTGATCGCTGCCCGGCTTACACCCATCTTCTCAGCCAATGCAGAAGGGGATGACATTTCGTCTCTTTGCGCAGAAAGCACACAAAGTGCTATATATTGCCCATAGGAGAGCCCGAATTCACGTGAACGTTTCTCCATGCCTTTACGAATTTCATACGTTATAGAAAATAGCTCTACCAAAACACCAATCGGTTTATTGCCACCTGGAAACAGATTATAGGCCAGTTGACGAATTTCGGAGTCCAAGAAAAAGAACATGCGATCCACCTCGATGTAGTTAATTAGTTAACTGTAATTTAATTAACCACTGGTTGCAATGATTTATACAAACTTTATTCCGCTTTTTTCAATATATCTGCACAACTTATCATGACCAAGGTCCAATGCACTGCCCTGCGTCCTGATTTACAAAAGCCTGTATAGAGGGCTGGCGGAGGGTACGCCCTTCCTGCCATCGCCACTCACTGTATTGAATCTTGGCGGTATACATAGGCTGTACCCATATTGCATCCCGATGACGTTCCGGCTCATTGACAAAAGGCCGCGCTGAAATGGTATGCGGTCTCAGTCGCTCCGTAAGCTGACGCCAGTCCTCTCGCGTAAGCTTCCCTGTGCCTGCATGTCCAATGTAGCGCAGCCTTCCTTGCTTGTCGTACAGCCCCAGCAACACAGCATTGATGACACCTCCGTTTAAAGTGTAGCCTCCAATGACAGCGATGCTATCGCCGTAATTCTTGACCTTAACCCATCGCCCATCCTTCCCGCCAAATGTGTAAGGACTGTCCAAACGTTTGCATACCATACCTTCCATCCCTTCGCTGCGCATCACCTGAAACAGAGCTTGTCCATCAGGATGTGCAGGCGCCAGTTGAACCCGTTCATTCGGCAGGATGACCTGATGTAATAATTCGAGCCTTTCTACCAATGGTTTGCGGTGAACCCATACGCCATTCAGATACACGATATCAAATAGCATATATGTAGCGGGCACAGCTTTATAAGCCGCTTGAATCCGATCCGTTCTGCGAATCAGGTCGCGTCGCATAATCTCATGGAACGAGGGCTTCCCATCGGCTCCCAGTGCGATCATTTCCCCATCCAGAATTATCGATTCAGCCTGGCAATATGAGGGGAATGAAGCGAGTTCAGGATATAAAAGCGTTCGTTCATGCTGCTTCCGGTTAAACAGACGTGTGCTATCCTGATTGTGATATGTCAAAATTCTCGTGCCATCCCATTTTATTTCGTACCGCCACAGGCCCTCCGTAGGGATTTGTTCACTTTGCACAGGTTCAAACGGGATAACGGGTTTCATTTCCGAACGCAAATACAACACCTCGCCTCGCCTTTTTGGAATAAGGATAGTGTCGACGACAGGCTTCTTTTTATGTATGAGATGTTTCGTTGGACCTCAAATCGGGGAATGATAAGGATATCTAATCGTCGGCAGAAAGGGGCTCGGTTTCATGAGACAAATTCGCGAGGAGGACCATGCGGTAGTCATGGTGGATGATGGACAGGTGGTTGCGGAAGTAGGCTATAAATCCATAGATGACCATTCCTTGGTCATTGACCATACATTTGTATCCGAAAAGCTGCGGGGGCAAAAGATCGGCAAGGAGCTGATTGACAAAGTCGTGCAAATGGCGAGGGATCAGCATAAAAAGGTCGTTCCCGCTTGCTCGTACGCACTGGCCCTGTTCAAGCGTCATCAAGAATATAGTGACGTCTGGCAGCAGTAAACAAGGGGAACGCTCGCGCCACAAGTGCATAAACACCATAACATCGGGACAGGTATTCAGGCCTTCCCGGTGTTTTTTTTGCGTGTATAAAGCCCCTGAAATGGCCGTATTCTATTATTGATATGTTAAGAAAATGGTTATTCTAAGATGCTAAAGCACATTTTCAAATCTTCGGCTGTGAAATTGTTCATACTGTTGTCACTTCACAGGCCGTCCTCAGGTTCTATATAATATAGTATGGTTATTATCACAACCGAAAACGAAAAGTTTGAATTTAAACGAAGGAGACGCTCATTATGAATAAAGCGAGTGAGGACAAGCAGTACGTTCCAACGAGCAAACGTAATTTCACAGCCTTGATTATCACCGTTTCCATCATAGCCAACGTGATTATTTTGCTGCTGTTCTTTTCGCCGATTGGATACCAGGGTAGTGTTAGCTTCGATATCACCATTTTCCCGAGGTTGAATGCGATTTTTAACAGTTTCACGTTTATTTTTCTGGTGGCGGCGTTGGTTGCCATTATCAAGAAGAACGTCAAAGTGCATAAAACATTTGTTTTACTGGCCTTCGCCAGCACTGTTTTATTTTTATTTTCCTACCTGACCTTCCACTATATTTCGCCGGACACTGCAAAATTTGGCGGGGTGGGTATTATTCGGCCGATTTACTTTACGTTGCTGATTTCACACAGCATACTGGCTGCCATTATCGTACCACTAGCCCTGTTCACAGTTGTGTGGGGATGGACGATGCAGGTGGCAAAACACCGTAAAATTGCACGCTGGACCATGCCGATCTGGTTGTATGTCAGCTTGACCGGGGTACTCGTGTACGTATTCATGGCCCCGTATTATTAAATAGACTTGAACCTTCAACAGGTTCAATGATCAAAAAGACGTCTCTGCTAACGGAGGCGTCTTTTTGATGCCTAATAAAAGAAAAATTATTCCTTCTGAATTTATTTTATTGAAAAAACGTTCCTTCTCTAACGGTATTTCTGCTATAATTTGCCTTAATCAACTAAGAATAAGGGGGTCACCATGTGACGAAGAAAGCGAAAGGCAGGTTACGGTTGCTTGTTTCCATGCTTGTGCTGGTTGTGCTGCTAAGCAGTTGCGGCGGCGGAGGCTCAAACCCGAACAACGTAAACGGAGGAAAAGTGACACTGCAATTTTGGACCATTGCGCTACAGCCTACATTCACCCCGTATTTCAATCGGGTGATTGCCGATTATGAGGAGAAGAATCCCAATGTCAAAATTGACTGGAAGGATTACCCTTATGACGCAGTGACCAACAAGCTGTTGACGAGTATCGCTAGCGGCAGCAGTCCGGATGTGGTAAATCTCAATACGGAATTTGCCAGCCAAATGGGCTCCAAGGGTGCTGTAGTGGATATGAATGAGCATTTGTCTCCGGAGGAAAAGGCCGCATATTTCGAGGGTATTTATAATTCTACCGTTATTAATGGCAAGGCTTACGCACTACCCTGGTATACCGGCACGGAAGTGCTCTACATGAATACGAAGCTGGTAAAGGCTGCCGGATTAGACCCTGCCCATCCGCCCAAAACGCGGGCGGAACTGTCTGAGTGGGGCCGCCAGATCAATAGAAAAATTGGCAAAGCAGGCTATGTGCAGCAGCTTGTATCCAAGCTTTTTGCCATAGACGGGATTCCGATTTTGAATAAAGAAAAGACAGCAGCGGCGTTCAATACACCGGAAGCGGTAACCATGATTGATAATCTTAAAAAGCAGATGGAAGATGGTGTCGTGCTCAAAGAGGACGCTGATTTTTCACAGCAAGTGAAATATTATGCGGGTGAACAGGTTGCTTTCGAGCTGGCAGGCCCGACGTTCATCAACTTTATCAAAACGGCTGCGCCGGACGTATACAAGAACACCATCGCCGTTCCTGTACCTACAGGTAAAGCCGATGTACGGTTATCCAACTCCATGGATCTGGTCGTACCGACCAAGTCTGCACATGTGAGTGAAGCGGTGAAGTTTGCTGTTTTCCTGACAAATGCAGAGAGCCAGACGGCTTTTTCCAAAGCGGCCAATACGTTGCCTTCCACGAAGGATTCCATTAAAGATCCCTACTTCACACAGTCGGACAAATCGCTGGAAGCACAAGCGAAAGTGGTATCCGCGCAAAGTTTGGATAAGGCGACAGACTACATGGTCGGTGTGCCTAATGCCAAGGACGTGAACAGCGCTGTCACGCGTGCTTTTCAAAATATTTTATTGAACGGAACGGACACGAAACAGACGCTTACTACCTTGGAGCAGGAAGTGAATGATATTTTAAAGCAATAGGTACAGCAGGGGAGTCATATCAAGACTCTCCTGTTCATTTATCAAAATCGGGTGGTGATGCAGCATGATCAAATGGTTGAGGTCGGAATCCTTTACGGCCTGGGCCTTTATGACGCCGGGACTGTTATTGCTTGCCGTCTTTGTATTTTGGCCTATTATTTACAGCATTCCGCTGGCATTGACGGATTACTCCGTCATATCGGATACCCATTATGTCGGTCTGGATAATTTCGAGGCAGCGTTTAAGGACCGCAATTTTCTCATTTCAATCTGGAACTCATTAGTATACGTGCTCATTGTTCCCTTTCTCCAAATTTTCTCCATCCTGATGGCCGTGCTGGTGAACAGCCGTATACCCGGAATTAAAATATTTCGTACGACCTACTACATTCCTGTTGTAACTTCGATGGTAGCCGTGGCCTTGATTTGGCGCTGGTTGCTTGGCAATAACAGCGTTGTGAACTATTTGCTTATACAGGCAGGCTTGATCAGTAAGGACATTCACTGGCTGTCGGACAGTTCTTTGGCCTTGTATGTACTCATGTTCATCACGATGTGGAAGGGACTCGGGTATTATATGATGCTCTATCTGGCTGGTTTGCAGAACATTCCACAAGACCTGTACGAAGCCGCCAGAGTGGATGGAGCAAGCCGCTGGCGGCTGATCGTCCATATTACCCTCCCGTTATTAAGACCCTATATTCTGTTCTGCACCCTCATATCGCTCATGGCGGCTATTCGTGTGTTCGATGAGGTGTATGTACTGACCAAGGGCGGGCCGGGAACAGCCACGCTGACCTCCAGCTTGTATATTTTCCAAAAAGGGATGGAGCAGTTTAACTTTGGTTATGCTTCGGCGCTTGGTTTAATTGTCGGTGCAGTGATTGGGGTGCTCAGTATTATCGTATTCCGATTCAATAGGAAAGGCGGTGTCAATCCCTATTGATGAATCTACAGGATGACAAAATGCTACAGTCGCCCCTTCCGAAAAATGAAAATAGCCGCATCATGCGCAACCTGGGGCGAGTTGTAAGGATGACGGTGATCTATGTACTGCTGGTGCTGCTCGCTCTCTTTTTAATGGGACCGTTCCTATGGCTGCTCAGCGTATCGCTCATGCCGGGCCGCAACATTTTCTCCACGCCGCCCGCCATTTTCCCGACCTTTATTGATTTTGATAATTATGTTCAGGTGTGGCAGTTTATGAACTTTCCGAAGTATATGCTGAACACGGTGATCATTACGGCACTTGGCGTTATTTTTAATGTGGTGCTCGCCAGTCTGACGGGATATCCCTTGGCTGTATTTCGTTTTAAGGGTAAAAATCTGGTGTTCACGCTACTGATTGCCACCATGATTATTCCTTCATATACGTCGTTCATCGTACATTACCTGACCATTCAGGGGCTTCATCTGGGCAATACGTATTTGGGTGTGGTGCTGCCTGGAGCTGTCTCTGTGTTCAACATTTTTCTGATGCGGCAGACGTTTATCCATATTCCTACCGATGTGCGTGATTCCGGTAAAATGGACGGCGCTTCGGAATTCCGAATTTGGTGGCAGCTGGTGCTACCGCTGGTGAAGCCAGCGCTCGCCGTCATTTCTTTGCTGGAGGCTATGTCGTTCTGGAACAGTTTCCTGTGGCCTATCGTTATTCTGAACGACACGGAGTTATACCCGCTGGCGGCTGCGCTGACGTATCTCAATGGTCAATTTGCCTATAACTTTGGCTGGATTGCAGCGGGCACGATGATTTCGGTACTGCCGATCATTATCTTGTTCCTGTTCACACAGCGCTATTATATGGAAGGCTTGGCGGGTGCAGTAAAAGGATAGACGGAAATATCGGATACGGACGATCCGTGAATGGAAGGGGAGACGGTTACGATGGAGCTGGCGAAAGGAACGCGGCCCAATTCCCGTGTGGGGCTAACAACGCAGGAGACTCAATATTATTTTGGTGATGTGTATGACAGTGGAGAAAAGCTGGTTATACCCGAACCGCGTTTGATTTGCGAGCTGTCCTCCCGCTTCGGGATGAATCAGGAATATGAAGGCGTTCTGGACCCTGACGGGCCGATCAAGCTGATCTTGCCTCCGGGACCGGGTGTACCGACCGAAACACGGGGAAGCGTGCAACTGGTACTGGAGTACGATGGAGCGCTCGTTGCAGACGGCTACCGTTTGGAGATTCACAAGGAAGGTCGAATTGAAATCCATGCTGCTAATAAAAGAGGGCTTAAGTACGGCATGGATGCCCTGTATTTGCTGCTTCAAGTCGAACAGGAGCGATGCACACTGCCAGTAGTGTCTATTCGCGATGAGCCTTCTTTTCCGGTCAGAGGGATTATTGAAGGCTTTTACGGAGAACCATGGAGCCTGGCGGATCGGCTGGATGCCGTCCGTTTTATGGCTGCGCATCGGATGAACACATTCATGTATGCTCCCAAGGATGACCCGTATCACCGGGAGCTATGGCGGGAGCCGTACCCGGAAGACACGTTTGCGCAGATTAGCGATTTAAAGGAAACCTGCGATCAGCATGAGGTGGATTTTCATTACTGCATCAGTCCGGGGAACGACCTGAGCTTTGGCAGCGATGAAGATTTCCTCAGTTTGACGGAAAAGCTGGCGGCTGTGATTGCCATTGGTGTGCGCCATTTTTCCATATTAATGGATGATATTGATTATGTGTTAAAAGGAGAAAATCGACATTTGCTGGGCCGCTCGGGCCACGCTCATGTCTTTTTGACGAACAAGGTGCATACATGGCTGACAGAGCGGCTACCTGAATTTACGCTGACAGTCTGTCCTTCGGAATATTGGTCGTATTGGGATACCGAATACAAAAAGGATTTCCGTGAGCGGCTGCACCCGGAGATTAAGGTGTTCTGGACCGGATACTTTGTGTTTGCTCCGCATATCGGTCGGAAGCACGCTGCCGATAATCATGCGTTCTTTGGGCATGAACTGTGGCTGTGGGATAACATTCCGGTGAATGATTGTGACCGTGACCGCTTATTCCTCGATCCGCTGCGCGGGCGGTATTCCGGGCTTCCAGACTGCGGACATACCGGTATGGTAGCCAACCCGATGAATCAGTGGGAATGCTCCAAAGTGACGCTCATTACGATGTCCCACTATATGTGGAACAGTGAGCGGTACATGCCTGAACTCTCTTGGGCTTGGGCTGTGCGGGAGTTAGCGGGAGCGCGCGCGGAGGAACTGATGTTTTTCTGCCGTCAAAACAGGAACAGCCGACTGGGCGGCAGCACGTATGAGGACGTGGACCTTGCTTTGCAATTGCGCGATATCCCGGCGCTGGATATGTACTTTGAGCGGCTACTCCAAGCCGTGAGCGTCCTGCGCCAAGTACCCGCCGATGATCTGGCGGCAGGCTTCGTAGCACAGGCCGCGCCGTGGCTGGAACGCGCCGAGCTGGACGCTGATCTGTGGCGTACGCTGCGCCAAGCTGTGGTCAGCAGCGAGCGGCAGAGCGGTACGCAGGCAGAGGAGAGCATTACGCCGCAGGAAGTGGTTGGCAGGCAATGGCCTGTGCTCCTGACGGACGAAGTCGTGGTGGAACTCCGGCGCTGTATCACTGCCTGTCTGGAGACAGAGGCTCGGCTCGGCAGTGATCCGGCGATCCGTGCAGCCGAGCGGTGGGGCTACGTCGGTCAGGATGAACAAGGCAAGTATCGACTGATCTTGTGAGCATTTGCTGATGATCAAGAAACCAAGGCAGCATAGCTGCCCTGAAAATAACCATTTGCCGTTAGGATAACGGTAATTTTCAGGAGAGGTGGAGCGTATGGTAAAGCCAAACACTCGTGTGCTTTTTGTGCCGCTGGATGAGCGGCCCTGTAATTATGAATTTCCTCATTTACTGGCGCAGGGCACAGATTTGGAAATCGAGCGTCCCCCTATGGAATGGATGGGACAAAAGAAAATCCCCGGTGATACGACCCAACTGTGGGCTTGGCTAGAAGAGCGTGCGACGAGAGCGGATGGAGCTATTATTGCGATGGATACGCTGCTGTACGGCGGAATCGTACCGTCCCGGTTGCATGGAATGACAAGTGAGCAGGTCGGTGACAAGGTGAATCGACTTCGCAGGCTCAAGCGGCTTTATCCGCAGATGACCTTATATGCTTTTCAACTGATTATGCGTTGTCCGCAATATTCTTTGGCTGACGAAGAACCGGATTACTACGCCGATTGGGGACGCGAGATATTCAGGAAGGGCTTTATTGAGCATCGTCAGGAACTGGGAATTGCTACCGCAGAGGAGCTTCTTGAATTATCCGACATCAACGAACGTCTGCCTGTAGAGATACTGGAGGATTACCTGGGCCGTCGCCGTGTGAATCTGGAAGCCAATGAAGCCGCACTGGAGCTGGTAGCAGAGGGTATCATTGATTTTATGATCATTCCACAAGATGATTCTGCTCCCTACGGCTATACCGCTAAGGATCAGCAGCGGCTAAGAAATCGTATTTCCGATCTTGGGCTGGATTTGAGTGTGTACATGTACCCGGGGGCAGACGAAGTGGGCTGTACGCTGCTGGCGCGGTGGGTGAACCAGGCGAAGAATGCTGTGCCGCTTGTCTATCCAAGGCTGTCCGCTTTGCAGGGAGCATTCGTGATTCCGCTTTTTGAGGATCGTTATTTTTATGAAACGTTAAAATATCAGATTATGGCGGCAGGCGGATTGATCGCTTCTTCAGCGGCAGAGGCTGATTTGATTTTGTTGGCTAACACGCCCGGAGACACGATGGCAGAAGCATCATCTCAACAGCGTGCAATGGCCGGATATGATGTATACCGAAACGTGGTGGAGCTGGTTGAATACGGCGCCCATATGCTGCGACATACAGGTAAAAACATTGCAGTGGCTGATGTAGGCTATGCCAACGGAGCTGATCTTAAGCTGCTTAGACTTTTGAAGCAAAAAGGGCTGCTTTTTGAGCTGGCAGGTTATGCCGGCTGGAACACCAGCTCCAATACGCTGGGAACCGTCATTGCCCAGTCCATGCTGTATAGCCACTACGGGCCTACAACAGAGCATCTGGATTTTCTGGCGTTGCGTTACGCCGAAGATGCATGTTATTGCGCTGTGGTGCGTACCGCCATGAATAATGGAATTGTGGAACAAATGGGCTTCAACAAGCTTATGCTCGATGGACAGAGAGGTTCGGTTGCTGCGGTCATTCGCGGACGACTGGAGCAGGCGCTCGACGAATATGTAAACGGGCCGGAGGGCCACGTGGAAATTACAGATTGCTATATGCCGTGGAACCGCACCTTTGAAGTCGGATTGACCGTACGGCACCATGTCGAAGAGAGAGGGTGATCCCAATGGGAATGGAAGCTGTATTATCAAAAGTTCAGCATGGCCTGATCGTATCCTGTCAGGCGCTACCCGATGAACCGCTGCACGGATCGGATTCCATGGTCAAAATGGCACGCGCCGCTCAGCAGGGCGGAGCCGTGGCCATTCGCGCCAATGGCGCAGCAGATGTGCGTGCGATCAAACAGGCGCTTTCCCTGCCAGTCATCGGTCTGATCAAGCGGGATTATGATGATTCCGATATTTACATTACGCCCACCCTCCGAGAGATGGAGGAACTGGTGGACGCGGGCGCGGATATCATCGCCCTGGATGCTACATCGCGTCCGCGCCCAGGGGGATGCAGGCTGAAGCAGCTCATAGATTACGCCCACGGCCATGGAGTGGCTTCCATGGCGGATATATCCACACTGGAGGAGGCGCTTCATGCCGCTTCCCTCGGTATAAGCTGCGTATCCACAACGTTATCTGGTTATACGCCCTACTCTGCTCAGATCGATGGACCCGATCTGGAGTTGGTCCGGAGAGCGTCGGAGTTGGTTCCCGTGCCTTTAATTGCGGAGGGCAAAATCCATGAGCCTGCGCAGGTGGAAGAAGCATTCCGGCTGGGAGCATATGCAGTGGTTGTAGGCTCGGCGATTACCAGACCCCAATTAATTACGCAGCGGTTTGCCGATGCAGCAAGGAAGGCAGTGAAATGCATCTATGGAGATGAACGACCGAATTAATACGTACTTTCCTTCATTAACAAAATCGGAACAAAAGGTCGCTTTATGCGTACTGGAGCGCCCGGCAGATATCATATATTTCTCCGTGACGGAGTTAGCTGATTTTGCAGGTACAGGCGAGACGACCGTCATGCGCTTTTGCCGGAAAATCGGTTTTAAAGGTTATCAGGATTTCCGACTGTCCCTGGCGCAAAACCAGACTTATCGCAAAACCGATACGGGTGGGGAAAACACCGACCCGGACAACGAACATGATATTACCCGCATGGTGTATCACAATATGCTCGATATTTTGCACTCTAGTATGGGACTGCTGGACCGTTCAGAGCTTGGGCGTGCGATAGCGTGTCTCGAACAGGCAGGCTATGTTCAATTTTTTGGTGTAGGTGCTTCGGGAATTTCCGCGCAGGATGCCAAAAACCGTTTCTTACGAATCGGGCGGCGTGCCGAAGCCGTGGCAGACGGACATATTCAGTCGATGATGGCGGTGTCCATGAAGCCCGGAGATGTGGCTATTGGTATCAGTGTTTCGGGAAGTACGCTGGATACGAACGACATGCTGCACAAAGCCAAGCAAAACGGCGCGACCATTATCGCGATCACCAATTATGCAAAATCGCCCATCACCTCCATTGCGGATATCGTGCTGCTCACCGCAGGTAAGGAAGCTCCGATCGAGGGCGGTTCGATTGGAGCCAAAATCTCGCAGCTATTCGTCATTGACCTCATCTGCGAAGGACTTGCTCGCAAGTACACGAGTCATACCAAACTGATGAAGGAAAAAACAGCGAGGGCGGTCATTGAACGAAGCTATTGAGGTTTTAAAGCGGAGAACTGGTCTATTAGGCTGTGTCCTATCGTTAGTTATTGTTGTGGTATATGACTTGCTATTATAGAAGCTTTACGTAAAAGAGCGTGTTTGTAGATATCGTTTGGCAACAAGGAGGACGCTGTAGTGGCAGATGCTGTGAACAGAGTCATAGGGATCGATATTGGAGGTACATCGGTGAAGGCAGCCGTAGTGGCACGGGATGGTGCGGTGCTGGATGAAATCCGGCTGGATACGGATGCTTCTCGCGGGCGTGATTGGGTACTCTCACGGGTATCAGAAGCTGTGGAAGGACTGAAACGCTCCTTGAGAGACATCAGCACCATTGGCAATAACGACATCGGCGCTCTAGGGATTGCTACGGCTGGCAGAGTAAACGTGGAGAGCGGTGAAGTCGTGTATGCCACGGATAATCTCCCCGGCTGGCAAGGTACACACTTGGTAACATGGGCGAGGGAGAATCTCGCCTTACGTGCTGTTGCTGACAATGATGCGAACGCCGCTTTGCTAGGAGAAGCATGGCAGGGAGCGGGGAGGGGCAAGCGACGCTTGGTCATGCTCACCTTGGGAACAGGCGTCGGTGGCGCATATATGGAAGATGGTTTGTTGTGCCGAGGGGCTCATTGGAGCGGCGGCGATTGGGGGCATAGTATTTTATTCCCAAGAGGCCTTCCTTGCAATTGTGGAAAAAAGGGCTGCGCCGAGCAGTATGTATCAGGTAGCGCACTGTTACGCCGGGGCAGAGAACACACAGGTAAACAGTATCGATCGGGAATTGAGATCATGAAGGAGGCTGTTCGCAGTCACCCGGAGGCGCTTCAGGTACTGGACGATTACACCGCAGATTTAGCCGTACTTCTGGCCAATATCTCGGTCACCCTTGATCCCGAGGCTATTATCGTAGGCGGAGGGGTAGCAGACGCGGGAGAAGTCTGGTGGCCCTTGCTGGAAAAGCATCTACAACAGCTGGGAGTCGGAACGGAAGTAAACCGGGCGTTACTGGGTAATCGCGCTGGCATCATTGGTGCGGCACGGCTTGCTTTTGAACTAACGGATTCCTAGAACAAGCATGAGAGGGGAACGAACCATGACGCAAAATCGGCTTGATACCGACATTGTAGTGATTGGCGGAGGTCTGGGAGGAACATCGGCAGCTCTTGCGGCAGCGAAGGCTGGCATGAGAGTCATCGTAACGGAGGAGACGGACTGGTTGGGAGGACAGTTGACTTCACAGGCCGTCCCCCCGGATGAGCATCGATGGATCGAACAGTTTGGCTGCACAGCAACATACCGTGAGTTCCGTAATCGTGTGCGTGACTATTACCGTCAGAACTATCCTTTAACGGAAGAAGCCCAAAATGACCCGATTCTTAATCCCGGTAACGGTTGGGTAAGCCGTCTGGCTCATGAGCCACGAGTTGCTCTGCGGGTGCTTGAGGATATGCTTGCTCCCTATTTGAATACGGGGCGTGTTCGTGTATATTACCACACCGTGCCCGTAGCTGCTCAAACGGATGGAGACTGCATTTCTTCCGTAACTGTTCGTACCTCGGATAGCCTTGATGATGGGTGTGGGGTGATGGTGCTGCGCGGAACGTTTTATTTGGATGCCACAGAGTGCGGAGATCTTCTTCCGCTGGCGGGGGTGGAGCATACGAGTGGAGCAGAGTCGCGGGATGATACAGGTGAACCTCATGCGCTGGATTGCGCTGACCCTATGGATATGCAATCCATCACACATGTGGCAGCCGTGGATTACATTCCGCATGGAAGCTTCATTATAAAGCGACCGCTACAATACGATTTTTGGAGGAATTATATTCCTTCCTTTTCCCGTTTCCCGATTTTGAGTTGGTTTGCTACGGATGCGGATGATACCAGTAAACTAAAACAGTTCACTTTGTTTCCTAACGATCAGGGCATTGTATCTCTGTGGGATTACCGTCGCATTGTGGACCCTTCTATATGGAGTAAACCGTTAAATGATGGAGAGGTAACTCTTTTAAACTGGGCGCAAAATGATTATTACCTCGGTCCGTTAATCGGTGTTACCGCTCAGGAGCAGGAAAGACATAGAGAAGGCGCACGTGAATTGACCCGTTCTTTAATCTATTGGCTCCAGACCGAAGCACCCCGGTTAGATGGAGGATTCGGTTATCCGGGCATTCGGCCTCGTGGAGATTTCCTTGGTACCTCAGATGGTCTGGCTAAAACCCCCTATATTCGCGAATCGCGCCGAATTCGAGCGAAGTATACGATATCAGAGTTCGATGTAAGTCGTGAGCTTCGTGGAACGGATGGGTCCAAACGATACGCGGACAGCGTAGGTGTAGGCAGCTATCATTTGGACCTCCATCCGACCACTGTATCTCAGCGGACATTTTACATTCCTAATTACCCTTATGAAATTCCGTTAGGCTCCCTTATTCCGGTAAGAGTGCGTAATCTGCTTCCCGCCTGTAAAAATATAGGGATGACTCAAATCGCAAATGGTTGCTATCGGCTGCACCCCACGGAGTGGAATATAGGTGAATCAGCGGGTAGTCTGGCGGCTTATTGTGTCTCCAACGGAGTATTCCCGATAGAAGTCAGCGAATCGGCAGAGCATCTGGGGCATTTTCAAAGCAGGCTTCTTTGCCAAGGTGTGGAGTTACACTGGCCTGCGGAAGTATTTGAACCCGAAGGAGTTACCAGCTAAAACGTGAGGGGCTATTGCCCCTTGGCTGACTTTGATAAGGCCAAAAGATGATTTTAATAAGTAATAAAAAAGTACTTGCTAAGTTACTTGGATATATGATATATTATTTTAGCTGACAACAAAACAGCCGTTTCAAAAATGAAAAGCTTGGTTAAAATAATCTTTATAAAAGAAGAAAAAATAAAGCTTGCATTTCTGAAACGCACATGATATGATCTTATAGCTGCTGAAAAAGACAGCGAAAAAGAAATGTTTGATCTTTGAAAACTGAACAACGAGTGAGTAAATGATTTTGTTCGCAAAATCAACCACGAAGATCTCGGTGCATACCGCAAGGTTGTATGAAATCGGAGTGTAAAAGAGATATTTTATCTCGTCAGTTTCAAAATGAGCACATCGCTCTTTCTATATACCAACTTCGGTTGGTCTTTAATGGAGAGTTTGATCCTGGCTCAGGACGAACGCTGGCGGCGTGCCTAATACA